>CAILUI010000070.1 GCA_903837355.1 uncultured Victivallales bacterium
CCGCAATCTGCAGCGCCGGGCCCGACAACTGGGGATGGATCTGGTCCCTGCCGAGGGCACTGCCGAAGCGCTCGCAAGGGCCTGATCGCTATCTCCTAACCACCGCGCATGAACGAAGCATCCGACAAACCAGACCGTGTTACGGGGGCATGCGGCAAAGCCGAAAGCTCACTGGTGATGCCCGGTTCCGGGCTTCCCCGTCCTTCAGCATGGCCACCTGCGCTCATGGATCGCTCACTGGTGAAGCCGTCGTCAACGGCTATCTCGCACAGGAGAAAAGTTTGTCGCCAGCGCAGGCGCATGCTCCCCCATACCCAGGAGTTGACTGTGCACACGTAACCGCACAAGCCAGAGCCCCCCGCGCGACTGAGGTCGAGTTTCACAGGAGGGCTACGGACAAGGGGGGCCCTCAACCCAGCCCGCTGGGCTGGGCTGAGGGATTGCCGCACCTTTGGCGCTGATCCCCCGCGAGCTCCTCGTGGAGTTCTGCAAGGCCCTCTCTTGCTGTAGTCCTCGACGGTACGGGAGACCTGACGCTGCCCCTCGGTCCGAACTATTAGGTAACGCTTAACAGTTGCTTCCGCGACCCGTTCGCGGCCTGGACCTACCGTCCTTCCACCATGGCGATCTCGGCGGGGTCGTGGATGGCGTAGAGGGTGTAGACCAAGGCATTGAGCTGCTTCTCTGTCGTGGCGATTCCTGCAGCGGTCGTCGTGATCTCGCGGTCAAGGCTGAGGATGCCCTGGATGAGACTGGCATCGTCAGTGCGGCGGAGGTCCAGGAGCAGACCGAGAAGGCGCTTGCCGTCAAAGGCCTCGGTGACGCGGGCGTCGCGCAGGGCGTGGCGCCACTGGGCCGCCACGAACGGCGTGTCGGGAAGGTCGTAGCGGCTGAGGGCGGTGCGGCCGTTGATCTGCACGCGGATCTCGTCAGCGTCGTTTTCCACGGCGAGCGGGGCACTGGGCCGGAGCAGGGGATCCAGTGCGGCCAGGTGTTCATCCAGCCGCGCCTGCACTCTCGCTTTGGCCCAGGCGGTCAGCTCGCGGGCGGATAGGCCAGCGGGCGCCAGCGGGCTGGCCCGCCAGGTGGTGACCGTGCCGACCTCCGCCCACAGCCAGTCGGCAGTCTTCTCGTCAACGACGGTCTGCGCACTCTGCAGGCGCCGCTCCAGCTTGTCCACGAGGTCACGGCGATGCGTGTGCAGTTCCTGTAAGCGCCGCGCGAACTCCGCAACCTGCTGGCGCTCTTCGGGCGTGGCGTTTGGGATCGGCAGCGGCGCGATGAACTGCTTGTTGGCGGAACCGTAGTCGTTCTGGAATGGCTTCGAAATCCGCCGCCAGACGAAGTTCGCCACGGGGGAGTTGAGGATGGCCGCCAGGTACGGAAGCGCGCTGACCTCGGTCGCGAGGATGCCTCCCACATCCACGTTGTCAAGGAAGAATTCGCCGCGCAGATCCATCGTGCAGAAGAGGTTGAGGACAAGCCTCGGGACCAGGAGCTTCGGCAGTTCCTGCTTATCCAGGTTCTGGTTCCGGCCGAAGCGGTACCACGCGGTGTCGTCAAATTTGCGGTTCTCCCGTGCCCGGAGTTCAGCCTCGTGACTCAGCAGGTACTGCCAGACGTTCGGGAATCGGGCAGCCATCTCGGCGGGTATGAACAGGCGGGGTGACGCACCGGAGAGGTCGTAGGGGAAGAGCAGGTAGGTGTCGGTCCTGGGAAGCTGGTAGCGCTTGGCTTCCGGGCCGGACACCAGTGGGCGCATGATGGCGTCTTCGAGGGCGACCTCGTCGCCCCCCGCGGTGCGGTAGGCGCCCGGCGCCAGGCGGGTGAGGTGGTAGGTGTGGTCGGCGCTGGTCTGGATGCCGACGGTGATGCCTGAGCAGGAGTCGGCGAGCGTGCGGCACTCCGCCTTGAGCCGGTCAACGAGACGGCGTTCGGCGTCAGGCAGAAGGTTCCAGGCGTCGGCTCGCGGCAGCTCAGCGTAGGGGATGGTGGCTTCGGGGCGTTCCCAGTCGATATGAGCCAGGTCGCCATCCGGGGCGAAGGCGCACAGCACCGCGGCGCTGGGGGCGCCGGTGTAGAGCTGGATGGCGGTGTAGGTGATGGCCTCCGCGAAAACCTGGAAGCTCTTGAAGTCGATCCAGCGGTCCAGGCGGCGGTGTTCCCACAGCAGGCCGCGGAGGCCGTCGCCGTACTCGTTCCGGGTCCACAGACTCGGGGCGATGAAGCCCATGCGGCCCTCCGGCTTCAGCAGGGACAAGCCCTTCTCGATGAAGGGAAGGTAGAGGTCGAAGTTGCCCGTCTGCGTCGAGCGGTAGAGGGGCGAGCCGTCGGGGCGTCTGGCGTTGAGCAGGTACTCGGCGACCCTCGGTTGGACGTGGCGGAAGTGCTGGAGCTTGACGTAGGGCGGATTGCCGACCACGCAATCGAAGCCGCCGTCGGCGAAGACTTCCGGGAAGGCCTGGCGCCAGTCGAAGGCGTTCACCCGGTCCTTCTCGTCCTCAGAGAACAGGCCTGGCGGGTTCAGGGCGTAGAAGTCCCGTCCGACGAGGGAATTACCGCATTGGATGTTGTGGTCGAGGCTGGACAGGGGCTTGTCGCGGGTGGCGGTGTGCATCCACAGCGCGAGCTTGGCGATCTCGACGGACTCGGGGTTGATGTCGACGCCGTAGAGGTTGTGGGAGACAATGTCGTTGACCACGAGGTCCGTATCCCACAGCTCGGCCTGGCCGGTGATGCGCTCGGCGTCGTCGACGACCCACCGGTGTTCGCGTTTGAGGCCCTCCAGGGTCTGGATGAGGAAGGCCCCAGAGCCGCAGGCGGGGTCGACGATACGGATGCGGTTGAGGTGGAGCCGGTAGTCGCGCAGGGCGGTGAGCCAGGCGCCGGCGACGGGGGCGGCGCGGCGGCGGTCCTGGAGGAAGGCTCGGTAGAGCTCGACGTCCTCGTCCGTGGGGCGCCGCTCCGGGGTCAGCCCCAGGCGGTCCTTGAGGTCACGCAGGCGCGCGCCGAGTGTCTCCTCGACGATGTAGCCGGTGACCCACTCGGGTGTGTAGTAGACGCCGTCGCGTTTGCGCTTGGTGAGGAGGTTGAGGGACGGGCGCCCGTCGGCTTCGGCCTCCATGATCTCCAGCTCGGTGATGGATTGCTCGAAGATGCGGCCGAGGGCATAGAAGTCGATGACGCGCTCGCGGCTGGCGCTCTTGATGCCGAAGTTGTACTTCGCCGAGAAGGCGAGGAGGGTCAGCGGGTGCTGGAGCAGACTGGCATTGCCTTCGCCCTGGCCTGCGGCACAGAAGACGCGAGCAGGGATGTGGAGGTTTTCGAGTTCGGGCAGGGCCTCGAACAGCCCGCCGTTGAAGCGGTTGATGGTGTGCGGGCCGACGGCGCCGCCCTTGTCCATGGCCCGGAAGATGGCCTTGAGGCGATCCCAGGGGGCCGAGTCGTCAGCGCTGTAGAGCGGGTCGGTGCTGTAGCGGATGAGGACGTCGCGGTAGAGGTTGGGCGGGAAGGCGAGGGCTTTGCCCATGTCTTCGCAGAACAGCAGGAAGAGACAGCGGTCGAGAAAGCGCTGGGTCAGGCGGACCAGTCTGCCCTGGCTACCGGGGAAGGCGGGGTTGGCGGCCACCAAGGCCCTGAAGAGGAACTCGCGGTAGGCGCGATACTCGCGGTAGAAGTCCTCCTCGATGGCTTGCTCGTGGGTCAGTTGGTTCTTGAGCAGCTTCGCCAGGTACGGGTCGCCGCGTTCGGCCAGGAGCGCCGTGGGCTGGAACAGCTTGAGGAAGCAGAAGCGCAGGAAGCGGGCCGACTCGGTCATGGCGGTGAGGGGTTCGGCCGGGTCGAGCTTGCCGGCGGTCACGATGGAGAAGCGCTGGCATTGGGACAGGCCGCGGCTGGCGTGGTAGAGCCGGAACTCGTTCATATCGGTGGCGATGGCCCAGAGGGGCTCGACGGACTCCGTGCCGCTCAGACGGGAGCGCGCCTCGCGCAGGTAGTCGAGGCACTGCTGGACGGGACTGCGGCAATTGCCCTTGCGGTTCTGTGGCGCATCCAGGCCCGAGGTGATGTCCTTGAACTCGCAGAGGACTTGCGGCGTCCCTGGCCCGCCGCCGCCCGTGCCAAAGTGCCCCAGGGCCAGGTCGGCTTCACCCGTGCCGCCGCTCTGGCCGGAGCGCGCCACCGGGAATTGTGGGTGGCAGTGGTACGAGCCATTGGCGTGGTCGCCCTGCACAGAGTAGCCCCACAGCTCGTGAAGGAAGTGCTTGATGAAGGCCGCCTCGGAGGAGGTCTCCTTGAGCTTGGCGCGGCTCGCCCACCGCGACAGCCGCTCGAGCACTCCGGCGTCCTTGCCCGTCGCCAGGTAGTCCTGGTACTCGGCATCCCACTGGGCGGCCAGGAAGGGAAGGCCGAAGAGCGGCTGCGTGTTCATGCAGGGGTTCGGCCTCCAGCCGGGCGCCCGGCTCGCGCCGGGCATACTGAAACGAAATGCGCGAGCTTCGCACTCGAAGCAGAATACCACGCCGGGGCAGGGGATCAAGGACCCGCCGTGGGCGGCTCCGCCCAGTTCTCGCAGCGCAGGCTATCGACGCGGGTGAACTCGGCGGTGTTGTTGGTCACCAGGGTGGCGCTGAGGGCGCGGGCGTGGGCGGCGATGAGGAGGTCCATCGCACCGATGGGGATACCCGCGCTGTCGAGTTGCGCCCGGATCTCGCCGTAGTGCCGGGGTGCCATCACCGCGTCGTAGTCGAAGAGCTCGAAGGGCGCCAGGATCTTGGTCACGGCCCGCCGCTCGGCTATGGGCTGGGCTGACCTGCAGGCGCCATACTCGAGTTCTGAGACCGTTACCGCGGAGACACCTACCCGCGCCCCGGCTGCCTGCTCCCGGCGGATGCGCTTCACAATACGCTCCGCCTTGCCGGCCGGAGTGCGCCCCGGCTGCCTAAGCCCGCGGACGACGAAGACTACGGTGTCCGTATCGAGCATGAAGACGGCGGCGGCCATGGTCAGAGCCCCCTGGATTCCAGCGGCGGTTGGACCCGCGTCGCCATGAAGCCGGCAGACAGCTCAGTCACGCCCTCGGAGAAGAGGTCCCAGGGGTCCTTCTCCGTGAGTAGCAGGCCATCGGGCGTGCGCTGGACGTAGACCTCGCGACCGTGGAACCGGTACTTCTTCGGCAGGCGGACCGCTTGGCTGCGGCCGGACTTGAACACTGCAGCGGTGGTCATGGCACGTCTCCAATGATATCTATCAAGAAAGATATACCATTCGCGGTGGCGGCGCAAGCCAGACCCTCGTGGCGTGCGGGGGGTGCATGACATTCGTGTCGGTTCGATAGGGGGAAAGATGGTCAGCCCGCCGAGACGTGAGGGTGCAGAGGAAAGCGGCGATCATGGCGACGTGTCTGATCCGTGCCCTCCGAGTCATCCGTGGTGGATTCCCCCGTGTTGTCTCCGCTCCAGAAAGCCGGATTGACCACGGATAGCGCGGATTCCACGGATAGGAGTGACTGCGAGTATGGGCGTTTATACACTCTGCAGGCGCAATTCCCCTCGGGTTTCGTCCTTCCGACAATCTGGTCATGCACCCGCGCGCGGGGTTCGGCTGGACGGCGGGGCGCTGGGGTCTCACAGTATGCACACCCGTGCGGAGTCCGCACGGCAGGGAGGGAGAAGAGCCGGGGGAGGAGTGGCAGCACGGGAACGGGGGCGGGGGATGTTGGCGATGGCGCTGAGACGAGTGGCAGCGACGGTTCTGGGGTTGGCGTTGGGGCTGGTCGCATACGGCGTGGAGGGGCAGGGCATGCTGTACGTATCGACCCAGGGCAACGACGCCTGGTCCGGGCGACTGCCCGAGGCTGACGCCGCGGGCACGGATGGGCCGTTCGCGACCTTGGCGCGGGCCCGGGACGAGGTCCGTAGGCTGCGGGCCGTCGAGCCCTTGGCGCCGGCGCTGACGGTGCAGGTGCGCGGCGGCACGTACCGCGTCGACCAGACCATCGAGTTCACGGCGGCGGACTCGGGGACGGCCCAGGCGCCGGTGACCTATGCCGCCTACCCGGGCGAGCAGCCGGTTATCTCTGGCGGTCGCCCCGTCACGGGCTGGCGGCCAGGCGCGGGGGCGCTGTGGACGACGGAGGTTCCCGCGGTGAAGGCCGGGACGTGGTATTTCCATCAGCTCTTCGTCAATGGGCAGCGCCGTACCCGGGCGCGCACGCCCAATCAGGGCTATCTCTACACCGCGGACGTTCTGGCGCCGATCGATCGCGCCAAGGTCTGGTCCGACCCCGAGATGCTGGCCATGCGCGGGTTCCGCTACCGCGACGGCGACATCGCGGCCTGGCGCAACCCGGAGGATGCGCTGATCGTCATCTATCACTCCTGGACCACCTCGGTGCACTTCATCACCGCCGTCGACCCTGTGGAGCGCACCGTGCGCCTGACCCCCCGTTCGACCTGGCCGATCGGCTACTGGTGGGAGTACAACACGCGCTACCACGTGGAAAACGTCCCCGAGGCCCTCGACCAACCGGGCGAGTGGTATCTCGAACGTCGTACGGGGGTCCTGACCTACTGGCCGCTGCCCGGGGAGGACATGACCACGGCGGCGGTCGTGGCGCCGGTGGTGCGGCAGACGCTGCTCAGCTTCCGGGGCGACCCGGCGGCGGGGCAGTTCGTCGAGTACCTGCGTTTCCAGGGCCTCGCCTTCCAGCATACCGACGCCTACATCGCGCCGGACATGCCCCTGGACCAGCAGGGCGCCACGGAGCGGCTGCCACTGGTGGCGGCCCTCGGCCTCCGGCACTCGGTGCTGGAGGACTGCGAGTTGGCGCACGCGGGGGAGAACGGCATCTGGCTGGATCGCGGCTGCAGCGACAACGCCATCCGGCGCTGCCACATCCACGACCTCGGTGGCAGCGCCGTCTTCATCGGCCCGCGCGAGTTCGCGGATACGCCGGCCCTTCTTGTAGAACGCAACATCCTCGACAACAACTGGATCCACGACGGCTCTAACCTCTTTCGCGGCAGCCAGGGTGTGTGGATTGGCAAGTCGTCGTACAACGAGGTGACGCACAACGAGATCTCGGACTTCCATCACCTCGGCATCTCGGTCGGCCACTCCTGGGGATACGCGCCCAGTACCGCGCACCATAACCTGATTGGTTTCAACCACGTCCACCATATCTGCAACGGCTTCTTCAGCGACGGCGGCGGCATCTACACCCTGGGCATCTCGCCGGGTACGATCATTCGCGGGAACCTCGTGCACGACGTGGTGCCGACGCCGTTGATGCCCCAGGGCGGCACCGGCATCTACCACGACGAGGGCTCGACCGGCATTCTCGACGAGAACAACATCGTCTACAACGTCGGTATCCCCTTCCACCAGCACTACGGCAAGGAGAACCTGGCGCGCAACAACATCTTCGCCTTCGCGCTCAAGAGCCCGGTCACCTGTGCCCGGCCGGAGGAGCATGTGTCCTACACCTTCGAGGGCAATATCGTGCTTTCCAGCGGCGGCCAGGCGACCTCGGACCACTACAACCCGATGGCGTGCAAGACCGAGTTCCGCCGCAACCTGTACTGGGACGTCTCCGGCCAGGAACCCAGCTTCTCGGGCGTGAGTTTCGCCGCCTGGCAGGCCACGGGTCGCGACCAGGATTCGCGGATTGCCGATCCGCAGTTCGTGGATGCCGCGGGCTACGACTTCCGTCTGCAGCCGACCTCGCCGGCCCTGGCGCTGGGCTTCCAGCCTATCGACGTCCGCCAGGCGGGGCTCTACGGCGCGGCCGCCTGGGTGGCGGCGCCGAGACAGGTCGCGCGGGCGCCGTTGCCGGAGTTGCCAGCGCCCCCGCCGCCGCCCCCGCCGCGCGCCTTCAGCGAGGATTTCGAGTCGACGGCGCCTGGTGAGCGGCCAGCCAGCCTGACCTACTTCGTGGACGAACGGCCTGAGTTGATGCAGGTCACGGCTGAGTTGGCCGCGGGCGGGAAGCACTGCCTGCAGGTGACCAAGGTGCCCGGGCTGACGTTCAGTTGGGAACCGCACTGCTTCCGCGCGGCGCGGCCGCACAGCGCGGGTGCTGTGCGCTTTGCCTGCGCGGTGCGGAACAGCGCCGCGACCCCGGCCGAGTTCACGATCAGCCTCCGTGACTACGCCCCCGGCCAGGGCGAGTACCGGGACGGCCCCGTGCTCACCTTTGCGGCCGATGGCAGTGTCAAGGCCGCCGGCCGGACCCTGACCCAGGTCCCGCTGGGTGCCTGGGTGCAGGTCGAGATGCGGCTGGACCTCGGCACGCCCGGCATGGCGACCAGCGCCTCGCCCTCGTACCGCCTGACCCTCACCCCGGGCACCGGGGCGGCGCAGGAGTTTGCCGCGCTGCCCTATGCCAGCCCGGAGTTCCGACAGCTCTCCTGGTTTGGCTTCTGCGCTGCCGATCAGCCCGGCGGCGTGTACTACGTGGACGCTCTGCGCCTGGAGGCCGTGACCGAATGAACACCGCGGGGAAACTCGGACTCAAGCTCCGCCGAAGCGCGGGCGCGGCGGTCTGCGACTTCCAGATGATCGCCGATGGCGACCGGGTGATGGTCTGTCTCAGCGGGGGCAAAGACAGCTTCGCCCTGCTGACGCTGCTGCTGGAGTTGCAGCGGCGGGCGCCGGTGCGATTCGAGCTGCTGGCGGTCAACCTCGACCAGAAGCAGCCGGGTTTCCCCGCTCACGTTCTGCCGGACTACCTCAGCCGGCTGGGAGTGCCCTTCCGCATCATCGAGCAGGACACGTACTCGGTCGTCAAGGCGAAGATCCCCGAGGGTGCCACCATGTGCTCGCTGTGTTCGCGCCTGCGGCGCGGCATCCTCTACAACACGGCCGTGGCGGAAGGCTGCAGCAAGATCGCCCTGGGGCATCACGCCGACGACATCATTGAGACGCTGCTGCTCAACCTGTTCTTCGGCGGTAAGATCGCTGCCATGCCCCCCGTGCTGCGCAGTGATGACGGCCGTAACACGGTGATCCGACCGTTGGCGTACTGCTACGAAGCGGACCTGGCGGAGTTTGCCCGCGAGCAAGCCTACCCGATCGTGCCCTGCACGTTGTGCGGATCCCAACCCAACCTGCGACGCCGGCGCGTGAAGCGGCTTCTCGACGCGCTGCAGGCGGAGATCCCGCAGGTCCGGGACTCCCTGCTGGCAGCCGTGGGGCGGGTGCATCCGTCCCACTTGCTGGACCGGCGGCTCTTCGACTTCGCGGCCCTGGCGCCCCGCACGGGCGATGTCCAGGCCGAACTCGATGAGGCGCTGGGGCTCAGCGCTGCCACCGCCGCAGCCTCACAGGATGACGATGATCCCAACCTACACTGAACCCTGGCCTCGCTGGCCGTGTCGAAAGGGATAAGGGAACCCGGTGCCGATGGGTGTCGGCTGCCCGGGGGGTGTTCGGCCCAAAGCGGTCCGCTCAGTGGGAGACGACCATGAATATCGCGATCCGCAAGATCCTTTGTCCGCTGGACTTCTCCGAGAATTCCGAGCACGCCCTGCTCTACGCCCGCGCCCTGGCGCAGGCGAACGGCGCGGAACTGCTTCTCCTGCACGTCGTTGAGCTTCCTCTGAGCTACCTGGCCCCAGATGCCGTCCTGCCGGCCGACATCCTGGAGCGCCAGAGAGAAGCCTGCGTGCAGAACCTGACCACGATCACGGCGGCGGTGCGCCAGGACCTGCCGCATACGGACTGGCTGCTGGAGGAGGGCAACCCCTTCCCGCGCATCATCGAGGTGGCCCGCCAGCACGCGGTCGACCTGATCGTCATGGGTACCCACGGCCGTACGGGGCTGGCCCATGCCCTGGTGGGCAGTGTCGCCGAGAAGGTGGTGCGCAAGGCGCCCTGTCCGGTGCTGACGGTCAAGCACCCGGAGCACGAGTTCGTCATGCCGTGACGTGGGCTTGCCGTGGCAGGCCCCGGCTCTACTCCTCGAACTTCAACTGGTGCGCATCGCGCTCGCGTCCCGTGGGCACGGCCAGGGGTCCATAGAGCTGTGGACGCCGGGCCTGGATCCACTCCCGGCCGGTGGCGTGCTCAAGCAGGGCCGGATCGAGGTCGGCGACCACCATCTCGTCACCGGCGCGCCAGGTCTCGGTGAGGACGCGGCCATAGGGGTCGAGGATCATGGCGTTCCCCGTACGGATCTCGTCGTCGTCGACGCCGACACCGTTGGCGAAGGCCAGGAAGAGCCCATTGTCATGCGCGCGGCTGGGTAGCCAGCGCATCAGCCAGCCGCGTCCCTTCTCGCCGCGCAGTTCGTTTTCGATGGTCTGCGGGTCGTCCCGGCGCTGGTCCCAGACCTGCCGCTCGATGAGGCCCATGAGGTGCGGGTTGCGGGTTCTGCAGCCGCCGGTCTGGTGGGGAGCGAGGAGCAGGTCGGCGCCCTGGAGCGCCACCATCCGTGAGTTCTCGGTGATGTTGCAGTCGTAGCAGATCAGCACCGCCAGGCGCCACCCGTAGCCGGTGTCAAAGACCGTGTACTCCGAGCCGCTGACCACCCGCGCATGCTCGAACGCGTGCAGCTTGCGGTGCCGATGCACCACGCCCTCGGGGGTCACCACCACGTAGCTGTTGTGGAAGGCGCCGTTGTCGCCGGTTTCGAAGAGACCAGCGCCCAGCATGACCTGGTGCTGCCGCGCCAGCCTGAGCAGGCGCTGGGTGCTCGGGCCATCGGGGATCGGCTCGGCCAGGGCCTCCAGTTGGGCGGCACTGAGATTCCGCACGAACCAGTAGCCCGTGATGCAGGCCTCCGGGAAGACGATGAGCTGAACCCCTTGCGCCTGTCCCGCGGCCGCGAAGTGCGCCATGATCCGGAAATTGGCGTCCTTGTCCGCCTGAACGCTCTCAAACTGGACGGCCGCCGTGCGTAACTTCTCCATGCTCACTTCCTGGAATGACGTGTTCGGTTCGCGGCCCGGCCCCGGGTCCGGGTCACGGCGCCGGGGTTTCCCGCGCCTGGTCGATGAGCGGTCGCAGGAGCCGGGTCCAGAGCGCGTAGCCCTCGTTGTTGAGGTGCAGTCCGTCTTTGGCGAACAGGGTTTCTGCCGGCGGATTGCCGGTGGCGAGCATGGGCGGGGCGATGTCGGCGAAGTGCAGTCGGGGGTCGGCGCGGCAGAGGTCCGCGATCAGCCCATTGGCGCGCTGCTGCTCGGGCCAGATCGCCCAGCGACTGCGGCTGGGCTTGATGGCCAGGTAGATCAGCGGCGTGTGCGGGAAGGCCTGCTGGGCTGCGGCCACGAAGGCCCGGAAGTCCTGCGCTACCCGGTCTGCCGTCTTGCCGCCGGCGATGTCGTTGTCACCGCAGTAGAGCACGATGCAGGCGGGCTCCGGGATCTTGAGGAGCACGTCTTGGCGGAAGTGCAGGAGATCGGAGAACTGCGCCCCGCCGAAGCCGCGGTTGAGGACGGGCAGGTCCGGGAACGACTCCGCCGTGCGCCAGAGGCGGATGGTCGAACTGCCGACGAACAGCACGGAGTGGGCGGGGATGGCATTTCGGGCATCCCAGGAATGGAAAGCCTCGATCTCGCCCGCGAAGCGCGCGGGATCGGGGTCCTTGGCCTCCTCGGCCCGGAGTAACGGCAGCAGGCAGATGAGGGCGGTCAGCGTCCCGAAGCCGAGTCGGGTCAGGGCATTGCGCCGGTGGGTCATGCGCTGCGTCCGGTGATCGTGTCGATGCGGGCGAGTTCCTCGACCGAGAACGACAGGTTCTGGAGGGCGCCGACGCAATCCCGGATCTGTGCTAGGCGGCTGGCCCCGATCAGCGCCGAGGTCATGGTGCGGTGCCGCAGGACCCAGGCGATGGCCATCTGGGCCAGGGTCTGGCCGCGGGCCAGGGCGATCTCGTTGAGCTGGCGCACGGTGGCCACCTTCTCCGGCGTCACGTGTTCACGCTTCAGGAACCCATGCGGCTTGGCGGCGCGGGAGTCGGTGGGCACGCCCTCGAGGTAGCGGTCCGTCAGCAGGCCCTGAGCCAGGGGGCAGAAGGCGATGCAGCCGATGCCGGCGGTGCCCAGGGTCTCGAGGAGGCCATTCTCGATCCAGCGGTTGAGCAGGCTGTACGAGGGCTGGTGGATCAGGCAGGGCGTGCCCAGCGCGCGCAGGATGGCGGCTGCCTGGCGAGTCTGCTCGGGCTGGTAGGAGGAGATGCCGACGTACAAGGCCCGGCCGCTGCGTACGGCCGTGTCCAGCGCCCCCATGGTCTCTTCGAGGGGCGTATCGGGGTCGAAGCGGTGACTGTAGAAGATATCGACGTACTTGACGCCCAGGCGTTGCAGGCTCTGATCCAGGCTGCTGAGCAGGTTCTTGCGTGAACCCCACTCGCCGTAGGGGCCAGGCCACATGCGGTAGCCGGCTTTGGTGGAGATGATGAGTTCGTCGCGGTGTGCCGCCAGGTCGTCCCGGAGCACTTTGCCGAAGGTGTCCTCGGCACTGCCCGGCGGCGGTCCGTAGTTGTTGGCCAGATCGAAGTGGGTGATGCCGAGGTCGAACGCCCCGAGCAGCATGTCGCGGCTGTTCTGCAGCGTGTCGACCCCGCCGAAGTTGTGCCACAGGCCCAGCGCGATGGGCGGCAGCATCAGCCCGCTGCGACCGCAGCGCCGATAGGGCATGGTGGCGTAGCGTTCAGGATACGGTATGTACATGGTCGCCCTCGGCTTGACGGCGTGGGGGGCCGGCCTGCGGCACGGCCTGTATCAGCACGATACTCTCACCGGCATCGACGGCGATGTTCCGGCGCTGGAAGGTGGGGATGTCGAGGTTCTCGCCGTTGTGGAAGGTGGGCTGCGGGGAGGCCGCGAAGACCCCCAGTTGCTGTTCCGGGAAGGGCAGCGCTGCCTGGGTTGGCGTGCCTTCGGCGGGAGTCGTCCGGCGCGGCCGCCGCCGTCCCGTCGCCACCCCGGGTTTGGGGTTCGTCGGGAGGTCAGGTTGATGCTCGGCCTTCGCCGTCCCGCTGCGCACCAGGAGTCCGGTGAGTTGCACCTGTCCCTGCAGGCGTGGGTCGGTGTAGGCCCCCACCAGAACCTCCGTCTGCGACGGCAGGTGTGTCTGGACCTTCTCCAGGCATTCCGTGACGGCTGCGAAGGGCAGATCGTCCCCGCACAGCAAGGTGAGCAGGGCGGCATCGGTGCCGTGCCACTGGCTGGCATCCCCGATGAAAGGGCTGGCCAGGAAGGCGGCAAGCGCGTCTGCGCAGGCGGTTGGCCCCTGGCCGTGTCCCATGGCCACGCTGCAGACGCAACCCGGTCGGCGCACGATGCGTTTAACCCCCGCCAGGTCCGCCACCAGCAGCCCCTTCGCACTGCAGATGCGTGCCAGTCCGGCCACCGCCTGCGCCAGTTGCGTGCTGCTGATCTCGAAGGCGCGGGGCGTGCCCGTATCGGGGGGAAGGCGCGCAAAGAGGAGGCTGTTTGGGACGGCGATGACGGCCGCCGATTCAGCGCGCAGCAGCTCCAGCGCCTGTTTCGCCAGTTGCGCGCGTTTGGCGCCCTCGAAGGAGAACGGCGTGGTCACCACGAGGACCAGCGGCACGCCGCACTCACGCGCCAGGCGCGCCAGGAGCCGCGGCGCGACGCTGCCGATGCCGCCGCCCAGTCCGGCCGTCACAAAGACCATGCGCGCGTCCTGCAGCAGGGCGCGGAAGCTCTCCAGTGAGGCAGACGCGGCCCGGTCGGCCAGTTCCGTATCGCCGCCGCAGCCCTCGCCGCGGGCCCAGGCCTCGCCCAGTTGCAGGGCGCGATCGACGTGGACCTCGCCCAGGCTGGCGAGGTCGGTATCGGCGGCGACGACACTCAGGCCTGGAAAGGCGCAGGTGGAGCGCACGATGTCCGCGATGCGACTACCGCCGCGGCCGACGCCGATGAGCAGGACGGGCTTGTCGCTGGAACTGGCCGGGGTGTCTGCCATGGCGGTCTGCCTGATCACAGGGTGAAGGAGTCTCTGAAGATCCCGACGCAGCGGCGGGCCTCAAGCAGGAACTGCTGGCGCCAGGTCGGGACCTCTTCCTCGCCGTCGATCTCCAGCATCAATCGGCCCCAGCGGAGCAGGCCTACAGGCGTCATATAGTGCGGTGCATCAAGGATATCCGGAGAGCCGCTGAGAAGGCGGGGGCGGGCGACCTCGGTCGGCATACCGAAGATACCGCGGGCCAGGGTCGTCACCCCCGGGATCAGAGCCCCGCCACCACACAGACGCACCCCGCCGCCGATGCGGTCGAGCGCGTGGTGCCGGTCCAGTTGGTCGCGGATGACGTGGAAGAGTTCGCCCAGCCGCAGCGCCATAATCTTCTCGATGCTCGCGCAGGACACACGGCGACCGCTCCCGGAGCCCGTGCGGACGTCGATCAGGCGCTGCCGGTCTTCGCTGGCGAGGGCCACCGAGCAGCCCTCGTTGGCGAGATGGCGTACCAGCATCTTGCAGCGCGCCTGCGGCAGGTGCAAGCCGATCGACAGGTCGTTGGCGATGTGATCGCAGCCGACACTGATCTGTCCGGCAGCATAGCAGCCGTTGCCCTGGTAGACGACGAACTCGGTGACCCCGGCGCCGATGTCGATGAGCAGGTGCCCCAGTTCGGCGTCCTCGTTGCCGAAGGCGGCGAAGCAGTCCGCGACGCCGGAGAAGGCGATGTCGCGGGCGCGGCACCCCATCAGTTCCTGGACCATCGCGCAGGTGGTCTCGAGCGGGCTGTGCTGCCCGACGATGAGCAGCACTTCCGCCGCCAACCAGTCACCGACCCGCCCCAGCGCGTTGCTGACCTTAGCGCCGTCATCCACCTGGAAACTGCGGTCCCAGGTGTGCAGGATCTTCTGGTCCGGGGGCAGGCTGTAACTGCGGGCGCACTGCACCGCCGTCACCACGTCCTCCTCCGTCACCGTGTGGCCAGGCCCCTGGATCATGGTGCGCCCGACGGCGATCACCGGGCGGATGTGCGCCCCGGTGGCGGCGACGAAGATCGGCCCGTCGATGGCCAGCCCGGAGGCGTTCTCGGCCGCGCTGACGGCCAGGGCCAGTTGGGCCAGCACCGTCTCCACGTCCAGCACATCGCCCTTCTGCACCTGCTGCGAGGGCGCTTGCCCGAAGCCGACGATGGCCAGATTGTCGTCCGGGCGGAACTCGCCCATGACCACCTTGATCGTGCTGGTCCCGATCTCGATACCCGTGAGAATGCGGCGTTTGGGCTTTCTGGCCATGGTCCTGCAGTGCTCGGTCGTAGCGGGAGGTTCAGCGACCCCTGCGCAGGCCCCCGCGGGGCCCGCTGCCGGATTCCAGACCGGTGCCGCAAACTTACTCAGCCGGAGGGCCTGCGTCAAGGCTCGCAATCGTGGAACCGACAGCGGCCATTGCGGGCGCTCCGGGCGCGCGCTATTCTTCAAGATGTCGGGGGTCGGCGCCGGCCAGGCCCCCGGCCGGTGACGCGCGCCGGACACGAGCGGGGGGCGGTGCCATGTGGGTTCGTGTACTCATCGTAGTCGTGGCGGCCGTGGCGGTCGCCGCCGCGGCGGGGGAGGATGTCGTGGACCAGCGCATCGAGGCGATCCCCGCGGGCTACACTTTGCAGGCCTACGATGATTGCGGCGTGGCCACTTCGCAGCCCCACCTGCAGATGGTCGGTGATACGTACCTGTTTACCTACGGCACGCATGACAATGACGGCGATCTGCGGGCACGCAGCGCCGCGTTCAGCTACAAGGCCTTGGCTCTGGTCTACGCGGACCTGGATCCGCAGCGGTCCTATGCGCTGACCCTGACCTATGCGACGGACCAGGTCTACAAGCGCGTGCAGAGCCTGTGGGCGAACGGCGTACAGGTGCACCCGCCGCTGCCGCTGCCCAAGGGTCGCGCCATCCGCGTCAGCGTGCGCGTCCCTGCCGGGCTGCTGCAGGAGGGGCGCCTGGTGCTCGAGATCCGCATCCATGGCGAGGTCAACGCCACCGTCTCTGAAGTGGAGTTGTGGGCCGATGGGCCGCCGCCGGCGGGCGCCTTGCAGGTGGTCTCGGTCTGGGAACTGCAATCCACGCTGCTGGGCCGCGTGGTGGATCTGCGCGGTGCCGGGGTGCCCGGCGCGACGGTGACCTTGCGCCGGGGCAACCCGCCGAATCCGGTGGCCGAGACCGTGGCCGGCGCGGCGGGCGTGTTTCGCTTCGCCGCAGGCGGCCCGCCGCTGCCCGCGGCAGACCCCATGGAGGTGAGGGCTGCCGCGGCCGGGCGCCAAGCCTCGTACACGGTGCCCGCTGAACGGCGCGCCTGGGCGCCGGTGACCTACCGACCGCAGCCGGCTGCAGTGACTGGCCTGCCGACGGCGCAGTTGCCGCTGGACGGAACCTGGCGCTTCAGCCCCGTCAGCCAGATCCAGCCCGGGGCCGCCGATCTGAACGGCCAGGGCTGGCACGATGTGCGCGTGCCTGGACAGTGGCGCCAGCAGGGCTTCGACGTGCCGTTGGCGCAGGCGGTGGCCATGGCGCGGGTGTTTGTCGTGCCGCCCGAGTGGTCCGGCTACCGCCTCTTCCTGCGCTTCGAAGCGATCCATGCCGGTACCACCTACTGGCTCAACGGCAAGCGTCTGGGCTATAGCGAGGCCCTCTTCACGCCCGTCGAGTGGGAGGTCACCGACGCGGCCGTACCGGGGGCGCCGAACCGGCTCGATCTGGAGATGAAGGTGGCGACCGTCTCCGAGCAACTCTCCTGCTCGTCGGCGTACGCCTTCCATAGTCTGGGCGGCATTGACCGCGCGGTCAGCCTCTTCGCCCTGCCGCGGGTACACGTGAAGAGCCTGAAGCTCTTTACGGACCTCGACGCGGTCTGCCGCGATGCCGATCTGCGGCTTGTGCTGACCCTCGACAACCCAGGACCCGCGACCGCGGGCGGGATCCGCCTGGCGCTCGCGCTCAGCGCGCCGGATGGCCAGAGTGTGGAGCACAGCCAGCCGCTCCTCGCCGTTGGCGACCTCGCTCCCGGCGCCCGCGAAGTGACCCTCGTCTCCCACCTCGTGAACCCGCTTAAGTGGAACGCGGAGCAACCGCATCTCTATGGACTTGAGCTTTCGCTGGTGGCTGACGGCAAGACCTTGGAGCGGATCGACCGGAAGATCGGCTTCCGCAAGGTGGAGGTCCGCGGGAGCCAGGTGTACGTCAACGGCGTCGTGGTCAAATTCGCCGGGGCCTGCCATCACGAGATCGATCCCCGCAGCGGCCGGGCCGACACCGCCAAGCACGCGGTCACCGACGTTGAGCTGCTGAAACAGGCCAACCTGAATACGATCCGGACCAGTCACTACCCGCCGGTGCAGGAGCTGGTCGACGCCGCCGACCGGATCGGGATGTACGTGGAAGTGGAGGCGCCGTTCTGCTGGGTGGCGCCGACGGAGGACATCGAGAACCTCTGGCAGATCCTCACGCCCACGACGGCCATGCTGGACACCTACAACTCTCACCCCAGCGTGCTGTTCTGGTCCGTGGCCAACGAGTCGCACCTCAATGAGGCGTTCCTGATCTCGAACCGCCTGGTCAAAGAGCTGGATCCGTCGCGGCTGACGACCTTCAACCATCCGTTCAGCAAGGGGGAGTTCGAGGTCCAGTTCGACCTGGCGAACCGGCACTATCCCACCTGGCCGTACGAGACCGTGGCGCCGGAGGTCCGCCAGCCCCTGGTCTTCGGCGAGTACAACTTCCCGGTCTGTCACGAACAGGTCGACGTGATGACCGATCCGGGCCTGCGCGAGTTGTGGGGGCACGGCCACTCCGACCCGGCCTCCGCCTATGCCCAGGAGTGTGCCGCGGGTTCCGCTCTGCCGCCGCTCAAACCCGGCACTCCCCCAGGCGCCTGGACCGCCATCCACAACTCCGGACGGCTGGCCGGGGGCATGATCTGGGCGTCTCACGACGACAGTTTCTACTTCCCCGACGGGACCCACGCGGGGTACTCCTGGGTACATGGCTTCTGGGGGCTCATCGATGCCTGGCGTCGGCCCAAGCCAGAGTGGTGGTTGGCGAAGCTGATCTATGCGCCGGTATGGTTCCCAAAACGGCAGTTGGACGTTCGCCCCGGTGCCGCCGTGCGCCTGCCGGTGGAGAACCGCTACTCGTTCACGGACCTGCGAGAGCTGCGTTTCACCTGGGAGAGGGGTGGCGAGACCGGCATCGTCGAGGCCGCGTTGCCGCCCCGGTCCGCGGGCGAGATCACGTTCCCGGAGTTGACTGGCGCCCGGCCCGGGCAGACGCTGGTCGTGCGTTGCTGGGATGCGGCGGGCCGGCTGGTGAACGCTGCGGCGTTCCGGCTGGGGGAGCCCGTGGCCGTGCTCGTGCCCAGGCCGCAGGCCGGGGCCCCCGACTGGCAGGACGACGGCAGGCGGGTGATCATCCGCGGCAAGGGCTTCGGGCTCGTGTTCGACCGCCGCACGGGTGACCTCGACCCGGAGGCTCGGGAACACACGGCAGTCATTCTGCAGTTCCCCGCCCTGCATCTGACCCGCTACGACTTCGGTGACCTGGCCGGACCCAACGCAGAGCCCTACGAAGTGCTCCCCAAGGCCGCCAGTCGCGGGGTCGATCAGGTGGACATCCTGGAGCGCCCCGAGGGCTTGGCGATCACGGTCAGGGACCACTACGATGACTTCGCTGGCAGCGTTACCTGGCTCATCGCCCGCGACGGCCTGACAACGGTGCGTACAGACTACGGCTACAGCGGCCACGGTACGAACCTGCGCGAGGTTGGAATGCGCACGCGCTTGGCGCTCCCCTGTGACGAACTGCGCTGGCGGCGTTGGAGCGAATGGGGCGTGTTCCCCGACGACAGCATCAGCCGTACCGAGGGTACCGCCAGGGCCTGGCGCCCCGGCGCCACGGGGCCGGATCCTGAGGGGGTCGCCCCGAATTGGCCCTGGTCGCAGGACCAGACCGCGTTGGGCACCGCCGACTTCCGCAGCATCAAGTTCAACGTCTACGAGGCGGCGCTCGTGGAGCCCGACGGCCGTGGCGTCAAGGCCCTGGCAAATGCCGATGCGCATGTTCGGGCCAGCCTGGACCAAGCCGCGGTCATGATGCACCTCCTCTCGCGTTGCCGACTCGCCCAGATTCCGCTGCAGGCCGGCGACCGAATCCGCGACGAGTTCACGGTGCAACTCCTGAGTGGTCGCTGAGAGCACGCGCCGTGCGCCGGCCCCAGCGTATCGCGCCGCGGCGGGCGGGCGCAGCCGGGCTGCTGGGCGCAAGTCAGCTTCCAGCCCATGGGCGGCGCACGCCAGGTATCGCGCCCCTTTGGGGCTAAGAATCTGGGGTATGCTCCGGTACCCAGGGCGGTGCCCTGGGCCTGGCGTTTGGACATTCCGGCTTGCGGTTGCGGCCGGGGTCCGGTCAGGCCGCGGAGCGTGCGACGGCCGTCTTGGGGTCGTAGCGGAAGGGCAGGCCGTGGGGCTCGGGGCCGTCCCGTTCGGCGGCCTGGGTGCGGAG
>CAILUI010000071.1 GCA_903837355.1 uncultured Victivallales bacterium
AAGCAGAACAGCGTCCCGGCCAGCAGCCCGATCCGCGGCCTCACCCGTCTGGCCGCCGGCGGCACCGGCTACACCACCTCGCCCGTCGCCACCCTCGACCCGCGCGCCGCCACCACCGCCCAGGGTATCAACAAGAGCCTGGACGCCGAAGGCTTCTTCGATGTGGTCAACTACCGCGGCGCCTTCGGCCCCGCGGACACCTGGGCCAACGGCTGGACCCTGATCAGCAGCATGGGCGTGCTCGACAGCTCCGCTCCGGCGGCCGTCACCGAGACCCTGCATCCGGTCACCGGCTGGAACTGGATCTCCTTCCACGCCATCCCGGCGGACAACAGCCTCGAGGCCGTCATGGCCTCCTATGGACCGCAGGACTCGGACGAGATGAAGAGCCAGACCGAGAGCGCCACCTACTTCGGCGGCACCTGGTACGGCCTGGAAGGCGGCATCCAGCCTGGCGTCACCTATGTGCTCAAGGTGCAGAACCCGGCCCCGACACCCCTGGTGGTGACCGGCGCGGCCCCGGCCATCGGCACGGCGATCCCGCTGGTGAACGGCTGGAACTGGGTTTCGTTTACGGGCCAGAACCCCACGGCGGTGAATACGGCCATGGGGCTGTGGTCGCCGGGCAATGCGACAGACTCCGACGAACTGAAGAGCCAGACCCAGAGCGCCACCTTCTTCGGCGGCACCTGGTACGACGTGGGCTTCAACCTGCAGCCCGGCCTGGGCTACAAGCTGAAGGTGCAGAAGGCCGGTCCGGCGGCGTTGCTCTTCCAGGAGTGAGCCGCAGGCACGCAGCGGAATGTCCACCCTCGAGCGGTGGCAAGTGAGCAGACGGACAAACCAGGAAGGCCGGCCGCACGGGCCGCCGTGCGGCCGGGTATCCTGAAGCGACCCCCGGAACAGGGAACAACACAGGAACAGGAGAAGGAAACCGATGGACAGACAGGCGACCACCCACAGAACCACGCCACGGAAGACACGAACACGGGAGATAAGTATGGATACGAAGAAGGAAGCGACCAACAAGGCGCAAGGCCCCAACCCGTCCCGGCAGCGCTGCCGTCTGAGCCTCCGGTCACTGATCGGGATGCTCTGCGGTCTGCTCAGCGTCGCGGCGCTGGCCGCTGACCCCGGCTGGACGGTGACCCCCGGCCTCGAGAACACCATGACCGTACACGCCGTGGTACTGAAGCCAGATGGCACGTACCTGAGCCTACCGTCCTTGAGCAAGTTGGCGGCGTTCAAGGGCGCCGAGTGCCGTGGCGTCTGCACGATCTTCAACGGCCCGGCGACGCAGGACCAGTTCCAGTTGTCAGCCGGGGCGCTGACGACGGGGGTTCCGGCGGCTGATCTTCGTGGCTTCACCCTGAAAGTCTGGGATGCAGGGACGGACACGGTGTCCGATATCCTGGAGGGCTTCGACTTTGTGGCGAACACGACACTGGGGACAGTCGTGAACCCCCTCGTGTACCACATGCTGGCGCCCGCGCTCACCGTGCAGGCCCTGCCGCCGGCGGCCGACCCGGTCGCCGTGGCCGAGGGGGGCACGAGCTCATTCTCGGTGACCGTCAGCGGCGGCTACGCGCCTTACACCTACGCCTGGACCGTGGCGGGCGCTGCGGCCGGCGGCAACGCGTCGACCTTCGACTACCAGCCCGATTTCGCCGCCGTGACGCACCCCAACACCAGCGCCGCGAAGCTGGTCGTCTGCACCGTGACCGACGCCGGCGGCACGCCGTCCGTCGTCGCCACCACCTGGACCAGCGTCACGGTAACCGACGTCGACCGCCTGCCCACCGCCCCCGTCATCGCGATCAGTCCCGCCGCCCCGACGACCGCCAACGCCCTCAGCGTCAGCTACCCGACCCCGTCGACCGACGCTGACGGCGACGCCATCATCTACGACATCGTCTGGACCCATGGCGCCACCACGGTCACGACGCCCACGCTGCCGGCAGCACAGACCCACGAGGGTGAAACCTGGAGCCTGTCGGTGCGCGCGCAGACGCTGCCCTACGGCACCGCCGTGTTCTCCGCTGCCGACACCGACTCGGTCGTCATCCTGAATACGCCCCCCGTGGCCAACGACCAGGGCGGCGCCGCCGGCCTCCCTCTCACGGCGGGCTCGACGCTGGACGTGACGTTGACCGGAACCGATCCGGACCTGCCGGCTCCCAACGGCGATGGCACCGATGTCCTCACCTTCGCCCTTGCCAGCACGACCACCGCGGAGGGCGGCACGCTGACTCTCCTTAACCCCGCTACCGGGTACGTCAAGTACACGCCGCCGGCCGCCGTGCCGCCGGCCACCGCCTGGGTAGGCACGGATACCTTCCAGTTCACTGCGGCTGACGAAGCGGGCGCCTCCGCTCCCGGCACCGTCAAGGTCCAGGTCTTCGAAGCGTTCACCTTCGTCATCGACGTGGCGGGTGGCAGCGTCGATCTGGACCCGGCGACGGCCGGACTGCAGGGCCTCGAACTGGGCACCGCTGGCGGTGCCACGGAAGCTGCCGATCCTGGCATCGACATCCTGGCCCCGCCGCCCGCCGACGGCATCGGCTATGCCCGCCTCACGGCCCCGGCCCACCCCGGGGACGCCTGGTTGATCAAGGATAAGCGCGCTGCGATCGCCGGCGCACGCTTCCTGATTGAGGTCCGTGCCGGGGCGGTGGACCCCGTCGTTCTCTCGTGGAACGGAGCTGGCCTGCCGGCCGACCAGAATTGGCACCTGTGGCAAGTCCCCAGCCTGAACGACCTGGCCCCGATCCCCGGCACTGCCATCGACATGGCCACGGTCACGGCGACGGTTCCGGTCCCGGCCGACCCCTGGGGCACCAATGAGCCGGTCTACTTCATGGTCGGCACACCGGGCGCCATCACGGTGACCACGGTCGCCCCCGGCACCGGTCTGCCCGCGGGCTACACCCCGCTGACCGTGGGGGGAACGGGGTTCCTGGCCGGTGCCGTGGTGACCTTCGACGGGCTCCCGGCAACGCTGGTGACGGTCGCTGCGCCGGTCGCGCCGGCGACCACATCGGTCTCGCTGACCGCGCGCACGCCGGCCCATGGCTATGCCCGGACGGCCGTGGTCGTAACCAACCCCGACGGCGGCGTGGGCACGCTGCCTGCCGCCTTCCTGTTCAACGCGCCGCCCACGGCCAACGCCGGCGGGCCCTACACCATGGACTCCGGCGCTGGCCTCCCCGTCAACGCCTCCGCCTCAACCGCCCCGGCCGCTGACGCCGCCGCTGGCGACGCGCTCGCCTACCGCTGGGATCTGGATGGCGTTGCCGGTTTCGAGTACGTCGCGGCCGGCCCGACCAGCACTATCCCGTGGACCGCTCTGTCCGGCCTGACGCTGGGCACGCCCCACACCATTCGCCTGCAGGTGACGGACCAGGGTACTCTGACGGCCACGGCCAGCACCACGCTGACCATCTACGACAACCGTCCGACCGCGGCCTTCAGCATCACCCCTGCCAGCGCCACCGTCACCGCCAGCCAGGTGATCCGCTTCAACCCGGCAGCCTCGGCCCATGCCAGCCCGCTCCATCACCTCGTGACCTACGACTGGGACTTCAACTACGACGGCTCGACCTTCGACGTCATGGCCACCCAGCCGACGCCCGTCGTGGTCGCCTACGTCTACAACCTGCTCTCCGCGGGCACCTACAGAGTCGCCCTGCGGGTGACCGATAGCAACACGCCTGCCAAGACCGCCCTCATCGAACACACGGTGACCGTCCTCAACACCCCGCCCACCGCTGAGGCCAACGGGCCCTACTCCATCGACGTGACCACCCCACTTCAGCTCAGCGGCAGCGGCACGGACGCCGATGCGGGTCAGACCCTGACCTACGCCTGGGACCTGGACGGCGACGGCTTCGATGACGGTGACGGTAGTGCTCCCGTGTCCTGGGCGACCCTCGCCGCCCTCGGCCTGCCGGAGAACGTAGCCAACCCGATCCGCCTGAAGGTCACTGACGGCCACGGCGGTGAGGCCATCGACAGCACGACCCTGACCCTGGTCAACGATTCCAGCGGCAATCCCAGCGGGTGGATGTTCACCTTCGACGTGTTCAACGGCTCGGCAGCGCAGCTCAGGATCGGGGTTAACCCGGACGCCACCGATGGCTATGACGTCGCCTTTGACCAGTTGGCCGTTCCTGAGACCCCGGCCCCAGGCGCGCCCTTCTCCGCGATCCATGCCGTCGGCAGCCCCGTGCGGATGCTGAAGCATGCCGTGAACGATATCGGCACCGACGTCAACGGCGACGGCGTCGCCGACACCTACGCCGACTGGCTGGTCGAGCTCAAGGCCGGCAGCGGTCTGCCGCTGGTGGTGCTCTGGGACTCCTCGGAGGTTCCCAGCCCCGGCGGCATGGCCCTGGTTGAGGTTGACGCTCAGGACCGGCCTCTGCCCGGCACCCCGCGCGTCGACATGAGTAGCACCGACACGATCATCATCCCGATCGGCGGGCACAAGTTCTACCGGGTCATCTACGGGTTCTACAACTCCCTCGAGTTCCAACTCACCCTGGCGCAAGGCTGGAACCTGTTCTCCCTGCCTATCGAGCCTGCCGACCCCGACGCGGCGACCCTCCTGGTCGATGCCATGGGCCCGGTGTTCTTCCCGAACTCCCTCTACAGCTACACCGCCGGCGGTACCTATGAGGCGGAGACGACGCTGCAGGCGCTAACCGGTTACTGGGTCTACGCCCTGAGAGACGCGGTGATCACGGTCCGGGGCTTGCGGAGCAGCCGTGCGAGCCAGCCGCTGGCCGTGGCGGGGTGGCATCTGGTCACGGTTGCCCAGGCGGGGGTGCTCGTGAATCCAGGCAGCCACGACCTGTTCCTGCCCGGGTACGGCTGGGATCCGCTGAGCCAGCAGTACTTCCTCGTCGACGAGGGCGAGGTGCTGGACCCGGGCTTCGCGTACTGGGTGTACGCCAACGTCGCCACCCAGTGGAACCCCTACCCGTAGTCAAGCCCTGAACAATGCTTGGCCTGTCCGTCTGGCCGCGGCGTGGAAACACGCCGCGGCCTTCTCTTTGGCGCGCCCGGCCAGGCACCGCCGCTGCCCGGCGGGCCTGGAAGCGCGCGCCGTAGAGCTGCTCGAAACACCCTTCTCCTGGAACCCTTACCATCTCCTAACGGGCCACTTCGGGCACACGTGACGGCATACGGTACAGTTCAGTAACGCTTGGTCCGAGCCGCCGTGGCGAATCCTCTTGCGGGTGGGCTGGCGGCCACGCTTTACGCCGCCGCAACGCCCCGGTCGGACCCGCCAACCGAACTCAAGTTGAGGTGTGTATGCATACGTGGCTTAGAATCATCTGCATCGCTACGGCGACCTTCCTTGGGGGCAGTGCCAACGCCGCGGCGGATGCCGGTAAGGCAGCCCTGCATGCCACCCCCAAGTCGGCGCCCGATTGGCGCCCGCCGGCCGGCTTGCTGAACACGATGACGGTGCACGCCAAGGTCCGCCTGCCCGCTGGCGGCTACGTGTCCGCCGCCGGGAGCCGGCTCGCCGCGTTCAAGGACGAAGCCCTGCGCGGGGTCTGCACCCTCTTCAATGGCCCCGCCCCCGAGATGCAGTTCCAGCTTGCGGTCGGCGCGAACTCGTCCACTGAAGCGGGGCTGACGCTGCGACTCTACGATGCCGGCACGGACAGGGTGTACGACATCGGCAGCGGGCTCACCTTTGCGGCGGATACGACCATCGGCACGATCGTTGCGCCGCTGGAGTACGCCGCGATCGAGGCCCCCACTCTGGTCACGTTGAACGTCAGCGGGGGCAACGTCTCGAGTCTCGAGTGGGGCGCCCAGTTCGGGGCCACGCCTGGCGCCGATGTCGGCATCGACTACCTGGCCCCGATGCCAGGTATGGACGGGCGCGCCGTGTACTTCATCCCGCCGGTGGCTGCCGCACCGGCGCTCAAGCGCGACGTCCGCGGGTCGCTGGTCGGGGAACGCTGGCAAGTGGCCGTACTCGCCGGCCTGCAGTCTGTCACGCTCACCTGGGACCCGGCCTCCATACCGCCGGGGGAGTGGCACCTCTGGGAGCTCACCGCCCGCGACGGCGCCGCGGTACCCGGCACGGCCATCCGCCTTGGCGCGGGCGGCAGCCTGGCGCCCATCCCCGCCGGGGAGCAACGCTACTTCGCCATCGGTCTTCCCGACGCAGTCACGGTTAGCGCCGTGACCCCCGCGACCGGCCTGCCCGTCGGTGGAGCGACGCTGACCCTTACCGGGGCCGGCTTTGCCGCTGGGGTGACCGTCAGGCTCGGCGACACCCCCGCGCTGGCGGTCACGCGCCTCTCGGGCACCGCCCTGACCGTCGTAGCCCCCCCGCACGCCTGGGGAGCGGTCGCGGTGACCGTAATCAACCCCGACGGCGCAAGCGCCAGTCTGCCTAACGCCTTTGCCTACAACACCCCCCCGACCGCAAACGCGGGCGGTCCGTACGCCTACACTGCCGGCGCCGAACAGGACCTGACCCTGGACGGCAGTGCCTCGTCCTCTGGCGATGCCGGTGAGGCGGCGACACTCACCTGGGACCTCGACGGCGATGGCGTCTATGACGATGCCACGGGGCCCACGCCCGTGGTGCCCTGGGCGGCTGCATCCGCACTGCTGGACGCGGGTACCTGGCATTTCGGTGCGGCCAACCTGATCCGCCTACGGGTCGTGGATGCGCTCGGGGCCGCCGCCGGCGGGCAGACAACGGTCCTCGCCTACCGCGGCGTGTGGTCGTTCACCCTGAACGTACTGGCCGGATCCCAGACCCAACTCACGGTCGGTCTGTCCAAGAGTGCCAACGACGGCGCCGACGCCCTGGACGCGCTGGCCACGCCCCCCGCCGGCGCGGCCGTCAGCGTACTCGCGGCTCCCGGCCGGCAGTTGGCGGCAGATTACCACGCCTACGACCCGCGCAACCCACCGCTCTACAGTGCCTGGGTCGTGGCGGTGACCGCCGCCGCCGACCAGCCGTGCGTGCTCTCGTGGGACAGCGCCGCGACCGCGGGCCTGGGCCGCGGTGGCCTGTGGCTGTTTGAGGCCGAGCCCGCTCCCGGAGGTGGGATACCGGCGGCGGATGGTCGCCTTACCCCCGGGGGCCAGCGCTTCGACCTGAGTCTTGAACACAGTATCGCGGTACAGGCTGGGCAGTCGCGCAGCTTCCGCCTCGTTTACGGCTACGTCGAGCAGACGCTGCATCTGGCGGCGGGATGGAATCTTCTGTCCCTTCCCCTGGAACCGCGGGATCCAGGGGTCGCAGCGCTGTTCGCCGGTACCTCGCGGGTGGGCGCAGCGTGGACCTATGATGGGACCCAACGCGTCTACGCCAAGGCCACCGAACTGCCGGCCCTGACGGGTTTCTGGATCTACGCTACCCCTGATGCGGCAGGGGGCGGCGCCGACATCCCGGTGCTGGGCATCCCGGTCTCTGACCAGGACTACCCGCTGAGCCCAGGTGGGACGTGGCAGCTTGTCGGCGTGGCCCAGTCGCGGCCCTTGGAGGCCAACCCGGCCCTCATTCCTCCAGCCGACGGCTGGAACGCGACCACCAACGCCTACCGGCGTGTGGCGCCCGGCGGGACCCTCGAACCCGGTCACGGCTACTGGTTCTGCGTCCGCCAAGCCACCACCCTGAACCCGCAGTTCTGACGTCTCATCCCGGTACGTCCGGTCTGCCCCTGGAAGCCGGGTTCTCCGCAATCCGGCCGAGGCATGTGGCCGCGTTCTACCGGGCCGGAGGCCCGGCTGGAGGGCGAATCTCCACAGCCTGCTTGCAGGCGATGAGCCGTCCCCGATCCCCACTGCTGATCCTGCCAGCCCGACTGCTCACACTCCCCGAACGAGCATCTACCAGACACCTAACCGTGCGTAGATTGCCCCGGTTTGAGCCCTGAATACAGTAGAGCAGTATCGACACAACGCGCCCCCTCTGACGCGACGAACGGCAGTTCCGAACCCTAGGATGTCCCCCGGTGATGACTTGGCCCAAAACACTCGCACTGACGGCCTGCTGCGTGTGCCTTGGCCTGAGCGCGGCCGCCACGGCGCGTGCGGCTGCCGCGCCGGGGACCTTCGTGGTGGCCATCGCCGTGAGCGGTGGCCATGACGGCACGTTCAGCTTCGGTATGGACCCCAGCGCCACCAGCGCCGCCGATACCACGTTCGACGTGCCGCTGCCGCCCGCCGTCCCCGGTGGTGCTGACGTGACGTTCCTCGGCGCGCCGCCCTTCTCGCGCCTCTCGACCGATATCCGGGCGGAGGCCGCCGCGGGTGCAGTCTGGCGCTTGCGGGTGACCGTGGTCGCCGGGCAGCCGATCACCCTGACCTGGGGCTCGCCATCTGGCACTTTCCTCGAGGGCAAGGCACTACTCCTGAAGCGTACCAGCGGCGGTACGGACGTGAACATGAAGGCCACCTCGTCACTCACCGTCAGCAGCACAACCACCTACACCATCCTGCTCGGCGACGGGGGCAGTCTGGCGCCCGTCGCCAGTATCGCCGACGCCGAGGTCTTCGAGGGCAACGCCGGAACCAGCCGCATGGAGTTCCCGGTCGAGTTGAGTGCGGCGACCACGGTGCCGGTCAGCATCCACTATGCGACCGTGGATGGCACGGCGACGGTGGCGGACGGCGACTACGTGGTGCAGTCCGGGACGGTCACCTTCAGCCCCAGCGAGACGGCCATCACCATCGCCGTACTGGTCAACGGCGACACGCAGACCGAGAGCGATGAGCGCTTCAGCGTTGTCCTCTCCGCTCCGCTCAACGCGACCTTGATCGGCGCCGAGGGCAGCGGCACCATCCGCAATGACGACACCAGCAGTGGCCCGCCCCCCGAGATCAGCATCGCCGACGCACAGATCAGCGAGGGCAACACGGGGACGACGGTGCTGGGCTTCCCGGTGACTCTGAGCGCGGCCAGCGCCTCGACCATCAGCGTCTCCTACGCCACGGCAGATGGCAGCGCCACCGTGGTCAGCGGTGACTATCTGGCCGCCGGCGATGTGCTGACCTTCGCTCCCGGAGAGGTCACGAAGACCATCCCGGTGACCGTCAACGGCGACGCCGCCGTGGAATCCGACGAACAGTTCACGGTCAGCCTCTCGGCACCCGTGAATGCCACCCTCCTCGACGCCCAGGGCGCCGGCACCATCCGCAATGACGACACCAGCAGCGGCCCCCCCGACTGGCGGCCCCCGGCCGGATTGCTGAACACCATGACCGTCCACGCGGTGGTGCGTCTGGGCGACGGCAGTTTCGTCAGTGCTGCCGGCAGCCTGCTGGCCGCCTTCAAAGGCGATGCGATCCGCGGGGTCGCTACCATCTTCAATGGTCCGGCGACACCGCTGCAGTTCCAGGTGTCGGTGGGCTCGAACTCCAGTAGCGAATCCGGCCTCACGTTCAAGGTCTACGACGCCGGGTCCAGCGTGGTCTACGACATCACCGAGACCGCAGACTTCGTGGCCGATACGACCCGCGGCACCATCGTCGTACCGCTCGAGTACCATGCCAACGGGGGACAGCCCAGCAGCCCCGCCATCGCCATCGCCGACGTCAGCGCCAACGAGGGCAACGCCGGCACCAGCAGCCTGCAATTCGCCGTGACCCTGAGCGCGGCGAGCACCGCTGCGGTGACCGTTAACTACGCCACCGCCGATGGCAGCGCAACCCTGGCCGACGCGGACTACCTGTCGGTCTCCGGACAACTGACCTTCGCCGCCGGCGAGACCAGCAAGACGATCATCGTACAGATCACCGGCGATACCGCGGTCGAGCCCGACGAGACCTTTACCGTCGCCCTCTCCAGCCCGGTCAACGCCACCCTCGCCGACGGCCAAGCCACGGGCACTCTCCGCAACGACGACACGGCGGCACTGCCGACGCTCGCCATCGCCGACGTCAGCGCCAGCGAGGGCAACGCTGGGCAGACCGCCTTCGCGTTCGTCGTCACCCTCAGCGCCGCCAGCAGCGCGACCGTCACGGTCAACTACGCCACCGCGAACGGTGCCGCCACCAGCGCGGGGCTCGACTACACCGCCGCCTCGGGCCAACTCAGCTTCAGCCCCGGCGAGACCAGTAAGACGATCACCGTACAGGTCAATGGCGACACCGTGGTCGAGCCCGACGAGACCTTCGCAGTGACCCTCTCCAGCCCGGTCAACGCCACTCTCGCTGACGGCCAGGCCACGGGCACCCTCCGCAACGACGACGTGGCGCAGGGCCGCCCGGATTGGCAGCCGCCCAGCGGCCTGCTGAACACGATGACGGTACACGCCGTGGTGCGCTTCACCGACGCCACCTACGTGAGCGCCACGGGGAGCCTGCTGGCCGCCTTCAAGGACGGTGCCATCCGCGGCGTGTGCACGGTATTCAACGGGCCGGCAACACCGCTGCAGTTCCAGTTGTCGGTGGGCTCGAACGGCACCGCCGAATCCGGCCTCACACTCAAGGTCTACGACGCCGGGTCCAACGCGGTCTATGACATCACCGAGACGGTTGACTTCGTGGCCGATACCACCCGCGGCACCATCGTCGTGCCGCTCGAGTTCCATGCCAGCGGGGTCCCGTCCAGCAGCCCGGCCCTCGCCCTCGCCGACGCCCAGGGCAACGAAGGGAACTCCGGCACCAGCACTCTGCAGTTCGCCGTGACGCTGAGCCCAGCGGCCACCGCGGTTGTGACCGTGAACTACGCCACCGCCGACGGCAGCGCAACCCTGGCCGACGCGGACTACGTGTCGGCCTCCGGACAACTGACCTTCGCGGTTGGCGAAACCACCAAGACGATCACCGTCCAGATCCGCGGCGACACCACGTACGAGAGCAATGAGACCTTCACCGTCACCCTCTCGAGCCCGACGAACGCCACCCTCGCCGACGGCCAGGCCCCCGGCACCCTCCTCAACGACGATGCGGCCGGGAGCAGCCCCACCCTCACGATCCAGGACGCGAGCGCGGCCGCGGGCGGCAGCGCCGCGTTCGGGGTGGCGCTGAGCGCGGCGAGCCCGTCGACGGTGAGTGTTGGTTATGCCACTGCCGATGGCACGGCCACCGCGGCGGGTGGTGATTACCAGCCTGCCAGCGGCACGCTGACCTTCGCGCCTGGCCAGACCGCGCAGACGGTCACGGTTACGGTCAATGCCAGCGTGGAGGCAGGCAAGACCTTCCGCCTCGTCCTCGCCAACGCCGTCGGCGCTCAGATAGCGGACGCTGAAGGCGTGGGCACTGTCCGGGGCGACGGCGCTCCGTGGTATCCGTCCTTCGCTCTGGTGCCGGGAGACATCCTGAAGGTCACCATTCGGCGCAACGATGGCACGCTGGTCCTCGAGAGCCAGGTAGTCAGTGCCGACGGCGCCGGTCAGGACCTCTTCGAGGCGAGGAATTACAGGCACGGCACCGGTACGGGTCGCACGGGCCTGCTGCCGGGGCAGTACCATGCGCAGGTGGCAGTCTGGGACCAGGTCGCGCAGCAGTTCGTGGCGACGGGCACGCAGACACACCTGCCGCCGGTGAGCTACAGCACGGCGGCGACACCGGCCCCGAGCGCCATGAGCAGCACCGCCATCGACGGCTCCAACCGCAACTGGAGCCTGAAGTTCACCGGCAGCGTCCAGGCGCAGGGCTTCGTGATCGAAGTCCGTAAGTCGCGTTCGCAGCGTGCCGCACGCCAGATCGTCCAGGAGTTCCTGCCCGCGAGGGCCAGCGCGACCTTCCCGGTGGGTCCGCTCCATGAGGAACTTACCCGCGTCATTCTGGCGACCGGCGCCCAGCAGTGGCGCTTGCGTTTCTTCACCCCGTTGGACCCGCCCGGCCGCAGCACGGCGGCCACCAACTGGTCCGCCTGGCGGGATATCGTGACCCTGACTGACGCCTCCCTCGACCCGAACCGCCAGCCCGTCAACCCGCCGCTCGGCGAGCGTTGGTACTACCCCGAGTCGGGCGCCATGTTCAGCGCCGATGCAGGCACCGACACCGCGAGCGTCGCGCTCTCCTGGAATCCGGTGACGCACGCCGACAGCTACTACCTGCACCTCTGCACGAGCGAGGGGCGCGTCGTGCTCAACCGCGTGCTGGTCTCGGCCGCGCACTACCCCAACCTGACCCTCGCCCCCGGCACCTACTTCTGGGCCGTCTGCCCGGTCAATAGCGCCTTGGGCCGGGCTGGAATCGCGGCGTCGTGGGCTGAGCCCTTCCCCTTCTTCACCGTTCTCCCTGGCGTCAGCGCCGACCCGGAGACCCCGGGCGAGGTCGTGGTTACGGGCGCGACACGCCTGGCTGACGGCTATCTGCGCCTGGCGCTGAGCTGGAGCGGCCGCGTGGCGCCGACGGTGCGCCTCCTGGTCCTGGATCCCGGCATCATGCTCGACCCCGAGGATGACCGCGACGCCGCCCCGGACAGCTACACCACCAACGAACTGGACCGCCTTCTGACGCCGGGGACGCGGACGCTGGTCAGGGTTCAGGGGCACAGCGCCAGCGGCGAGAACGGGCCGTGGAGTGCGTTCGTGCCCATCGTCATTCCCCCCAAGCCATGAGAAGCCCTTGAGCCGATCAGCCATGCCGACGACGCGAACAGGAAACCAATGCCGATGAGGCTGCATCCATACCCACACGCGGTGCTGTCCCGGTGCGCCCGGCTGGGCCGGCTGGCCATGGCGCTCTGCCTGTGCCTGCTGCCGCAGGGTCTGTCCGCCGAGGCCGTGGCGGACCTCTCTCTGGCGGCGGCCCGGGCCGGCTTCAAACCAGCGGCGGCGCGCGCCTGGGAGTTAGCTTGTGCCGGCTGGTTCGACGGCGCCCTGGCCGTGGTCGGCGAGGCCCGTCGACGCACCACCGACCCTGCCGAAATCGCCAAACTGGACGCCATGGTCGTGACCTACACGCTGCTCAAGCAGCGCGCCGATGCTGCCGCCAACGTCACGCCGCCGCCACCCGCGGCGCCGCCCACTGCTGTTAACTTGCTGGCCGCACCCTCGGCTGGGGACGGGCAGGTAGGTCGGGGGTGCCAGTACCCGACCCCGGTCGCGAGCTCGGCGCGCGACCAGCAAGCACCCCGCGCTGGCAACCTGAACGGGAAAGCCAGTAGCATTGCGGCCACGCCCCCGCCGCCCCAAAGCGCCGCCCCGGCGGCCAAGCGCCCCGGCCTCTTCGGCTGGCTGGGGCGGCGGCATGCCGTCGACGGCACGATTGAGACTGCCGAGCCGGGCGTAGGGGCTGCCGCCACCGCCGCACCGATCGTCGGCGAGGCCCCCGCCGCAGCCGCTCCCGCCGACCCGCCCGCCGCCGGTCCGAGCCCGTGGCCGGAACGCCTGACCTGGGCGCGTCCGGCCCGTTCCCAGCCGGGCCTCTGGGAGTACTCGTTTGGCCCGGCTCTGCGCCGTGGTGGCAGCGTGGACTTCCGCTCGCAGACGCTGCACCGCCCCGATGGCGGACAGTACGTCAATGGCAGCCACCGCGATGGCGGGAACTTCCTCATCGAGGGCGATCTGGCAGACCCCGGCAGCACGAACCCGTCCAGTGCAAGCGCGCATGAGCACGTGTCCCCGCAACTCGACGTCGTGGGCTGGCAGACGGTGGACCCCAACGGCATACCCAACTCCGGCGACGAGACCTACTTCCGGAACGTCACGTTCGATCAGAGCGTGCTGGCCGAAACCAGCGCCGACCTCGACAGTTCCTGGGCCTTCTCCACCCAGGCGAGCCGCAGCGTAGCGAAGAGCCCTTTCCTGCTCTATGCGTCACGCCTGACCCTCGGGCTGGGCGTGTTCCGCAGTGAGGCCAGCGCCACCGCCAGCGCCGGCCAAGGCATCACGACCACCACGCTGACGGGTATTCTGCACCGGGACGGCGGCGCCCTGCCGAGCAACACCTGGCCCGTAACCCCCTACGAAGAGGCCGGCGGCACCGTGCGTCAGGGCGGTCCGGCGAACTACAGCATGACCGACAACCTCTTCCAGTTGGGGGGCGCCCGGACCACGGACGTCACCGTCGATCTGGGGGCGGAAACCTACGGGAGCACCCTGAGCCTGGGTCTGCAGTACGACCTGCCGGTCACTGACTGGTTCACGCTCTCCGCGGACCTCGGCCCGGCACTCCACCTGGCGCTGGCCAAGACTACCCTCGAGCAAAGCGCGGTGTGGAACGCTCCCGCCAGTCCGCTGGACGGCATGGCGGTCCCCAACTTCCATGACACGCAGAACGATTCGGCCTTGGCGCTGTGCGGCGGCCTCTATCTCGCCCTCGGCGCCAAGGCCCAAGTGACGCGTAACCTGGCTCTGGAACTGAGCCTGCGCTACGACGAGGTGCTCGGTACGGTCGAAACCGAGCAGGCCGAGTTCGACCTCAGCGGAATCGGCGCCGCGCTCCGCATGGTCTTCTCGTTCTGAAAGGATGACGACGGCAATGGCCATCATGAATAGCAGCCGCAGGCTCGGTCGCCTTCTCGGCCTCAGCGTGCTCACCCTCCGCTGTCTGTCAGGGGTGGCCGCTGACAGCCCCGTCGCCACCCCAGCGGCGCCGGATACCGAGGCACTGGCTTGGGCCTACACCTTCGGCACGGCCATTCCCGCCGACCCGCACCTGAGCGAGCGCAGCGCCTGCCAGTACGAGGCCTTGAAGGCGTATCTCGACCTGGGGCACATCGAGGAAGCGGCCAAGCGGGCCGGCGAGATCGATGACTGGCGCCGCGGAATGCTCTACTGCGACCTGGCGGTGGTCTACGCCCAGCGCGAAGGGGCCAGCCTGATGCTCCAGCACTACCTCGAACAGGCTCGGCGCTACCGTGATACCCTCGAGGGCCACAACGCCGACTGGCAGAAGGACCGCATTACCGCGCGCATCGGCGTGGCCCAGGTTCAGGCCGGCCTGACGGACGAGGCCACCGCCACCATCGCCGGCGTCGGCGATCCGACGGTGGCCCAGGCGCAGGCTGAGATGCTGTCCCGAATCACGGACGATGCCAGCTACGAGTCATCCCTGCAGAAACTCACCGCCCTCGGCGAGGCTCCCACCCTCGAGGCGCAGGAAGCGGCGGTGCGGGCCTGCATCCGGATCCTCGAGAAGCACGCCGCCGACTTCACTCCAGAGCGCCTCGAGCGCGTCAGCGCCTGCCTCAGTACGGTCGTCCCCAAACTCCCCGCGCTCCTGCAGTGTGACCTGCGCACCGCCGCCGGCCAGGCGTTGCTGGCCGCGGGCCGGCGCGAGCTGGGTCTCCAGATCCTCGCCGAGACCCGGGCAGCCATGGAAGCGCGCGGTCTCGACGCCCGCTTCGATGTGGCCCGCCTCGCCGAGATAGCGCGCGTCTACCGCGTCGCGGCCGCTGACGCCTCCCAGGCCGAAGCCGTGCTTGGCCAGGCCGCCGCACTCCTGAAGGACCGCCCGCCGCACGATCTCAGCGAAGGCGTGGCCGCCACGGTAGCCTTGGCGGCCGGCTATGCGGCCTGCGGCCAGGTGGAGCCCGCCTGGCAGCACTTCCGCGCGGCGCTAGCGGGTACTGGCCGGCAGGTCAACGGGCGCCCGCGCCACATGATGCTGGCCGACGTGTGTCTGGCCATCGGCCGGGCTCGCTATGCCCTGCCGGCGGACGTCCGCCAGACCCTTGACCGTGAATGGAACCGGCGGGGTGACCCGTGGTGAGGGGCTACGACCAACGTTGGAATCTGTTGTCCCGTAGCTTCTTGCTGCTGTGGCTGGTCGCTGTTTCCCTGTGCCTGGCTGAGCGAACCGGCGCCCAGGAGACAGGCGTGCTGCGTGGCAGCGTGACCGATCGCGAGTTCGCCACGCCCCTGAGCGCGGTGACCGTCTGGATTGCTGAAAGCAAGGACAAGACCGTGAGTGACGACACCGGCCATTTCGCTCTCCATGGCCTTGCCGCCGGCACCTACACCGTGGTCCTCTCGAAGTCCGGCTTCGACCGCGTCGTGCGCAGTAACGTCGTCGTCGCGCCGGGCGCCATGGCCACCCTCGACGTGGCCATGCCGGCGCAGTATGAGGAGATGGAGGCGCTGGTGGTACGCCCGCTCGAGGCGGAGGCGCAGGCGCAGGATGACGACGGGCTGGGGCAAGACCTGGCGCAGCTCGGCACGAAACTCGCCGACGATCTCGCCGCCAAGGTACCCGTGGACGCCGTCGACCTGGGACTGATCAACCTGCGCGCCGGCAGCGTTGGCGTCGTTGACGCCGTGAGCAAAGACTTCATGGGCAAGGCCGGTGCCGGGTCCGCCGCCGAAGCCGTGAAGCTCGTCGCGGGTGTGACCCTCGCCGAAGACAAGTTCGCCGTCATCCGCGGCCTTTCGGACCGCTTCGTCAACACCACCGTCAACGGCATCGCCGTACCGACGGCCGATCCCAATGTTCGCGCCGTCCAGCTTGACCTGTTTCCCAGCGCGCTCATCGAGAGCATCCGTGTCTACAAGACCTTCACCCCGGATCTGCCGGGCAACACCTCCGGTGGTAGTGTGGACATCGTGACCCCGAGCATGCCCGACCGGCTCGTCCTCGAGGTCAAAGCGGGGGTCGCCTACAACACCCAAGCCACCGGCAACAAGAACTTCCTCACCTCCGGCCAGGGCATGGGCTACCTCGGGCTGGATGAGGGCGAGCGCCAGCAGACGGTCCAGAACGGCGACATCCCCACCGCCCGGCGTTACCCCAGGACGCCGCCGGCGCCAGCCTACGACCCGGCCAACCCCAGCCCGGAGTGGCAAGAGTGGATCGCGAATGCCAAGAAGCTCGAGAGTCAGACTCGCAGCCTCAGTTCCGTCATGGGCCCGACCCGCGAAGCAGCCGACCCAAACCACAACTGGGGAGTGACCTACGGCGACCGCATCAAGCTCGGCGTGGACACGTCGGTCGGCTGGCTGCTGGCAGGCAGCTACAGCAGCAAGTACACCTACCACGAGAACGGTGTCGAGCGCAACCTGGTGAGCTCCGATCTCCTCACGTTCGGTCCCGCCATCGGCTCCTCCGAAACCGCGCCTACCCCCAGCGATCCCAAAGGCAACATCGATCCCGACCAGTGGCAGACAGAGGAGGGCCGCCATACCGTCGGCACCGGCCTCGGCGGTGTCTTCGAACTCAAGAGCGGTGACCACTCCATCCGGCTCAACTACCTGCGTACGCAACAGACCGAAGACAAAGCCCTCAACTTCGTGGACACGCAGACCAACCCGCTGCGCTACTGGCGCAACGAATCGCTCATCTACACCGCCCGCTCCATGGACTCGCTGCAACTGCTGGGAACCACACCCCTCGAGTTTCTCGACATCCCGCCCCTCCGCCTCGGACTCGACCCCGACGTCCCGCGACTCGAGTGGGCCGCGGCCACCAGCTCCTCCGCCCAGGACCAGCCGGACCGGCGCTTCTTCGTGGCCGAATACAACCCGGCGCTGCAGCAGTGGAACGCCCCTGAGGGCATCAACGACTTCGCCCAGCGCTCCTGGCGCTCGATTAACGAGGACAGCAAGTTCTACCGCGCCGACCTGATCTGGCCCTATGCGGTCGGCAACGATCGGCAAGGGCAGCTCAAGACCGGTTGGTCGTTCGAGGACACCTTCCGTACCTACACTCAAGACACGCTGATCTACAAGCCCGCGACCTACGTCTCTCCCTCGACGCCCTACACCAGCAATCCCGGGTCCTTTGACGACCCCTGGAGCCAGGTCTTCCTCGAACGGCAGCGGCTCGGGTACCCCTTCCTCGGCACTGGCGCCGACTACTCGGGCGCCACCCCCTGGGAGGCCAACTGGGTCATCGAAGGCTTCGGACGCGACATCGACTACACCGGAGTCCAGCAGATCCCCGCCTACTACGGCATGGCCGAAGTGCCGGTCTTCCCCTGGCTGAAACTCATCGGTGGCGCACGCCTCGAGAAGACCACCCTGAGCACTGAGGTCCACGCCGCCAATGGCCGGGACGATCAGGTGTACGTGCTGGACGTGCGCACGTACATCGAGCGTCACCAGAACCCCAACGACAACTCCGGCATCCCGATCACCTCCGCGGGCAGCAGCAATCCGCGCGTTACCTTGGCGGAACTCGCCAACGCCTCCATCGAGCAGACCGACGTCCTGCCCTCACTGGGGCTCGCCCTCGACCTCGTGGGTAACCTGAAGCTGCGCGGCACCTGGAGCCAGACCGTCGCACGCCCGACCTTTAAGGAACTCACCCCCGTGTCCCAGCAGGATCACCTTGGCGGGCAGATGTTCGCCGGCAATCCGACCCTCACCATGAGCCAGGTCGAGAACTACGATCTGCGTCTCGAGTGGAACCCCGGTGACGGTCGCCTCCTCTCCGTCAGCGGCTTCGAGAAGACCATCACGGAGCCCATCGACTACTCGATTCGTCCCACAGCCTTTGGCAGCGATACCGTGATCATGCCCTTCAACTACCCCGAAGGTGAGGTCCGCGGCCTGGAGTTCGAAGCGCGCCAGGACCTGAGTCGTTTCCACCCGTGGCTGCGTGGCCTCACGCTGGGCGGCAGTTACACCTGGCTGGAGGCCACCGTGACGCTGCCGGATAGCGAAGCGACCCAGATGCGCGACCGCATCATCAACCTCAAACGGCAGCATGCCGGGCTGAGCCCGTCCGACCCGACCCCGGCTAGCCTGACGGACTCGGTCGACGTCGGCAAGAGGCGCATGAAGGACCAGCCGGCCTACCTGATCAGCCTGTATGCGCTATACGACGTGCAGCGTAGCGGCACCTCGTTCGCCCTCTTCGTCAACCGCTCCGGCGAAACCCTCGTCGCCGGCGAGGACTTCTCGAGTGAGTTCTACATCCCCAACCGCGTCGCCAAGCCCTCAACCTCGCTGGACTTCAGCGTTAGCCAGAAGGTCTGCAAGCACGGCAAACTCTCCCTCTCTATCACGAACCTCCTCGACCCGGAGATCGTCGAGGTGTGGCAGTCGGACTACGTCGATCAGGGCGAAGCCATCGCCAGTTCCTACACCAAGGGCAGAACGATATCCCTCAGTTTCAGCCTGAAGTGGTGAGTGCCCGTCGACAGGATACCCCAGGAGACCACCATGAGAACGATCCGCCCACGCCCCCCGGCGCCACCCGGCCCCGGCGCGCCCGCCCCGGCCCCTCGCGGCCGGGTACCGGGCTTGGCCCTGGGCCGGCCGCGCCTAACCGTAACCTGCGCCCTCCTCGCCGCGCTCTGCGTCGGCGCCGCCGATCCGCCGGCGGCAACGAGCCCAGACGCGGGGGTTGAGGTCGTGCGGACGACCCTCGCCAAGTGGCTGGACACGCAGAGGGCCATCGCCAAGGAGGAGCGCGACTGGCAACGCGGCCGCGAAGTCCTGCAGGCGCGCCTGGACCACCTGCGCACCGAAATCAGCGACGTCGAAGGCAAACTCACGCAGGCCGAGGGCCGCGTCAAGGACGTCAATGATGGCAAGGCAGCACTCGTTGCCGAGGACCAGCAACTCGCTGCCCTTTCGACCAAACTGGCCGATGCCGTCGCCACCATGGAGGCCAAGGTGCACCAGGTCCATGCGCGGTTGCCCGAGCCTCTGCAGACCAAGCTCAAGCCCCTCTACGACCGCATCCCCGCAGCCGGGACCGAAGCCCGCGTCTCCGTCGCCGAACGCTACCAGAACGTCCTCGGCATCCTGAATGAACTGAACCGGGCCAACACCGACCTGAGTGTCGTCTACGAAGTGCGTAACCTCGCCAATGGCAAGCCGGCAGAAGTCCGCACCCTTTACGTCGGCCTGACGCAGGCCTACTTCGTCAGTGCTGGCGGCGAGGCCGGCGCGGGCCGGCCGACGGACAGCGGCTGGACCTGGCAGGCCGCGCCTGACCAAGCCCAGCAGATCGCCCTGGCGCTCGAAATGATGCAGAACAAACACAGCCCGGCCTTTGTGCCACTGCCCGTGAGGCTCCAGCCATGAAAACCACCCGCCTTGCCACCACCGTCGTGCTTGCATTGCTTGCCGCCTGCACCCGCGCCGCCGAACCCGCCGCTGCCCTCGACGCGGCCAGCGCGGCCCAGGCCAAGCTGGAGCAGAGCGTCCAAACCCTCAATCAACTCCGCGAACGCATCGCCGCGGAGGAGTTGCCCCTGGCGGAGGAACTGGCCCGCCTGGAAGATCGCTTGAGCGCCGTGCGCCGTGACCACGACCGCGTCGCCACCCTCGCCGATACCACCAACCTCGAGACGGCGAACCTCAAGACGAAGGTGAAGGCCCGCCAGGACGAACTCACGTACACCGGCAACCTCCTCGATGAGTACGCGCGCTCGTTCGAGTCCAAGGCCCACGTCAGCGAACTGCAGTACTGCGGGGAGGCCGTCACGGCGGCCAAGCAGGCCACCGAGAATACCGCTCTCTCCAAGCTCGAGAAGTTCCTGCCCCAACTGGCTCTCGTCGACATCTCCCTGCGCCGCCTGGCCGACCTCAGCGCCGGCCTGCGCTTCCAGGGGCAAGGCGTCGACCTCCGGGGCGCCGTCACTGCCGGACAGTTCGCCCTCATCGGCCCCGTCGCGCTGTTCCGCTCGGCAGACGGCCTGACGACGGGTTTGGCGCTGCCCCAGTCCGGCTCGCTCTACCCGCTCATCCGGCCGCTGGGTGGCCTGTTCGACGCCGGCATCGCCGGCATCGTCGAGAAAGGCGAGGGACTGCTGCCGCTCGACCCCTCGCGCGGTGGTGCTCTCAAAGCCCTGATCCAGAAGACGAGCCTGATCGACATCTTCCGCAAGGGCGGCCCGATCATGTGGCCGCTATTGATCGCTTCCATCCTGGCCCTCTCTGCGGTGATCGAGCGCGTCATCTTCATGCTCCGCGAACGCCACCGGCGCCGTCCGCAAGACCTCGAGGACCTGCTGGCGGCGGTCGCCCGCGGTGACTGCCAGGAGGCCGTGGACATCGGCAGCCGCTCGCGGTTCTTCGTCGTGCGCGCGCTGACCTCAGCCCTGAAGCAACGCGAGAAGTCCCTCGCCAACGCCCTGCTCCTGGCCCAGGCCAGCGAGTTGCAGCGCTTCCGACGCGGCATCTCCATCCTGGACACCGTCATCACCCTGGCCCCGCTCCTCGGACTTCTCGGCACCGTCACCGGCATGATGGGCTCCTTCTCGCTGATCGGCGGCGAACTCAGCTCTCCCGGCGCCATCACGGGCGGCATCGCCGAGGCCCTCATTGCCACCGCCTTCGGCCTGGGCATCGCGATCACGTCGCTGATCCCGTTCAACATTCTCAACACTATGCACGAGAATGCCCGGCATGAACTCGAGGCGGCGGCGACCCAGGTGGAACTGCTGCTGCGGCCGCCGCTCAGCACCATCGCCGCGGTCGCCCATGTCCAGCACCCCGCTGAAGCCCTGCCGAACCTGGGTCATGGCCTCGGCCAACCTGCCGCCGCCAGCGGCGCGGCGCAACCCTGAGGAGAGGCGACTATGCACGGCGGATCGTCAGGCGGCGCGGGCAAACGAGCCCGGATCGAGATCATTCCACTTATTGATATTATCTTTTTTCTACTCGCTACCTTCATCATGGTCTCACTGTCCATGACCAAGAATCAGGGGGTACAAGTCGCCTTGCCCACGGCTGCCAGTGCCACCTCGCTCGGCGACCAGCAGCAGATGGAGAAGGCGCTGACCCTCACGGTCAACGAGAAGGGCGATGTCTTCTGCAACAAAGAGAAGATCACCCTGGCGCAGTTGCCAATGCGGTTACAGACCTTCAAGGCCGGGGCCAAGGACGCCAAGGTCGTCCTGAACAGCGACGGCGCGGCCGACTTCAAGTATGTCGTCGCGGTCATGGACGAAGTTCGGAAGCAGGGCATCGTCAAAATCGGTATCAACACGGACAAAAAATGAGAACAACCATCCTCTGCCTGCTCGTCGCGGCCGGCTTCCACGCCGGTCTGATCCTCTTCGGTAAGCTGCTCTTCGTTGGGGTGCGCCACGCCGCCAAAGCCCCGGTCCAGGTCGAACTGGAGAGCGAGGCCGCGGCGGTTGCCAAACCCGATCCTGACCCTGCCAAGCAGACCGAAAAGAAGGCCGCCGACGCCGAAAAACAAGATGCTGTGGCTGACCGCGAAGAGCCGCCGCCAAATGCCGCCGAGGTCATCCGTGACCTCGAGCCCGATGTCGCGAAGCTCGAGGCGGCCAGCCTGAGCGCTATCGAAGACGCCTTGCGCGGTAACGCGGTCGGCGGCGGCGGCGAGTTCGCCGAGGCGTTGACCTTCGCCTCCGGCGGGCGTATCGGGGGGACCGCCATGGCCACTGACGGACATCAGGAGCAGGCGTTCAGCATGGCCGAGATCGACGAGAAGCCGCGGGCCATCTTCCAGTCACCGCCGGCGTACCCGGCCGAGATGCGGGTCCGCCGGGTCGAAGGCTTCGTGCAGGTGGCGTTCATTGTCGACGCCACCGGCCGGGTGACGGATGCCCGTACCGAGAAATGCTCAGACCCAGCCTTCGAGAAGCCGGCGCTCGACGCCGTCCACCGGTGGCGTTTCGAGCCTGCCGTCAAGGGCGGCCAGCGCGTTCAGTGCCGGATGCGGGTGCCCATCCGTTTCCAGCCTGCGTGATCGCCGTCGCGCTCGGGCGCCAGTGTAGTATCAGGAGTGTTCGACGATGTCTGTGCTCAGTAAGCTGACCATGCTTGGGATTGGGATGTGCTTTGGCGTTGGCCAGGGCGCCGGTGCCGTCGACGCCCTGCGCCCGCCCTCGCCGACTCCGGCGCCGGTTGCGGAGACGGTGGCCCGTCCTGCCGCGACCGCCGTGGAGACGGAGTTCCTCAACACCCTGGACCGCATCTGGGCCCTGGCGCGTGCCGGCCAGCGCGACCCGGCGCTGGCGCTCCTCGCCCAGACCCGGAGACAGGCGACGACACCGGCGCAGATCGCCCGGCTCGACGCGCTGCAGATACTCCTGACGAGCGTCGACGAGGTGACGCCGACGCCCCTCGATCTCGACAGCGCCGTGGATCGGGCCTGGGCCCTGGCCCGCGCCGGAAAACTCGACGAGGCGTTGGCCGTCATCGCCGCCGCGCGCGGCCAGGGGGGCACCGCCGAGCAGGACACGAAGCTGAACGCGGTGGAAACCGTGCTCACGACCATGAAGGAGGCCGCGGCCGGCGCCGTGCCGGAACCGGCGGCCCAGCCCGCCGTAGCCGCGACGGCGGAGGCAGGCGGTAACCCCGCGGTCACCGACCACCATGACCTCTGGAGCGATCCCCATTTCCGCGAACAGTTCGTCGGTACCTACGCCATGACCGCCGCCGTGGAGCCGAAGACCACGGACGATGAGCGGCGCGTGCTGAGCACGGTTCTGGACCTGATGTCAAAGGACAGCGCGGCGGCGGCTCTCACTCTGATCGAGAAGCTGTACCAGGACGAACCGCCAGCCCTGGAAGAGCTTGGTATCACCACCATCGCCCTGGAGAAGTGGGAAGCGGACGAAGCCGCGGCCCGGGAAGCGGCTGCCGCCGCCAGCCTGGCTCAGGCTGCCGCCAAGGGCAGCCCGTCCGGCAAGGACGCCGCGAGTGGGCACCAGGATGGGCCAGCCAAGGAAACCGCCCCCAAGCCAAGCCTCTATACCGCGCTGCGCGGGCTGGCAGGCAGCCCGGCGACTGCCGAGCCCGGCCTGGGCAAGGAGTCCGGCGCCCCGGCCAGCCCCGGCGCTGCACCGTTGCCCGCCGACGGTGCGGCCGCGGTCTCCGCCCCACCACCGGCCCCGCGCACGATCCTGCGCAACCCCAGTGCCGCCTTCGCTCTGATCGCCGGGAATATCTGCTTCCAGAAGGGGGAGAACGAGGCTGCCGAAAAGTGGTACCAGGGTGCAGTCCAGAGCTTCCCGAGCTTCCTGAGAGCGTACAAGAACCTCGGTCTGCTGCAGGTCCGTATGGGGAATACCGGCCCCGCCATCGAGGCGCTCACCCGCGCCCTCGAACTGGGTGCCAACGACGGCCTGCTGTACGGCCTGCTCGGCTACGCCTACGCGGCGACCGGTGACCACCTGGCGGCCGAAGTCGGCTACCGCACGGCCATTCTGCGCCAACCCGGCAATGCCGATTGGAAACTCGGCCTTACCCGCGCTCTCCTCGGCCAGGGCAGGTTCGCGGAAGCGGTCACCTTGTGCGGGAAGCTGATTGCGGAGAAGCCGCGCGAGGCCGCGCTCTGGCGCCTGCAAGCCAAAGCGTACCAGGCGCTGCAGCAACCTCTGCAGGCCGCCGAGAACTATGAGTACCTGCGTCTGCTGGGCACTGTCGGTATCGAGGACCTCACGACTTTGGGCGATATCTACGTCAAAGCCGACCTGCCCGATAACGCTGCCGATGCCTACCTCGCCGCCCTCGCTGCCAAGGCCGACCAAGCGCCCGAAGACTACATCCAGAAAGCCAAGCTCATGGCCAACGGCACGGCCCCCGCCGCCGCCAAGAAGCTCCTCGTGGCCATCGAAGAGAAAGCGGCTGGGCGGCTGACCGATCCGCAGCGTAAGGAGCTGCTGCGAGTGCGAGCCTGGATCGCCTCCCGCGAAGGTGTCGACCAGGAACAGGCCGCCCTGCTCGAAGAAATCGTGCGCCTGGACCCGCTGGATGGAGACGCCCTCATCGCCCTGGGCCAGTATCAAGCGCGCACCGGTAACCCCGAGAAGGCCGTGTTCTACTACGAGCGTGCCGCTGGCATCGAGCGGGTCGAGGCCAAGGCCAAGCTCCGCTACGCGCAGTTGCTCGTCCAACAGTCGAAGTACGAAGAGGCCCTGCCGCTGCTCAAACGCGCTCTGCAGGTCGAACCGCGCGACGACGTCGCCGCCTACCTCAAGCAGGTGGAGTCAGCGGCACGTTCGCGGCGCTAAGCTCAAGACCGGGCGGCCCCGGACTGCGCTGGCAGACCGGCCGCCGACAGGGCTCGGGAGTAGTGTATGGCATAGGTATACTCACCGGCGGCGGACGGGTTGCCAGTGCCGGAAGAGACGTTCGACACCGTCCTCGAGAGGAGGTCGGGATGAAGATCAGCGGTTTGGTGCAGGCGCCGTTCAATACCACCATGATGGGGGTCATGCGCGGTGCCCTCAACTACTACGGTCTGCCTCCTGAACGCGGCGGCGCCGCGCGAGGATGCCTGCATCCGGAGCCTTGAGGAGCAACTGGCCGGGATGGGATGAGCAGAGTCCCTGCGCATCTTGGGCCGCGGGCGAGTCCGGGGCCACGGCCACAACGGTATGCGCGGTCTGCCAGGTCCGCCCGCGTCGGCTCAGGATCCCGAGCTCCCGCATCCGGCAGCCCACGCCGCGCTCCGCCTAGGCGACCGGCCCGCTGACGAGAAAGGCTTCGAGCAACTCGTCGAGGTCGTCAGGGCACTCGTAGAACAGGGCTTCTAGGACGTCGATCTCGGGCCCTTTGGCCGCGCTGAAACCACGGACGGACTCGCGTCTGGCATCGCGCCCCTGCGGCGGGCCTGCGGGACCGAACAGGCCGTTGGCGCGGGCGGCGATCCTGGCCATCTGGTCCGCGCCGATGGCCGTCAGGGCGCGCGGGGCGTAGAAAGCCAGATCCCCGGCAGGGCCGGAGAAGTACGCGGCAAACCCGCCGTTTGCCACTTTGGCATCGAAGAGCCAGACTGTGGCCAGGACCCTCTCCGTGTCGCTGAGTCCTTCGAAGCCCACCTTTGCCAGGCGGTCAAGGGCACGTTGTGCGGCAAGATCGGCATTCATGGGTTCACTCCGCTGGCCGGATCACGGATAGGGGTTGAGCGGGTCGAGTTCCGGCGTCACTGCCGGGTACTTGCCTTCCACAGACACCACCGATTCGCCGGGGGCGATGCTGGTTACGCCCACCATCGGCACCGCCACGTTGAGGTCGAAGGTGTTGTCGTCCATCTTGTAGCTGGTAAGGGTTACCGGTGCGGCGCCGGTGTTGGTCATTTCGAACCCGTCGGACGTGTCGCCATTCGACAGCGCTTCAGTGATGGGCAGGCCATCCAGGGCGCTGCGTTAATGTAACGTAGGGCTTGGCTGCAGCCAGGTTAGGACCGTTCCGATTCGGTTAGGTGTGTGTTTGCCGTGCCAGCGCGTCGGGCGGGCCGCACCAGAGGCGGGAGAGGGCCCAATGCCAAGAGAGACCTCCCCCGCGCAGCCAGGTCAGGGTCGTGAAGAGTCGACGAACGGTCGCGAGCACCGCCGCCACAACGGTGCGCCCGAGCAGCCAAGCCTGCCGGCGCCGGCTCGTGGCCTAGAGCTCTCGCATCCGGTAGCCCACGCCACGGACCGTCTCGAGGTACTCGCCGTGCTGCTCGAGTTTGCGGCGCAGCCCGACGATCTGGACATCGACGGCCCGCTCGGTCACCGAGTAGCTGTCGCCCCGCACCGCATCGATGAGTTGCGTGCGCGTGAAGACCCACCCTGGCCGCCGCGCCATGAAGTGCAGGAGCCGGAACTCGGTCGCGGTCAGTTCGATGGGTCGGTCGCCCAGCCGAACCTGGTGCCGCGTCGGGTCCACCGCGATGTCCCGGTACTGCACCACCGCGTTGTCGTCGTCCACCGGCTCGCGGGTGCGGCGCAGGCAGACTCTGACGCGGGCAATCAGGACGCGCGGACTGAAGGGTTTACAGATGTAATCGTGGGCGCCCATCTCGAGCCCGGTTACGATATCGGCCTCTTCGCCTTTGGCGGTAGTCATGATGATCGGGATGCCGGCGGTTTGCGGATCGCCCTTGAGGAGGCGGCAGACATCGAGGCCGTCCATCCCGGGCAGCATCAGATCAAGGAGGATCAGGTCGGGGGGGCTTTGGCGGGCGAGCCGCACGGCGTCCTCACCGGTGAGTGCCGCCGTGACCTGATAGCCGTTCTTGGTCAGGTTATAACGCAACAGCTCGACGATGTCGCGTTCGTCCTCGACGACGAGGATGCGTTTGCCGCTTACGGCGTCCATAGGGCACTCTCCTTGGGGCTGCCATACCATAGCGCCTATCGGGACCGCCGATTGCTCCTCCGTCGTTGCCGCAGGTTGCCAAGCGCGCCGGACGGGCGATATTTGCCAATTGCGTTGTGGGTTGCGGGCGGCGTTGCCGCGCACGGCAGCGAGCCGCGCGGCGCACACTCAAAGGGTGGTCTGCCGGTATGAGCCTGTTGGATCTTCTGCGGGGTCGTGGGGCGCGGCGGATGCGGGTGCTGACCTGTGGCCATCCCGCTCTCCGTCGGCGTTCGGAGGCGGTGAGTGCGGTGACGCCTGAACTGCGCGAACTGGCCGGGCGCATGGTGGTGACCGTGTTCGAGAATGAGACCGCCGGTGTCGGCCTGGCGGCGCCGCAGGTCGGCGTCAACACGCGCCTGATCGTGCTGGCCACGCATGACCCGGAGGAGCCGCCTGGGCTGACGGCGTCGGCGGGGGAACTGCTGCTCGGCCCGCGCATGCCCTTGGCCCTGATCAACCCCGAGGTGATCTGGTTTTCGCCCGAGACCGAGAGCCGCGACGAGGGCTGCCTTAGCCTGCCCGAGGTCAACGGCCCGGTGGAGCGGCCCGCCCGCGTGGTGCTGCGGGCCTCGACCCTCGACGGCGAAGTGATCCAGGTGGAGTGTGCGGGCCTGCTGGGACGCTGTATCCAGCACGAGATCGATCATCTTGATGGTATTTTGTTTGTAGATCGCCTGCGGGACGAGGATCGGGCCGTGGTGGCGCCCCAGTTGGCAGCGCTGGAGCGCCGGGCCCGTCGCCAACTGGGCCTGGCAGAAGCCGCCGCGAGCGCGGAGGGACCGCCCAGTGCCTGACCAATGGCGCCAGCCGAACGTGCTCAAGGCCATGCTGGGCGGGCGTCGCCCGGTCGGGCTGGCGGAGGTCAGCTTCCGTGATCTGGCCGTGGGGGTGTTCCTTTTTCCCGGGCAGGTCCTGGTGGCCACCCGGGCCTTTGGTAACTGGCGGCGGCCGGTGCTGCTGTGGTTGGTGGTCGGGACTCTCTGCGGTCTGCTGACCGGGGCCGCCGCTTACCCGCGCCTCTACCACGACTCGGTGGAGTGGGCGGAGTGGTTTGGCACGGTCGTGGGCGAGTTCCGCGTTGAGCCTGCGGCGTTCGGCTGGAGTCGGCCTGAGCAGATGCCCTTCACGACCCGCTGCAAGCGCTGGCGCCTCGACTTCGCGGCCGACGCGGCGGCGTTTGCGCCGCAGGCTGCCGAGGGCCGTGAGCAGCACGGGGTGTGGATCACGCCGACGAAAGTCCGCCTGTGGTGGCTGGCGCCGGCCGGGCTGTTCTCCGGGTCGACCGCGGGGGTCGTGGTCAAGACGGCGGAGCTTACCGACTCGGTGCGGGCGCTGGCGGGCATGGCCGCTACCCAGCGCTTCGCGGGCGCTCAGTTCGGCGAGTATGCCCGTCACGTCTTGCTGCTGGCGCTGCCGTTCTATCTGGTGGTCACCTGCCTGTCGGTGTTGGCGCCGGTAGTTCTGTACATCTGGTTGTTCACGCTGATGGCCCTGGTACTGCGTCGAGGCGAGGTCACCGGCGGCTTTGCCTCGGTGTTTGCGGTCAATGTGCTCTGTGCGGTACCGGCGATGTGCGTCGCCGGCGTGTATGCGGCGCTGGGGTTGCCGGCGCTGGATTTCCACACCGTGTTCATCCTGGCTTTTTTCCTGTATATTACGCTGGCGTTCTCGTCCATCCGGCGCATGCTGGCGGAGGGGTGACCCCGAGAGGTAGGAGCGGGCGAACAATATGGTAATGCTCAAGGATATCCTCATCTCGATCTGGCAAGGGCTTCTCGGCCTGATCGACTACTTCAGCAAACAGACGACGGCGGCGGGCATCACGGTGGACTGGCCGTTGATCGTGGTCCTGCTGGTGCTGCTGACCCTGTGGCTGGTCTCGGCCTGCTGGGCCTCGTCGATCGCCAGCGGCCGCCGGCACTCGCCGGTGTTGAGCTTCGTGCTGGGGCTGCTCGCACCCTATGTCTACCCCATCTTCATCCTCTTTGCGATGGACATCAAGGGCGCTAAGGAGCGGCAGCAGAAGCAGGAGGCGGCCAAGGCCAAGGATGCCGCCGTCGAGGACGAGCGCCGGCATGTCGCCGAGTTGCTGGGCCGCGAGGGCGGGGGCGCGGACGGGGAGGCAGAGGAAGAGGCGAAGCCGGTCTTTGATACGGCTTACTTCGAGCGCATTGCCCGCGACGAGCAAGGCAATCCGAATGGGCCGTGGCGGATCGTCTTTGGCGGCAGTGAGGTGAAGGTACTGCGCATTCTCGAGCCCCTGCCGGATGTGGTGTCGGTGGAGATCGAGACGCGCGAGGGTGGGCGGGCCAAGTTCCGCATTCCCTACGCCCGAATTAGCGAGTGCGAGCCGTGCTGACCGTCGCTGTCCACGGCTCGCAACCCTTGCCGCCAGGTCCAGGGCGAGGGTGCGGACGAGTTCCCCAAGGTCGAGTCCATGTCCCTGCCCGGGGTGCTTCCAGGGCGCTTTCCGGTGCCGGGTTCTGAAGGTACGATGATCATGTTCAAGCCGGTTGCAGCGCAGGTTTCCTTTGCCGACATGGAGTGCGAGATCCTCGCTTTCTGGGAGGAGCAGCGGACCTTCGAGAAGAGCATTGAGAACCGCCGCGGCCAGCGCCCCTACGTCTTCTACGACGGACCGCCTTTTGCCACGGGCCTGCCCCACTACGGTCACCTCCTGGCCGGGACCATCAAGGACGTCGTGCCGCGCTACCAGACGATGGCGGGGCATTGCGTGGAGCGCGTTTTCGGCTGGGACTGTCACGGGTTGCCGATCGAGGCCCTGGCGCAGGAGGTCCTCGGCCTGGCCGGGGCGCCGGCGATCAAGGCCTGCGGGGTCGAGGTCTTCAATGAACAGTGCCGTTCGATGGTGCTGCGCTACGTGAGCGAGTGGCGCGCCACCGTCTCCCGCATGGGCCGCTGGGTCGACTTCGATCATGGTTACAAGACCATGGATCGCACCTTCATGGAGACCATCTGGTGGGTCTTCAAGCAGCTTTGGGAGCAGGGGCGTATCTACCGCGCACACCGGATCATGCCCTACAGTTGGAAGCTCAACACGCCGCTGTCGAACTTCGAGGCGAACCGCAACTACCAGGATGTTCAGGATCCGGCTGTGACCTGCCGGCTGCGCGTGCGGCTTGCCGCGGCGCCGCTGCCGGCGGCGGTGCCGGCGTACCTGCTGATCTGGACCACCACGCCGTGGACCTTGCCCGAGAACCTGGCGGTCTGCGTGGGCCCGGACATCGACTACGTCGCCGTCCGGGATCGGGCCGCCGGTGAGGTCTATGTGCTTGCCGAGAGCCGCCTGGCGACCTACTATCGGCAGGCAGACGAGTATGAGCTGGTCGTGCGGCTGAAGGGGCGGGAGCTGGCGGGGACCACCTACGAGCCGCTGTTCCCTTACTTTGCCGAGCAGCCGGGTGCCTTTGTCGTGCTGACGGATGGGTTCGTGAGCACGACGGAGGGCACGGGCATCGTCCACATGGCCCCGGCCTACGGCGAGGATGACTACCGGGTCTGTCGGGCGGCGGGCATCGAGCTGGTCGACCCGCTGGACGAGGATGCGGTGTTCACCGCGCGCGTCCCGGACTTCGCCGGCCTGCACTGCAAGGAGGCGGACAAGGGCATCATTGCCGCTCTCAAGAAGGCCGGTAAACTGGTGCAGCAGAGTACGATTGTTCACAGTTACCCCTTCTGCGAGCGCACCGATACCCCGCTCATCTACCGTGCCATCGAAGCCTGGTATGTGCGCGTCGAGGACATGCGTGAGCGCCTGCTGCGGAGCAATGCGCAGATCCGCTGGATGCCGCCGTTTGTCGGCGAGCGGCGCTTCGCCAACTGGCTGGCCGAGGCCAAGGACTGGAACATCAGCCGCAACCGCTTCTGGGGGTCCTGCATCCCGGTCTGGATCAACGAGGCTGACCCGCAGGATATGATCTGTGTGGGCTCCAGCGCTGAACTCGAACAGCTCTCCGGCCAGAAGGTCGGGGACCTGCACAAGCACTTCATCGATCCCATCGTCATCCGCCGGGACGGCAAGGTCTACCGGCGCACCCCGGAAGTTCTCGACTGCTGGTTTGAGAGCGGTGCCATGCCCTACGCACAGCACCACTATCCGTTCGAGAACCGCGAGAAGGTGGAAGCCGCGTTCCCGGCGGACTTCATCGCCGAGGGGCTGGATCAGACCCGCGGCTGGTTCTACACCCTGGTGGTCATCGGCACCGCGCTGTTCGACCAGCCGCCCTTCCGCAACGTCGTGGTCAACGGCTTGGTCCTGGCTGAAGACGGCCGCAAGATGTCCAAGCGTTTGAAGAACTACCCTGATCCCATGAAGGTGATGAACGAGTACGGTGCCGATGCCCTGCGGTTGTGCCTGCTGAGCTCGCCCGTCGTCAAAGCGGAGGACCTGCGTTTCAGTGAGGCTGCCGTGCGCGAGGTGATGCGGACGGTGATCCTGCCGCTGTGGAATGCCTACAGCTTCCTGGTGACCTACGCGCGGGTGGATGGCTGGGAGCCGGCCGCGGGCCCGGCGGCGCCGCCGGCGGCCCCCGTGAATGCCCTGGACCGCTGGGTGCTATCCCAGCTCGAGGCCTGCACGCGCGATCTGCGCCTGGGCCTTGATAGCTACGATCTGCAGAAGGCCAGTACGCGCTTTGTCGGCTTCATCGACGACCTTACCAACTGGTACATCCGGCGTAGTCGCCGGCGTTTCTGGAAGAGCACCAACGATGCCGACAAGGCCGAGGCGTACCAGACGCTGCACTACGTCCTGGTCAGCTTCTGCAAACTGGCCGCTCCGTTCATCCCCTTCGCGACCGAATCGATGTACCGCAACCTGCGTACGGCGGCCATGCCGGAGTCCGTGCATCTGTGCGACTACCCAACGGCAGACGGGGCCTTCCTCGACGAGGCGCTGAATCGCAAGATGGCGGAGACCATGTCGGCGGTCTCGCTGGGGCGTTTCCTGCGCACGCAGGCCGGGCTGAAGATCCGGCAGCCGCTGCAGAGCGTGGTGCTGGTCAGCGTCCAGCCCGCCGTCCGCGCCGACCTCGAAGAGATGGCCGGGGTCATCGCCGAGGAACTGAACGTCAAAGCGGTGCGGGTCTGCGCCAACGAGGAGGACCTGGTCCACCTCAGTGCCAAGGCGAACTTCAAGAAACTGGGCCCGAAGCTGGGTCGGCGGATGCGGGCCGCGGCGACGGTGATCGAAGCCCTGCCGCCCGCGGAGATTGGCCGTCTGCGGCTCGGGGAGGCGCTGCCGATCGATCTCGGCGATGGCGGTGAGCCGGTCGAGATCGTTGAGGAAGACATCCTGGTGCAGCGCCAGGAACGGGCCGGGCTGACGGTGGCCAACGCCGGCAGTATCACCGTGGCTCTCGATACGACCCTCTCTCCGGCACTGCTGCGCGAGGGCTGGGCGCGTGAGCTGGTCAGCCGCCTGCAGAACCTGCGCAAGGAGGCCGGGCTCGAGGTCACGGACCGCATTGCGGTGACTCACCAACTGCCGGCGGCGGCGGCCGCCGCCGCCGCCGAGTTTGCCTCCTACATCATGGCCGAGACGCTGGCGGTAAGCATCGCGCCCGGCGAGCTTCCCGAGACGGCCGCGGCCGAGATCAACGGGGAGTCCTGTCGATTGGCCATCGCCAAGGCCGCGGCCGCGTCCTGAGTGCTGGCCAGTTCCCTGGCAGAGTTGTGGAGAACTGCGAGATGGCAGTGACCTACGTGTGTCCGACCTGTGCCGCCAAGATGGCCGTCGACGAGCCGATCGACAACCTCCGTTGCCCGGCCTGCCGCGTGGCGATGGTGACGCCGGGCGACGCGGGTGTCCCCGCCGCCCCGGCGGCGGCCTCCCGGGTGACGCCGCCGACACCGGTCGCGCCTTCCTTCAAGGGCCTGAAGGTGGCTCGCGCGGTGCGCGCTTTTGGCGACGCGGGGACGGTGCCGGCGACGCCGTTAGCGGCGCGTTCGACGTCCCCGGCGGAGGAAACCCAGTCCGTTTTGGTTCCCACCGCTCCCGGCGGCAGCCTGGCGCAGGAAATGGAGAAGATGGTCCTGACGGCGCGCCGCCAGGCTGAGAAAGAGGCGGAGCTGGTCCTGGAGACCGCGCGACTGCGGGCGCAGCAGGAGGGCGAGGAGTACCGACGACAGCTCGAGGAGGCCCTCCAGGCCGAGGTCAACTCGGTCCGGGCGGCGCTGCAGGAGCGGGCGGCGCAGGAGGCGGCTACCCTGGTCGAGCAGGCTCAGCAGGCGGCCCGGCAGGAATCCGAGGCGATCCTGGCGACGGCTCGCCGGCAAGGCGAAGAGGCGGTGGCGGACGCCCGCAAGACGGTGATCGGCGAGGTGCAGAAGCTGGCGAAAGAGGCTCGCGCCAAGGCTGAGGAGATTCGCGCCAAGGCCCAGGAAGAGGCCGCCGCCGCGCGCCGCCAGGCCCAGGCCGATGCCGAGATCGTGAAGGCCGAGGCCGCCAAGCTGCTTGACGACACCAAGCGCACGCTGGTCGAGAAGGCGAAGGAGGTGGCGGCGGGCGTCCGCGACCGGGCCCAGCAGGAGGCCGATGCGCTACGTCGCAAGGCCGCCGAGGAGGCGGAACGGGTCCGGCTTCAGGCCGAAGAGCTGCGGCAGAAGGTCGCGGCCGAGGCCCTTCAGGAGGCCGAGCGCCTGCGCCAGCAGGCAACGGCGGAGCTGGCCCAGATTCGCGCGCAGATCGCGGCCGCCCAGGCCGCCGCCGTCAAGCCCGAGCCCGCCGGGGCGCCGGCGGACGCTCCAGCGGTTCCCGTGCCCAGCGGCGCCGCGGAACCGCCGGCGCTGGACGAGTTGCAGCGGCAGGTGCGGGATCTGGAGAAAGACGGCGAGCGTTCGCGCCTGGCCTTCGAGAAGCGCCTCAAAGCGGATGTTGACGCTAAAGAGTCCGCCTTTCGGGACGCCAGCGAGGCGCACCGGGTTCAGTTCCTGATCTCGATTCTGCTGCGGGTCGTCGGGCCGATGTTGCTCTTCTACGGCCTGCTGACCGTGGTTCAGACCGAGGGGGCCATGCAGCTTCTTGCCGGCGCCTTCCTGGCCGTCTCGTTCGGCCTCAGCGTCTGGGGCCTGAAGTTGGGCGGACGTCTGAAGCACCACGTCGACAGCCTGTTTGAGTTCTTCTTCAGGGAGAAGCTCAAAGCGGCGCGGGTCGGCGAGGGGCCCAGTTCGGGCGAGGCGGGGACGGACAGCAAGATCGGTGCGCCCGTCGTGAAGAGAAGCATCGGCGCGGCTCCCGGGCTGGCCTCGCGCAAGTCTGGCAGGACTGCGCTGGGGGGCAAGGTCCGGAAGGCTGATGTCGCCGCGCCGGCCGCCGCCGCGAGCGCCACGACAACGCCCGCCGAACCCCCGCCAGTCAGCGTTGCGGGAGACCGTCAAGGCGCCTCCAGCACCGCGGCTGAGGCCGCTGCCACCAAGCCGCCAACCTCCGTGGACAACACGCATCGAGCCTAGGCCCGGCGCGATGTGGACGCGCGCGTCGCCGCGCCCTGCAGAAACGATGGTTTGTCATGGCAGCGTTACTGCTGGCCCTACTTGAGCTGACCTTTGTGATGGTTTCCGTGATGCTGTTCCACAGCCTGCGGAAGTCCATCGGGGCACATGCTTTCTACCTCAGCCTGGGGATGTTCTTTGTTCTCGGTCAGATTGTGGCCGCTTCTGGTCTGATGATCGATCCCGGGGTGGAGGGCCTGCAGGTCAACCTCGGGCACACGGCCCTGCTGGCGCCCTACCTGGCGGCGCTGCTCATCGTCTATGTCGTGGATGGCACCCTGGAGGCGCAGCGGCTGATCCTGGGGTTCGTGGCGTTGCTGGTCGGTTACTACTACCTGGCCAGCGTGATTACGAGCCAGTGCGACTGGTCGACGTATGTGACCCAGGGGGCGGACAACAGCCCCTACCTGCAGGCGGTCTTCCAGCAGAGCAAACGCACGATGCTGGCCTCCTCTCTGGCCACCGGGGTCGACCTCTTCGTGCTCCCGATCGTCTTCCAGTTTTTCTACAACCGCAAGACGCGGCTGTTCTTTGCGGTGCTGGGCACGCTGGTGCTGACGCAAGTGATCGACTCGTTCATCTACCAGGTGATCGCCTTCCCGGTCCTGGACGAATGGTGGGACCAACTGCGGGCCACCTATCTGGCGCGCGCCGGCAGTCTGATCTGGCTGAGTGCGCTGACCACGGTCTACCTGGCGATGTGCCCCATCGACACCAGCGGCAGCCGTCGCCCCCTGGACATCGTCCTCGACTTCTTCAGTGCCTACAGTCAGACGCGCGAACTGCGGCAGTCCGTGCGCGAGTGGGAGGGGCGTTACCGCATCGTGGTTCAGAGCATCAGTGACCTGATTTTCATCGCCGACCGGGATGGCCGCGTGTTGAATGCCAACCCGGCCGCACTGAAGGCATTGGGTCTGCGGATGGCCGACTCCTTCCGTCTGCAGGAGGTTATCCGTTCGGCGGCGGACCAGCCGTGGGATTGGGAGGCGTTGTGGCATGACCTGACGCAGCCCGGCAGCGGTAGCGCCGGGATCCCGCACCACGACTGCCGGGCCGTGCCGGTGAATGGGGGCGAGATCATCGAACTCGATGCCAGCATCACCCAGGGCGAGCTGAACGAGGCGCCCGTCGCCGTCGTTAGCGCCCGCGATGTGACCGCCCGCCGGCGGCTTGAGCGCGAGCGCCGGCAACTCGAGGAGCAGTTGATGCACGTGCAGCGCATGGATGCCGTCGGGCAGTTGGCCGGCGGCGTGGCGCACGACTTCAACAACCTGCTGCACACCATCCGCGGCAGCCTCGACTCCCTGAATAAGCAGTATGACCTGTCGGCACCCAGTCGGGCCATGGTCAGCAACATCGATGAAGCCACCTCGCGCACCTCCGAACTCACGCGCCAGTTGCTGGGTTTTGCCCGCCGTGGCAAGTACCAACTGGAGCGGCATGAGGTCGCCGACATCGTGGCCGGTGTCGCGGCGCTGTTCGAGCCGGTGGCCGGCCGCAATATCCAACTGCGGACCATGGTCGCCCCTGACCCGATGATCGTCGAGGCGGATGCCACGCAGATGCAGCAGGTCTTCCTGAATCTCCTGCTCAATGCCCGTGACGCCATTCAGGCCAAGGGTGACAGCGGCGGGCGGATCGTCGTGCGCGCCGAGGTCGCCTCGGAGCATACGCCAGGATGGGCCTTCCGAGCCCGCGCCGAAGCCAGCCCGACAGAGTATGTTTGCGTGCGCGTTCGGGACAATGGCAGTGGCATGTCCCCCGAACTGATGACCAAGATCTTCGCGCCGTTCTTCACGACCAAAGGTGTGGGCAAGGGCACGGGGATGGGGCTGGCTATGGCCTATGGTTGCATCGGCAACCACCACGGCTGGATTCACGTGGAAAGCGAGCTTGGCAAGGGCAGTGAGTTCTTTGTCTTCCTGCCCAGGCTTTGATTCTGGGGCGAGTGCCGGCGGCGCGGTGGCCGGACTCGGTATGCGGCCGCGGTGGAGTATGCAGTGAGTGCTCGGATTCTCGATGGTATCAACGGTCCCGGCGACGTCCGCGCGCTGGCGGCCGACGGCTTGCCGCGCCTGGCCGCCGAGATTCGCGCGGAGTTGCTGCATATCGTCTCGCACCAGGGCGGGCACCTGGCCTCGAATCTGGGCATCACGGAACTGACCGTGGCTTTGGTGCGCGCCTTTGACCTGACCCAGGATGCGATCGTCTGGGACACGGGCCATTCCGGCTATGCCTTCAAACTGCTCACCGGCCGGCGCGAGTTGATGCGGCGGCTGCGCGAGGATGGTGGTTGCTGCGGCTTCCTGCACCGCGACGAGAGTCCCTATGACGTCTTCGGCGCCGGCCATGCCGGCACCGCCATCTCGGCCGCGCTGGGCATCGCGGCGGCCCGCGATCGGACCGGGGAAGCGGGGCGGGTCGTGGCCGTGGTGGGGGACGGTGCCCTGGGCTGTGGCAGTTCGCTGGAGGGGCTGAACAGCGTCATCGAAACCACCAAGAACTTCATTCTGGTGGTGAATGATAACCGCATGTCCATCGCCCCCAACGTCGGGGGGTTATCACGCTACCTCAGCCGGCTGATTCCCGATGCGCGCTACAACCGTTTTCGCAGCGCCGTGTCCGGCACGATCAGCCGCATTCCACGGATTGGGCCGCGCTTGCGCGGCCTGATCCGGCGTATCGAGGAGGCTGCGAAGAGCGTCGTGGTTCCCGGGGCGGTGTTCGAGGAGCTTGGGTTACGCTACATCGGTCCTCTGGACGGGCACGACGTGATCGGCCTCTGCGAGACGTTCGCGGCCGTGCGGCGGATGGGCGAACCGGTGGTCGTACATGTCCTGACCGAGAAGGGCAGGGGCTACGAGGCCGCCGAACGCGCGCCGGAGGCTTTCCACGGCGTGGGCCGCTTCGAGATCGATTCCGGGCTGGCGGCTGAGCCACCGGCGCCACCGGCGACGCCGGCGTCGTTCTCGGCCGCCCTGGGGGACAGCCTCTACGCCCTCGCCCGCGCCGACCAGCGAGTCGTGGCGATCACGGCCGGCATGTGCCACGCCACGGGCCTGGCCCTCTGCCGTGCGCACTTGCCCCGGCAGTTCTTCGATGTCGGGATCGCCGAGGAGCACGCCGTCATCTTCGCCGCCGGCATGGCGGCGCGCGGTCTGCGGCCGGTGGTGGCGATCTATGCCAGCTTCATGCACCGTGCTGTTGACTACGTCTTCCATGATGTCTGCCTGCAGCGCTTGCCCGTGGTGCTTTGTCTGGACCGCGCCGGCATCGTCCCCGACGGGCCGACGCACCACGGCATTCACGACCTCAGTTTCTGGGGGACCATCCCGCATCTTTGCGTGCTGCAACCAGCGGATGGGGCGGAGCTGGATGGCATGCTGAGACTGTGCCTGGAGCGGCACGATCCGGTGGTCATCCGCTACCCGCGGGCGGCGGCGGCCGATCTCCTGCGCGGCGGGTCGCGGTCGCCGCTGGAATGGGGGCGCGCCGAGGTCCTGCGCGAGGGCGCCGACGTGGTTCTTTGGGGGGTCGGGCGTGAGGCGGCGACGGCTCTGCAGGTCGCCGCTCGGCTGCAGGAGGACGGCATCGCCGCGGGCGTGGTGAATCCGCGTTTTGCGATTCCGCTGGACCGCGAGTTGCTGCTGCAGCAGGCGCGCGCCGGCCGGCCGTTGGTGATCATCGAGGACCATGTCGCGCCCGGCGGTTTCGGCAGCCTGGCACGCGAGGCCCTGGCCGGGGTGGAGCCGCTCCGCATGCTCTGTCGCGGGTGGCCCCGCGAGATCTTGCCGTGGGGTACAGAGACGGCCATTCGCCACACCTACCGGATGGACGTGGAGTCCTTGCGCGCCGACATTCGGGCCTTCGTGCGGGGTACTCCGACACCATGACGACGATCCTCTCCTGGAATGTCAACGGTATCCGGGCCATACAGAAGAAGGGCTTCTCGGCGTGGCTGGGGGCGCAAGCGCCGGACATCCTGTGCGTGCAGGAGACCAAGGCCAGTGCCGACCAGTTGGATGCCGAACTGACGAGCCCGCCCGGCTACACCGCCATCTGGGCCGCCGCCGAGCGCAAGGGCTACAGCGGCGTCGCCGCCTTTGTCCGCGCCGCGCCGTTGGCCGTTGAGGTCCTGGGCGTGCCAGAGTTCGACGTCGAGGGCCGCACCTTGATCCTGCACTACCCCGACCTGACCGTGGTCAACTGCTACTTCCCGAACAGCCAGGAAGAGGGCGCGCGCCTGGCCTACAAGGTGGCCTTTTGCGCGGCGGTGCTGGGCAAGTGCGATGAACTCGTGGCGGCGGGGAAGGACCTCGTCCTGTGCGGCGACTACAACATCGCCCACCTGCCCATCGATCTGGCGAATCCCAAGGCCAACGTCCATAACCCCGGGTATCTGCCCGAGGAACGCGCCTGGATGGACGGTTTCCTGGGGGCTGGCTACGTCGACACCTTCCGCCTGTTCTGCGCGGCGCCGCAGCAGTACACCTGGTGGTCGTACCGTTTCCATGCCCGTGAGAAGAACATCGGCTGGCGCATCGATTACCACTGTGTGAACGAGCGCTTGCGGCGCCGGGTGTGCGCGTCGACGATCATGGCCGAGGTGATGGGCTCGGACCACTGCCCGGTGCGGATAGTCCTTGACTGATGGCACGACGTGCCGGAGAGCAACTCGAAGATGATGACGACGGATGTGCTGTATGGCCTCAACCCGGCCTTCGAGACGGTGCTCGCCGGCCGTCGCGAGATCCGGCGCGCGCTGCTCAGCCGCAGCGCCTCCGCCAATCCCCGCGTGCAGAAGCTGGCCGCGCTTCTGGAAAGCCGCGGCGTGCCTGTGCAGTGGTCCGAGAAGGGCCGCCTGATCGATCTGTGCCAAAGCCATGAGCACCAGGGCGTGGTGCTCGAGACCGGACCTTACCCCTACGTCAGCGCCGAGGAGCTGTTTGCGCAGCCGCGTCTGGTGCTGCTCGACAACCTCGAGGACCCGCACAACGTCGGGGCCATCATCCGTACGGCCGAGGTCCTCGGTTACGGTGGGGTGTTGCTGCCGAATCGCGGCGTGCCGCACGTGCTGCCGTCGGTGGTCAAGGCCAGTGCTGGGGCCACCGAGCACCTGCGCATCTGTTGCACCGGCGGGGTCACGGCCTACGTCACCATGGCCCGCGCTCATGATTTCACCCTGGTGGCCTTGGACGCTCACGGTACACATTCCCTGGCCGAGGTGGCCGCGGCCGCCCCGGAACGCCTGTTGCTGGTCTGCGGCGGCGAGGATCGCGGCGTCGGCCAGTACATCCTCAATCAGGCCCATTTCGTGGTGCAGATCCCGCAACGCGGCCGCCTCAGTTCGCTCAACGCCTCGGTGGCGGCCGGCATCGCGCTGCAGGCGCTGGCGTGATGCCATGGCCGGTTGCCCCACCCCTGCCGGTCCGCTATAGTATGCAAAACTGCTGCGGACCGTCTGACCCATCCCCCCTTCGACGTGAGAGACGCGGCAGCCAACAGCAGGAGAAAGCCCCACTATGAGCACGATTCTGGCCATCCAGGCGCGCGAGATCATCGATTCCCGCGGCAACCCCACCGTCGAAGCTGAGATCGTTCTGGAGAGCGGCACCGTTGGCCGTGCCGCCGTTCCCAGCGGCGCCTCGACGGGCGAGAACGAAGCGATTGAACTGCGTGACGGCGACAAGGCCCGCTTCCTGGGCAAGGGCGTTACCCAGGCCGTCGACAATGTCAATGACAAGATCGCCCCCGAGCTCGAGGGTATGGATATCTTCGATCAGGTCGGCATCGACACCGCGATGCTCGAGATGGACGGCACCGAGACCAAGAGTAACCTCGGCGCCAATGCCATCCTGGCGGTCTCCCTCGCCGCGGCGCACGCGGCGGCCGAGGAGCTGGGCCTGCCCTTGTTCCGCTACATCGGCGGCGTCAACGCCAAAGTCCTCCCCGTGCCGATGATGAACATCATCAACGGCGGTAGTCATTCCGATGCCCCGATCGCCTTCCAGGAGTTCATGATCCGCCCGGTCGGAGCCTGCTGTTTCCGCGAAGGCCTGCGCATGGGCGCTGAGGTCTTCCATAGCCTCAAGAAGCTGCTCAAGGAGCGCGGCCTGAGCACGGCAGTCGGTGACGAGGGCGGCTTCGCCCCGGTTTTTGCCGGCACCGAAGACGCGGTCGAGACGGTCCTGAAGGCGATCGAGGCGGCCAACTACAAGCCCGGCGAAGACATCATGCTGGCCTTCGACTGTGCCGCCAGCGAGTTCTTCAAGGACGGCGTCTACAACTACGCCAAGTTCGAGGGTAAGAAGGGCGCCAAGCGCAGCAGCGCCGAGCAGGTTGATTACCTCGCCTCGCTGATCGCTAAGTACCCCATCGACAGCATCGAGGACGGCATGGCCGAGGGCGACTGGGAAGGCTGGAAGCTGCTCACCGACACCATCGGCGACCGCTGCCAGCTCGTCGGCGACGACCTCTTCGTCACCAACGTCAAGTTCCTGCAGAAGGGCATCGACCTGGGCGTGGCCAACTCCATCCTGGTCAAGGTCAACCAGATCGGCACGCTGACGGAGACCCTCGACGCCATCGAGATGGCTCACAAGGCCGGCTACACCGCCGTGGTCAGCCACCGCTCCGGCGAGACCGAGGACGTCACCATCGCCGACCTCGCGGTCGCCGTCAACGCCGGCCAGATCAAGACCGGCTCTCTGAGCCGCACGGATCGCATCGCCAAGTACAACCAGCTCCTGCGCATTGAAGAGATGCTCGGCGACGCCGCCCGCTACGGCGCCTGAGCCCGTTTCGCGACAAGCCGCCGCCACGCACCCCGTGGCGGCCCGGTGGACCCTAGGCCCCTGGCGGTGTTACCCACGCCGCCAGGGGCCTTCCTGTTGCGGGCCGGTTGGCAGCCCAGGACTGCCAAAGCAGCTTCATGACCACTCTCGTGGCGCCGAAGCGCGAAGTGCCACTATAGTATCACTATCATGAAGACAACCCTTGTGACCACGCTCAAACGGCAGGCGACCCGGATACTGGGGGAGCTGGCTGCGGACCATGACCCGATTCTGATCACCGAGCACGGACGCCCGGCGGCTTACCTGGTCGATGTGGAATCGTTCGAGTTCCAGCGGGACAGGCTACTGATCCTGGAAGGGATCGCGCGCGGCGAACGGGCCATTGAGGAGGGCAGGGTTCTCTCCGAGGACCAGGCAAAGGCGAGAATGGGGCGATGGCTGAGCTGATCTGGACCGAACCTGCAATTCAGGACCTGGACGCCGTTGCCGACTACATCGCTCTGGACAAGCCTGACGCGGCTCGTCGGTATGTCCATAGGGTATTCCACAGTGTTTCCCGCCTCAAGGCCTTCCCTGAAACAGGGCAGGTGCCAACCGAGCTCGCGGACCTCCCCCAGTACCGCCATCTTGTCGTCGGTCCGTGCCGGGTCTTCTACAAGGTGTCAGGCGGCAAGGTGTTCGTCCTGCACGTCATGCGGTCCGAGCGGCTGTTCCGCCGTCACGTGGTCCTTGACCGCGATGCAGACTGCTAGTGTGGGCAAGAGGGTTGTGCTCGACCGGGGGATGGTCGCGTTCGGAGGAAGGTGCGCCGCTGAACGTCAGTGGATCCGACCTCACCCCCTGAAGGTAACCCCAGGACAACCTGAGCGCCCGAGTTGCGGGCTGGTTCCCACCAGGTTGGCGGAGCCTCGAACCGCCGCCGGATTGCTCCCCGCGGTCCGCCCTCCGGAGGCCTTCCCCTCCTCCAGCCTCCAGCCTCCAGTCTCCAGTCCTTCTCCAGTCCACGCGCGCTACGTGCGCCGCAGCCGCTGATACAGATGCTCCACCATCCACAACCAGCGGCGGTAGGAGCGCTCATCCGAAGCGTGGAGGATTGCTTTCGCCTCCTGCAAGTCCCGGGCAGTGACCGTCGTCTTCTCCAGGAACTCGATGCACGTCGCGGCCTGGCCTTCGCCGCCGAAGAGCGGACCCAGTGTCTGCGCCACGAACCCGTCCCAGGTGAGCGCCGGCGCGTCCGCGAAAGCCGCGACACTGAGGTAGTTGATCTCGTTTACCACACTGGTCGCCGAGACTTCGCCAAACAGGGTTACGCCGTCCATTCCCACCTCAGCGACCTTCTGCACCATGGCAGAGAGGTCCCTGGCCACCAGTTTGCGCCGGTGGTCGTTCCATTGGCTGCCAACGTGGGTGCGCAGCACCTTGGCGTGCGGCGGCATCGCGGCAACCTTCTCCGGAGTCATCTCCTTGAGGAACCTTTGCAGGTACTCGTGCTCGCGGTTGGTGAACTGCAGGAGGCTGCCTTCCGGAAGCGCGCGCAAAGGCGCGTGGTCGGCCGTGTCGAGAATCGTGTCAAAATAGCATTCGCAGACGGGCAGAATCCCCGGCCGCGCCTGCTGCGCTGCCTCGACCAGCGGCGGCAGCAGCGTCACGATGTCTGTGGGCGACCAATTCCGGTCTTGGCTGGAGGCCTTCTGACAATCTGCGCATTGGCAGAGTCCGTTGTCGCCCGTCTCGAAGTTGATGCCGCCAAGATCGAACGTCTCGCATAACCAGCGGACCGAATCGAGCATAAAGCGTCGGTTCTCCGCCTTCGCGGGGCAGGCCATACGATAGTAGTGATTGAAGCGCGCGAGCGTCGGTCCAACCGCCTCCAGTTCAGGATGGAGATCCAGCCAGTTCGGCAGGCTGAACTCATGCTTGCCTTCCCAGTAAACACCGCCGTACGAGTTGACCCCGATGCCGGGAATGATGGCCACGTTCCTCGCCCGGCCATGCCGGCAAACCTCCTGCGCCGCCTCGATCCCGCCGTGGCCGTCCCGCAGGAAGCCGTAGATGATGACCCCGGTGAAACCATGCGCCGCGCAGAAATCAACCAGGTTGGTGTAGTCCCGGACGAAATCCCCGGGCTGCTTGTGATACGGAGTGCTGGCGCCCCACTCCTGGATGCCCTGCGTCAGCGGCGTCCAGTCCATGCTGTGATCCCACGTCCAGAACAGGCGGTGCTTCAGACTCTTGGTCTGCATCAGCTTTCCCTATCGTTCATTTCCCGGTCCTTCCACCACCTCGGCAATCACCATTCCGCTCTCCGGCACCTGTAGGTCCAACGTCGCGTCAGCCCCGATCTGGCGCGTCTCGTCGCGCGCCAGCAGCTTGCCCGCCGCGTCATAGACGTAGAAGCGCACCGTCGCCGCCCGCCCCGGCCAGGCGTAACTGCCTGGTATCGTGCTTATGATGCGCTCCCGCCCGGTGACACAGCCCGGCCCCAGTTCACGGATGGTGATGGGGTACAGCTTGCACACGAAATTGTCCGATCCCTCCAGGAGCAGGTTCGCGCCCATCGGCGAATACACGCATCCCATCGACAGGCACGTCTTCACTGCATCAAAGATGCCCTTGAGGGTCTTCTCGTCTCCGAAATTGCCGAGGACCAGCGGCACGTTCGCAAGGTGCGCGTCGACCATCCCAGCAACCCCGTTGCCGCCTTCGACAAACCGCGCCACTGGCAGGCTGTTCACGCTGCGCAGCGCGGCTCCGCCATTACCCAGAAAGAACTTCCCGCGCCGCAGCACCTCGCCCAGTATCCGCAGTTGGCACGACTCCGTCGCAAAGGCGTTGTCCGACTTAAGCCGCAGGATTTTCCCTTCCGTGTCCAGGTCGGCCGAGTAGCCGTCCCAGCGGCTGTAGTCGTAGCGCGAGTAGAGCCGCGCCCGAAACGCCCAACTGAATTCGTCGGCGTAGATGCCGTCGCTGCCGCATGCGTCCAGGCTCAGGCGCACGCCCCCCAGGAGCGCTTCAAGGTAAGCCGAGCCCGGACGCGGCACGAAATAGAGGATGCCCCAGTCTTTTTCGACTTGTTCGCCGAAGTAGATGCGGCTGTAAGTCGGATCCTCGAAGACCGTCCCGTCCTTCGTCAGGATGGCGTCTTCGGCGTAGGGCCAGCGCGCGAGCAGCGGCTTGTACACCGTCTCCATCGACGGGTGCATCCGCTGGATCACCTTCACCTGCGGCAGCGTCTGGCGCAGGCATTCGACGTCCTGCCTGAAGGTGTTCTGGAACGTGGCACGGTGCTTGAAGGTGAGGAAGGTTTCGACATCGAAGTCCGGCGTGCGTCCCGGCGCGGGCGGTGCGCCCGCGGCAAGCTTGGGATACTGCCCCCACTGCCCCCCGTATTTTGAGCTGACGGTATAGATGTCCGCCTGGCTCCGCAGCCAGGGCCCCAGTGCCACCATGATCGGTCCCAGGTGCCCCAATGACGTCGACATCACCTCCTCGGGTGTCTTGCCTTCCGCGCGGGTGAACTCCCAGAAGATAGGCCATTGCACGCAGACGTCATTCAGGCCCCAGCGCCGCCGCAGGTCGTTGATGAACGTCCAGTACCCGCCGCCGTCGTGCACGGGCATGATGGCCAACACGAAGTCAATGCCCGATCCCGGCGCCAGAGCGAGGGTTTCAGAGTAAATCTCGCCCACGCCACCCTCGTTGCGATAATACGCAAGCAGGCGCAGCCAGTCGCTCTCCGCCACCACGCCGAACCCGTTGCCGCTGTCCTTGTGCGACCCGATGAAAAGCGTGGGGTTTGCCGCGCTGGCGCTGATGCTGCCGATATTCGTGTCCCCCGTCAGCACAAACTTGGCCGCCCCTTCGCGCAGGAAGAACCGGTGCCGGAACGGTAAGGCCGCGGTTTCCTTGCCCGTGTTTGTCCAGCGTTCCTTCCAGACGGCGACCCCGTCCTTGAGTTCCACCGTGCGCTGGAGACTGAAGCCGGGCCACTCGGCGTTCGCCTGGAACCCCGCCGGACCGAAGGGCTGCACCTGTACCCGCGCCGCAGCCTGCGCCGCTGCATCGGCGGCAATCAGGTCGGACGCCACGGTCTTCTTCATCCCGATGCCCGTCTCGACCATGAGTTCCGGCCCCTTCGCCGTGCCCACGGCAAACCCGCCGCCCGTCCCCCAGGTCAGGCGGAGTTGCCCGGCAGACACGCCGGCCTTGAGGGCCGCGCGTTCGGGGATCAGGTTCGGCGGTTTGGGCAGCAGGTCGCGCCTCAGCCAGCCGACCTCGATATCGCGCACGATGAGGTCATATCGCGTGCTCAGCAGGGATGGCTTGCGGGTGTTGCGGATGGTCAGCGTGTTGCCGTCCACGCCACGCGCCACGTCGGAAACGTCGAGCACGAAGGTGGCACCCAGGCCGTCCCTGGTTGCCCGGTCGCCCACCTCCACATCCGGCGCGAAGATGACATCAAGCTTTGGACCGTCGAAGACGTCGAAGCCGCCACTGTACTGCTCGACAAACTCGAAGATGGGCGAACGGCCGATGAGCCGCTCATCGCCGCCTGCGGTGTAGCGGCTGACCGGGGCCCCGTTCAGTTCCACCGCCCCGTTCAGGTTGCACCCCGCCATCGACTCCGCGTACGAGACCATCCGGAAGCGCAGGATGAGCGCCATTCCCGGCTTGGCCGGCAGGGCCGGGAGGCTGAGGTTGACCGCCTGCTCCATGTCGGGGAGCGTCTGATCAGGCAAGCGCAGGACATCTGCCAGCGGCAGCTTCGCGTCTGGCGCGGCGCCGGCCGCGCCGGCAAGCACCAAGGCGGCAATGAGAAGACCCCCGGCGACGTCCATGTTGACCGGAAACCGTTTCCTGGGTGGCATAGAGGCCTGTTCCTCAGGACCGACCCGACCGAGAGTTTCCTGCATGAGTTCGCTCCTTGGCCGGCGTGCCTGTTACTGGTCGCTTCTCCGATGCTTCAGGTGAGCGCCACTGGAGCAGGCGGCGGCAACCAGGGTTGGGTGCGGCGGAACTCTGCCATCAGTACCGCGGTGGCGCAGGCGACGTTCAAGCTCTCCACCCAGTTGGTACCAGGGATCGAGACGACGGCGTCCGCGACCTCCGCCAGTCCCTTTGAGAGCCCTTCGGCCTCGGAACCGAGCAGCAGCAGGCAGCGCCGGGGCATCCCGCGGCCGTAGAGGGACGTGGTGGCGTGGCTGGAGGTGGCGACTACCTGCAGGGCGCAGCGGCGTAACCGTTCGACCGCGGAGCGCGCGTCGCCGACCTGGATGACCGCTATCTGCTCGGCGGCACCCTCGGCGGTTCGGCAGACCGCGGCGGAGAGCCGCGGTGGGGCGTCCTCGGTACCGCATTGAACCACGGCGGCGCCGCCGAAATGGGCCGCGACGCGGAGGATGGCGCCGAAGTTGTGCGGGTTGGTGATCCCCTCCAGCAGCAGCACGCAGACCGGCCCGGTCTGCGTGGCCAGGCGCATGCAGAGTTGCTCAAGCGTGATCCGCAACGGCGGTTTGACGAGCAGGCAGATGCCTTCGTGGTGGGACGACTGCGTGATGCGGTCCATTTCCTCATTGGTCACCATGTGATAGGCCCGGTGCTGTTTGGCGCACCAGCTCAGGAGGTCGCCGGCCGCGGCGAGTTGGGCTTGTGTGACGTAGGCGCGCACGATGTCATCCGGCCGCTTGGCAAAGACCGCCAGGCAGGCGTTGAGACCGCAGAGCTTGGCTTCGTCCTGGGCCGCCGGTCCGGCCGGTCCCTGGGCGTTGTCCAGGCGCCGGTCTGGCCGGGCCATGGGCCGTGAGTCTGGCCGTGAGTCTGGCCGTGAGTCTGGCCGTGAGTCTGGCCGTGAGTCTGGCCGGAATGCGGGGCGTGAGTCGGGTCGGGAGTCGGGCCGGAATGCGGGCCGTGAGTTCGGCCGTGAGTCGGGGCGTGAGTCTGGCCGTGAGTTCGGCCGTGAGTCGGGGCGTGAGTCTGGCCGTGAGTTCGGCCGTGAGTCGGGGCGTGAGTTCGGCCGTGAGTCTGGCCGTGAGTCTGGCCGGAATGCGGGGCGTGAGTCTGGCCGGGGTGCGGGCCGTGAGTCGGGGCGTGAGTCTGGCCGTGAGTTCGGCCGTGAGTCGGGGCGTGAGTTCGGCCGTGAGTCTGGCCGTGAGTCTGGCCGGGGTGCGGGCCGTGAGTCCGGCCGTGAGTCTGGCCGGAATGCGGGCCGTGAGTCCGTGCGGCGGGGTGAGTGCTCGGGGCGGGGTGGGCGCGAACTCGGTTCAGGACTCATGCTGAGGCACTCCAGGGCCAGTCGGCCGCGGCGGACGAATGATGGTTCGGGTCGCTATGCTTTCGAGCCGGCGGCGCAGGCACTGGCGGCGAAATCCGGCAAGGAAGGATCTCGCGCCCCCATGACCAGGATGGCGCGCGCGGTGGTGCACGCGGCGATGGCGCGGACAGCAGCCGCACGTGACTCCACGGCTTGCACCGCCAGGCCAGCCGCCGCGTAGTCCGCCGCGACCTCGTCGGCGGTCGGTGCGAAGGACGAGGAACCACCGGCATAGTAGACTGGCAGCAGGAGGAAACAGTCGCCGGGGCGCAGTGCCTGGCTCAGGGTTTCGCGCAGCGCCGCACGCATGAAGCCGAAGGGACCGTAGCCATGCGGCTGGAAAAGCGCTACCAAGGGGGAGCCGGCGGCATCGCGGGCTGTCTCCATGGCGGCGGCGATCTTCTGGACGTTGTGGGCGTAGTCGTTGTAGACGGGGATGCCGTGCGCGGTCGTACCCACGAACTCGAAGCGCTGGCGGATGCCGCGGAACGAGGTCAGGGCTTCCCGTAGGCTTGCCGCCGGGGCCGTGATCCCAGCCGCCTGCAGGGCGGCGACGACCGCGGTGGCGTTGAGGGCCGAGTGTTGGCCGAACTGGCGGCTCTCCACAACGCCGGCGCCGGGGATGTGGAAGGCTGCGCCGCGTGGACATGGGGTGTAGCCGCTGGGGTGTAACACGGTGGCGTCCGCAACGGCTGTGGGCGCAAAGCGTACGCGGCGCTCGGGGCCGTGTCCGGCCAGTTCCAACGCCAACTCGGCGGGCAGAACGCAGGCGTCCCGGCAGCGGTCGAGGAAGCGCCCGAAGACGGTCAGCAGTTCGTCACGGCCAAAATGGTCAGTGCCGGCATTCAGTACGACTCCGACCTGCGGGTTGAACTCGACCAGGCTCTTGTCGCTTTCGTCCACTTCGACGACCAGGAACTCGGGGTCGGGGTCGGCGGCGAAGTTGCCCGGCCGGTCGGCGGACTCCGCATCGAGCATATACCCGCCGTCGACCACGAGAACGCGGTGGCCGAGGGCACGCAGGCTGGCGGCGAGCCAGCCGGTGACCGTGGTCTTACCGGCGGACCCGGCCACGGCGATCTGTCGGCCGGCTTCGCGGTCAAGGAGACTGGCCAGGGCCCGCGCGCGCGGGCAGACGGGGCAGTCCGGGCAGACGGCGAAGTCGGGGTTGCCGGGTTCGACGGCGGCCGAGGCGACCAGGACATCCGGGTGGAAGTCGCGCGGTCCCGAGCCGTCCTGCGGGAAGACGGCGATGCCCAACCGGCGCAGTTTGGCGACGAGTTCCTCCCGGCCGGGGCCGTCAAGCTGCCGGTCACTGCCGGCCACGACATAGCCGCGCGCCTGGAGGTACTGCGCCAGGCCGCTCATGCCGATGCCTCCGATGCCCACCAGGAACACCCGCGCCGGGGGCAGGGGCAAGGTCAGCGCATGGCAGAGGGGTGCCGTCATCGAGCAGACTGCCAGATTCGTTGCCTGCCGGTCAGGGCAACACCGTGGACCATGAGGGCAGGGAGTGATCGCCGCTCTGGGTGATGGGCATCAGGCGGCCATGCCAGGTGTCGACCATGTACAGCTCCCGACGGGACTTCACCCGGCGGGAGCAGACGACGTGGCGCCCGTCCGGCGCCCACGACGGCGACTCCCAACTGCCGGCGGCGTTGGTGACGATCTTGCGTTCCCGTGAGCTGTCCGCCATGTCGACCACGCCGACGGCATACCCGCCGCCTTGGCGCACGGCGAAGCAGATCTTGTTCGAGACCGGCGACCAGTCGGGCGACACTGTCTCTTCGGATTCGCGGAGCAGCCGGGATGAACTGCCGCCGCTTGCCCCCACCAGGAAGAGCTGGGGTTTGCCGGCACGGTCGGAGACGTAGCAAAGCTGGTCGCCGCGCGGGGACCAGCAGGGCGAGGACTCGGCGGCGAGGTCGCTGGTCAACTGGCGCGCGATCTGGCCGCTCTGTGCCGACAGCACGAAGAGGTCGACGCGCCGGTCCTTGCTGAGCGTGATGGCGGCCCACTGGGCATCGGGGCTAAGGTCGGCGCCGGCGTTGAGTCCCGGGAAGCGGCTCAGGCGCCGCTGGCGGCTGTTGGCCATGTCGACCAGAACCACGGAGGTGGCGTTGTTCTGATACAGCGTGTAGACGAGCATCTGGCCGCTCGCCCCCCAGGTCGGCTCGGTGCTGATGCTGCCATTGTGGGTCACGCGTCGTGAGTCGGAGCCGTCGAAGCGGCAGGAGTAAACCTCCTTGAGGTTACCGCTGCCGCCCACCGCGAAAGCGAGTCGCGAGTTGCACAGGCCGGGGATGCTGAAGGCCTTGTTGAGCAGGGCATCGACGGCCCGGTACACCACCTCGTCGGAGCGGCCGCCGGGGGCGGTGGCGCGCAGGCTGAAAGTGCCCTGTTTGCGGGTGACCACCTGCATGTCCAGGCTCTCCTGCCCACCCGCGGTGTGGCGGGCGGCCACGGTGTAGTCGGCATCTTTGGCGCTGCTCGAGACCGCGAACCAGTCACTGCGGGTCAAGGTGTCGACCAGTTTCTTGCGGACCGCATCGCTGCCCTCGAAGCGAGTGACCACCAAGGACGGGTTGGCTTCGCCGGCTCCCTTGATGACATCGATCTGGCCATGCACCAGGCCGGCGCCCCAGAAAACCGCCAGCGCGGCCACCCCGCGGAAGGAGAAAGGTTGAGCTCTCATGCTGCTCCTCGGACGATTACGGCCCCACCCCGAGCGCCCGGCAGTGTGCCGGGGTTCCGGGAGACGTGTACACGCAGTAAAACGTCCTAATATACACTGTGATTGGCGGCGGCGGTCCCCGCCGAACCCGTCCCCGAGACTCAATATGCTCCTTCGGCGCTGAGTACTGCGGGTACGGTTCGCATGAGGATGTGCAGGTCAAGCCAGACGGACCAGTTGCGCACGTAGAACGCATCCAGTTCGATACGCTCCTGGAACGAGAGTGCATTGCGGCCGGACGTCTGCCAGAGTCCGGTGAGGCCGGGGGCGACGCGCCCGTAGAGCGAAAAGGTGGGGCCATAGGCGGCGACCTCGGCCGCGATGATCGGGCGCGGGCCGACCAGGCTCATGTCGCCGCGGATGACGTTCCAGATCTGGGGCAACTCGTCGAGGCTGAGACGGCGCAACAGCCTGCCGACGGGCGTTAGCCGCGGGTCGTTCCTGAGTTTGTGTGTCCGTTCCCATTCGGCGCGGGCTTCCGGCGAATTGGCCAGGGTGTCGGTCAGCAGGCGCTCGGCGGCCGTATACATGGTGCGGAACTTCCACATACGGAAAGGTTTGCCGCCGCGGCCAAGGCGCATCTGGCCGTAGAACCCGGGTCCGGGTGAGGTGAGCCGAACCAGCCCCGCGATGGCCACGACCGCCGGCGCCAGGAGGGCCAGCAGCGTGACGCCGATGGTCAGGTCGGTGAGGCGCTTCGACAGGCGGGGCACGGGCAGCAGCAGGTTCTGCCGCACTTCGAGGCCGAGGATGGTTTCGATGCAGCGCGAGTTGGCCCAGACGGCGGCGTGCCCCAAGACGGCGGGGATGACGAGGATGTGCTGGAAGGACTGGCCGACGTGCTCGATCAGGGCCAGCAGGTCGTCGCGGGTCTGGCTGGGGATGACGATGATGGCGTAGGTAACGCCCTGTTCGGCAAGGTCTGCCGGCGCCTCCGGGCCGCGGTTGACGGTGAGGTCGTGCCGGGCGGGCGCGGCCGCGTCCACGTCGTCCGTTACGACGGCACAGGGCTTGAGGCCGTACTCCGGGTGTCGCTGCAGCACGTGCAGCACATGGTGCAGCGCCTCGCCGCTGCCGAAGATGGCGCAGGAGGCCCCCCACCAGGGTCGGCGCGCCAGCCACGAGCGCAGGCTGGCACGTAGGGCGGGCAGCAGGGCGATACTGAGCACCCAGGCGATCAGGAAGACGGCTCGCGAGTACTGGCTGGAGGTCTTGGACACGAAGGTGGCCGCGGCCAGTAACAGGTAACAGGTCGTCGTGGCCATCGTGCCGCGACGGAGTTCCTCGGCCGGGCCCAAGCCTGACCCGGGATAGAGGGCCACGCCATGGTATAGGCCAACCAGGTCATAGGCGATGATGAACAGCAGCAGGCAGGGCCAGAGCTGGACGTAGAGCATGGGATCGTAGCGCCCGCGGATGGCCAGGTAGCCGTAGACGGCAATGGCATTGCACACCGTCAACGCTAGGAGATCGGTCCCCGCGAGGGTCAGGGTGGTCCGCCGCGGGCTGCAGTGTCGGGGCTGCGGCTGCGGCCGCGTCTCCGCGGGCTGGCTGAGCGTGGACACAAGCCTGATTGCTCCCCTCGGGACCTCGCGCTGTGCCGGGGCTGGTTGCACGATGGCTGCGCCCGCCTACATTGGTGCAGACTATACCGTCCAGGGTCCGGGCGCACCAGGCGCCCCTGCAAGGGTAAACGCTATGGGCGACGTGTTGATTGGGCTTGTGGTGGTGGGTCTGGTCGTGTTGATCGTGCGTGGGCTTTGGCGAGCCACCGCCGTGCAGAAGGGTACCGGCTGCCCGTGTTGCGACAAAGCCATGGGGGTCGCACACGACCACGCCGATACCGGCGCTAAGCCGGACGGCAAGGGCGGGCCGGGGAGCAAGTAGGGGCTGAGGCCGGTCCCGACCGACGCCGGCTGCAGGAGGGCAACGGCGGCCCTGCCGGCCCGCGGGTTACGGCTGCGATTCGGCCACGTTTGCGGCCTGCTCTTGCCCTCCAGACGTCGGCAGCCGCGGTGGGTTGGGCGGGCTGGACCGGGCGCTGGCCGTGCGCAGCGCTCGCCTCGCCTCGCGCAGTCCGGCTCGGAACTGCGCCGCGACGGCAGCGATGTCCGCGGCGCTCGGCATGCTGTTTCCGTAGCGCCATTGCTGGTAGCGCTCCAGGGCCTGGGCCAGGATGGGGTTGGGGGTTTCAGGAAGCTGCTGGCGGAGCTGCTGAGCCAGGGCGTAGGGGGTCGGTTGCAGCGGCATCGCGGGCAGGAGGCGGCGCAGGCGGGAGAGCGTATCCAGATACGGGGCGCGCAACCGTATTCTGAGGGCCGGCAGTTCGCAGATCCCCTGGCCGGGCCGGCGGCGCCGCTGCCAATGGCGTCCCAGGAAGAGCAGCAGCAGGACGGTCAGTGGCGCCCCTACGGGGTTCATGATCAGCCACTCCAGGCACCGTCCCAGGCCCCTGACCACGGCCACGATTCCCTGCGCCACCGCGCCGCGCTTCACGAGCGCGAAGACGTGCTGCCAGGTGAAGGCCAACTGGCCGAGGGCGCGCCCGGCCAGTCCGGAGCGGGGCGAGCCCTGCGGTACTCCGCTGGCGGGCGTCATCTCGACGAGCAGCCAGCGTGCGGTTTCCGCATCATAGGCTTCCGCCCAGGCGTGGACATCCCCGAGGCGGGCCAACCACTGCCCGCGCGCGGCGCTCTCGGCGCAGACGACCCCGGTGACGTAGCGGGCCGGGACGCCGTGTTGGCGCAGCAGCAGCACGGCGGCTGTGGCGAAGAGCTCGCAGTGGCCGCGGCGCCGTTGCAGCAGGAACGGCAGGATCGGGTCGGTGGCATTCGGGGCCGGCGTGGTGCCGAGCGCGTACTCGAAGCCGCGCCCGAAAAAGCTGGTGAGCGCCGCCAGCGCGGCCCGGCCCGCGCCGGGGGGCACGCCGGCGAACACCGCGGCACCCAGGGCGCCCAGCGGCGCGCGCAGATCATCCGGCAGCGCGAGGTAGTCGTCGTTGCCGGGCAGCGCCGGCTGGGTCGGGCCGTAGTAGGTCTCGTCGCCGGCCGCGTCCGGCAGGCCAACGGTGTAGCCGACCCGTTGCTCCCAGTCGCTGGGGGTCAGTTCGCCGTTGGTAGTGTGTCCGAGGCTTCCGGCGAGGAGTTCGAACGTGGTGGCGGCTCCCGGTGCCAGCAGAACGTCGCTGCGGAAACCGCGGCTGGGATACAGATCGATGCGCTGCGGATGGGCTTGGGCGCCGGGGGCAGGGGCCGGCGGCGGCCGGCTGAAGATGCTGTAGGTGAGGCGGCCGCCCGGCTGCACGAAGGGTAGGCTGGTGTCCTGCGCCGTGGCGGACCAACGGCCGTTGCCGTACTGGGTGTAGACGCGGCCGCGGAGGTAGCCTGGCGCCTGGGCGCTGAGGGCGCGCAGGACGATGGCCTCGTCGGCCGTGCTGCGGTGCGGTACCGTTCGCCAGAGGTCCACATCGCGGCCGAAGACGGCGTTGTGGCCATGTCCCATACGGGTGTGGATGAGCTGCGCAAAGCCGGACTGCAGGTAGTACTCGGCGTGTCTGGCCACCGCGCGCAGAGCCAGAGTGACGCCTGCGGTTAGCAGCAGCAGGCCCAGGGTGAGCGCACCTCGCAGGCCGCGTCGGCGCCGCTCGTCGGGCGCCGACGCGGCGAGATAGGGCGCCCGCGCCATCAGGGCGGCGGCGGCCGTGAGTTGGGCCGCGACCGCGAGACCGTAGAGCAGGTGCAGGTAACGCTCCGTGTGCAGCGGGATCGGCAGGCGCCGGTGGGGCACCTGGAAATCCATGCAGTTGCCGGACATCATCAGGGCGAGCAGCGAGAGTCCGACCACGCCAGAGACATTGCTCTCCCGATGGTCGAAGAAGGTGATCGCGACGGCCAGGAAGAGGACGGGCGGACAGGCGACATGGGCCGGCATCAGGAAGAAGCGATTCGGGTCCACCGGCAGCAGTTGATCGGCGAGTACGGCCAGTACCAGCGCGCTCAGGCCGGTGTAGACGAAGCTGCGGGTGTTGCGTTCCAGGGGGCGGCGCACGGCACTGGAGGCGCCCAGGCCAAGCCCGGCAAGCAGCAGGATGTGCGGCGCGTCGCCGGTCACGGCGAAGACGGTGGCGGGGGCCATGATGACCACCGCCACCAGGCCCATCGTCACCAGGCTCTTGCGGCTTGGACCGGTTTCCATCGTCTCCGTCCCGGACCGTCCTTAGAGACGGTCGCAGCGGCCCTCGAGGATGTCGCTGACGCGGAGGGTCTGGACCGCGCCGGGAAGCCCCGGCGGCGGGGTTCCCGTGGCGCTTACCAGGACTGCCTTGACCTCGACCCCGGCCGCCCGGAGTTGCTCGATCAGATCACGGCGGACGTCGTTCCAGGTCAGTAGAATGAGAACCGCGCTGCTGATGCGTGACACCTCCTCGATGACCGCACTGGAGAACTCCGTGAAAGGGTCGCCGCGGTGGGGTTGCAGGCAGGCCAGGATATCGAGGATGTTCTCCAGGAAGCCCAGGCTGCGGCCGCCCTGGAAGCGGTAGACCTGGGGCCCGGCGGCGAAGAGGTCGATGACGTAGTCCTGGCGCGACAAGTGGTCCGCGACTGCAGCCGCGAGGGAGAGGGTCGCCTCGAAGGGGTGATCCTCGCGCCGTAACCAGGATTCCCAGAAGAAGGGCCGCGGTCGGGCGGTATCCACGATCAGCGCGGTGCGGCAGAGATACTCCTCGCGGAACTCCTTGACCACCGGGTACGTGGTGCGCGCCCAGGAACGCCAGTGCAGGCGCCGGGGGTCATCGCCGTCGCGGTACTCACGGGTGCCCAGGAAGTCCATGCTGCTGCCGACATTGGAGCTGAGGGCGACGCCGCCGGCCTGGTAGCGGATTCCCGTGGTCGGCAGCACGTCGCGCAGGGGGGTGAAGGCGGGGTAGACGGTGAGGGTGCGGCCACCGCTGCCGGCCTGGGTCCAGCGCCACATGTGGAACGGGAATGCCGATCCCGCCATGGCCTCAGGGAGGGTGTAGCGCCCCCGGCGCGTGGCGCGGAGGGTCGTCCTGACCTGTGCCGTTTGGCCGGGTTGCAGCGCCGCGATGCTGGCCCGGCCCACCGGGAACGTCAGCGGCAGCGGCAGGGGCACCGGGTCGAGGATGAGGTCCCAGAGCGGCCACCGGCCATGGTGGGTCACGCCGTAGAGAACCGGTTGGTCTGTGCCCACGGCCAAGCGCTCCGGGAGCGTGCGTTCGAGGGTGACGCGGGGGCGGAACAGGAAGCCGACGGCAACGTTCAGCATCAGCAGGATGATAAGGGCGAAGGCCAGCAGGTGGACGGGCATGGTCAGGGTGAACAGCGCGTCCATGGTGATCAGGACACAGCAGAGGACGACGATGGCGCCGGTCATCGTGAAGTGGCGCACCGACAGCGCGTATGCCCAGAGCCCCGCAGTGAGGGTCGGGGACTGATAGTTACGGCCGCGCCAGGGACGCATACCGATGGAGTCCGGCCCCGCGTAGAAGCCGCGCCGCCAGCGTTTGAATCGTTCGAATGCCATGAGCTGTCCGCTGACGTCAGCATACAGGGGAACTCCGCCAAGGGCAAGTCCCGGCAGGGGGGCTTCTGGGTGGTTTCAAGATCGGGCACACTGCGCACGGGCAACCGGGCGGCGCCGGCCGCCCAAGTGGGCGACCCTGCTGGCCAGCAGGGTCGCTTCCCCGAGTCGCGTCTGGCCCGCTCGCGGGCCGTTGGCAGCCGCGACCCACTGGTGGCGCCGTCCCGAGGCTGGCGGCGGTTTCTTGAAACAGATGGCATGAGAAGGTTGGCTCCTTCCCCAAGGGCTATCGTGGACCCTGAAACGCACTCCAGGACGGGTGCAGGAAGAGGAAGCCAACCAAGAGGAAATGTAGCATGGGAACCACCGTCGGCATGGGTCTGGGCGACCGCGAGCATGTGGCCTGTGTTCTGGATGATGGCGGGGATGTGGTCGGTCGGGTGGCAGTGGCCAACAGCCCTGACAGCGTCACGAAGTCTCTGGATGAGTTTCCAGATGCGGGAAGCGTGACGGTTGCCATCGAGACCGGGACACACTCGCCGTGGATGAGCGATCTTCTCGAAAGCCGGGGCTTCAGAGTTCTGGTGGGCAAGTCCCGGAGTCTGCGGGCCATCTGGGATACGGAGTTCAAGGACGACGGGCGCGGTGCTGAGCTGCTGGCGCGCATGGCGCGGTTTGATCCCAAGATACTTTCGCCGATCCGGCACCGGGGCCGCCGCGCGCAGGCGGATCTGGCGATGATCAGGGCGAGGGACAGCCTGGTCCGGGCCCGTAGCTCTCTGGCCAGCAGCGTGCGGGGAATGCTCAAGTCGTTCGGCGGCCGGATTGCTGACTGCAGCGTCGAGGCGTTGCGGTCGAAAGCCGAAAAGCACATTCCGGAGGATCTTCGCCCCGCCCTGGCTCCGTTGCTTTCCTCGATCCGCTCACTGACGGTCCAGATCCGCGCCTTCGACAAGTCCATCGAAACGATGTGCGGCAAGAAGTACCCGGAGACCGAGCGTCTAGCCCAGGTTGCCGGCGTGGGCTTGCTCACAGCGCTTGCCTTCGTCCTGGTGCTGGAAAATCCGCGGCGATTCAGGGAGAGCCGGGATGTGGGTCCATACCTGGGGCTGGTTCCGGGCCGAGACCGTTCGGGGCAGGCTGACAAACCGCTGCCGATCACCAAGGCTGGCGACACGCTGCTGCGGCGCCTGATGGTTGGGTCGGCCAACTACATCCTGGGTCCTTTCGGCCCGGACTGCGACCTGCGCCGGTACGGTGAACGCATCGCCGGCAGTGGCGGCAAGGTGGCCAAACGAAAGGCCAAGATCGCGGTGGCGCGCAAGCTTGGAGTCCTGCTCCACAGGCTGTGGGTGACGGGGGAAACCTATGAACCGCTGAGGAACAGCAGCAGTAACAGAAAGTCGGCAAAGGCAGCCTGACGCTGGCATGAGCCGGCACGCGCGCTGCGGAGGGCAACTCCCGGGCCAAGAGCAACCCGGCCGACAGGCATCCGTTTCTTCCTGGATGACACCCTGTCCGGTGACTGCGACTCAGGGCTTCGTACCCGGCTCTCGCCAAGAGCCCCCGAATGGAGTACGCGAAACAGATGGCAGCACCTGGCAGCGTATCGGACCCCAACATGCACCGGGCTTGGCTGCCACTCACAAAGAGTGCGGATGGAAGCGGGACATCCAGGAACAACGGCGCCTGCCGCGCCCTTGCCCGAACCCGAGGATAGGTCGCTCCGACGGAAGCGCCGGAGATGCCGCGCAAAAACAGCCACGGGGTGTCTACGGCCGCCACCTCCACTCCGACGAGCTCAATGGCCCATTCTCACGGAGGTGGCGGCCGTAGATGGCGGCGGACCGGACGCGTCCACGGGAAGCCCGCCAAACGCACAGGGAAAGGAACTGGCACGATGAACCGACAGCAGCAGGCCTGCGACCGCGGATAGGAGGAAGAGTCAGCATCGCCACGTCGATGCCCTTGACAAGAACCTTCTCATGGAAGCCCTGCGGGCAGGGGGATGCCTCAGTCGAGGGACGCCGCCCGGCGCCGCGGGCGGCTTTCCGTGGGTCGGAAGCTCCGCCGGTGCGGAGCGGGCCGCCCGCCCTACTGTCGCGGTGTGACTCGGCTGTCCTCGACGGAGGCATTGTCGTCAAGCGGCTTTGCTGCTGAACGGTCGAGCGCCAGGTGTTCACCCTCCTGTCGCGCCCTCACTGGGCCCTCCGGTACATGACCGCGGCAGCGGGTGCCTCGGGCAGGCCCATAGGCAGACCCTCGGCCATGAGGTCGCGGCCACGTGCCTGGCAGAGCCTCACTGGGTCGTCTCGACGTTCCGCGAGCCGTCGGGCTGGAGGCGGAACGTCATCCTGACCTCCAGGCCTCTGTCAGGATGGAAGAGGATCATTACGATCTGGCCTTTCCCATAGAACCCATTCAGCTTGAAGTAGAAGTAGTACTGTTGGCCCTTCCTGGAGTCCAGTATCTGCTGGTCACTCAGGTCGATGAACGGCACATAGCCCGCTTCTGGTGCCTCAAGCAGCCCACGCATGGGGTACCTGTTCCCTGGGGCGACCGGCGGAGCCATGCAGAGACCGCCTCCCAGGCCGTCCGAGAGCCCGACACGGAAGGCACTGCCGGCAGGTCTGAAGACGTACCCTTTCACGGTCAGGGCCTGCATCGTGTTGCCCGCCGGCACGATGGCCGCGTAGACAACGCTCTGGGGGGGCCGGGTGCCGTCCAAAGCCATCTGAACGCTCTCGGATACACGTCGTTCAGCCCCTACCTTCGCGATATCCCAGACGGTGGCTTCCCCTGCGGCTGGGTACTTGAGCCACGCGCTGTAGTCATGGAGTGCGGCAAGCTTGCCGATTCTCGGGAGGACGACGTGGACGTCGCTGAAAGTGCGCGTGCGGTACCCAGGCGTCGCCTCGCTGCCTGACGGCATGAAACGGAAATCCAACTCCTCCCAGTGATAGCCGTTGCGGCGGAACATCAGGACGACGCTGGAGTTGCCGTCGAAGCTGAAACGGAAGCGGCCATTCACCGTTTCTCTGCCTCGGACGCTCTTGCCTTCCCAGCCCGAGGCAATGTGCCGGTCAACGTCCACCGTCACATTGCCCAGTGCCTGTCCCAGATCATCGACGACCTCACCCTCGACGACGATGGTGCCGTTCCGCACCGCGTTGTGCTGCCGCAGTGCCTCACCCAATCCCGGTCCCCTGCCTTCACCTTGGGCGCAGAGAACCCCAGCACTGGCAACCAGAACCACTAGACCAACCGCGAGATGGCGGCCTGAAGCACCCATTTCGTCCACCCTCCTCTTCGTTTACGGGATCTGTGCCGCGCCCTTCAAGAACTGAAGGTACCACGGGGAGATGAGGAAGAGCGCCCGGTTCTTCAGATCGCTGTGCTCCTCACTGCGCCAGCCCAAGCTATCGGCATAGGGTGCCACCTGTGTGCTGGCAACCGGGTTCTCCTGCGCTCCCAGCGGCCGCCAGCTCCCGCAGCAGCGGCCCCAGCGCCCACTCGGGGACCGTTTTCGCGAACTCCGCAAAGGCCGCCTCCGCCTCCCGCCAGCGGGCCTCGCCGCGGAAGGCTTCGCAACGATGCCAGAGAGCGACGGGGGACGCGGCGGAGGTACTTGCCTTGTGCGACCCCGGGGAACGCCTGGCGCCCAATGCTCCCGGGAGCACACGGGGCGCATACACCGGGTCGAGGAAGACGCCCTGCAGCAGCACGTTCATCGAGGCATCGCGCCGGATGCGCACCTGCAGGCGCCGCGGACCCTCGACGCGCAGCCGCTGGTAGACGCCGCCGCCGAAGTCGCGGACGTCGGCCAAGGCCAGCAGGGCGTCGTTCCCGCGGATCTCCACGGTGTAGCGGCGGTTGGGCTCGTAGTAGTGGTGGTCGTTGACGAAGTACAGCGAGAGCACGTGCTCTCCGGCGGGGATGGCGCAGTCGAGCAGCAGATCGGGGCCTTTGCCGAGAGGGCACTGCTCGCCCCGGTCGTCGCGGTTTGCGGGCAGGCGCAGACGGCGCACGGGGTCCCAGAGCGCGGCGGGATCGTCGGTCTGCTTCGCGGACACCCAGAGGCGGCCGGGTTCCTTGGGGTCGGTGGTGGCGAAGCGCACGGCGAAGTCCGCCGTCCGGCCGCCAACGCGATCCAGTCGGTAGTTCTGGGCGCAGAGGAGGTAGCGCTCGACGCCATAGCCGAGGAACCAGTCCCCGCGGGTAGTGCGGTCGTCGGGCAGCGCCTGCACTGGACTGCGGCGCGGCAGTCCGTCCCTTCTCCCGAACTCCGCAAGCCGCGCCTGGGCGATTCCGGCCGTGCGGGAGAGACAGGGAGGAATGGCGGCGGGAGAGGATGCCTCCGGCGGCCGGGGGAACGCGTCCCCCCGGACTCCCCGTGCTGTGGTCGCCCCGGCAGACGCGGCCGAGTACTGCCGCCTTGCCGCTGCGCCCGGTGGCGGTCCTGCGGAGCCAGATAGGAGCGCTGGTGGGTCGAGCATTGCCGGTTGGTGCGCCAGCACGGCCAGCGCAGGGCGCGGCGGTGTTGCGGACTCGGCGGTCCCACCGCGGTCGTCCGCAACGCCTGCCGCGTCCTGCCTACCCGAGGGGTCCGGGGAGACGAGTTGCCCCGGCGGGGTGGAGGGGCAGAGCCCCGCGAGAACCTCCTCGGCCGTTCGCCACGCGCCGGCGAGTTCGAGGGTGCGGGCCTGCTCGAAGCGGGCGCGGGGAGCCAGCAGAGGTCCGCCCAAGTCGCCCGCCTTCCCGAAGTGCCTGGCTGCCTCCGGGTGACTGAGGCGGGCGGCTCCCGCCACGCCTTGAAGGAACGCTCGCTCGGCGGCGAACAACTGGTCGAGTGGTCCGCAGTCCGCAAGTCCGAGCAGGCGGTCCCGCGGCTCGATGCGGTCGAGGGTGGCCAACGCCGCGGCGGCATCGCCATCGCGCAGGTGCAGCCGGGCCAGTTCCAGGAGACAGAGCCAGGAGCAGGGCGGTTTGGTGCGCTCAGCGAGAGCAGCCAAGGCGGCGGCCGCCTCGGAGCCGTCCGGCCGGTACGTGAGTGCGAGGGCCTTGTGATATGCGGTTGCGGTGTCCGCAATCTGCTCGTCGCTGACCCCGCGCCCGCTCTGCGTGATCTGCTCGCAACGGTTCAGACCCGCCAGCGCGCGCCGGAGTAGTGCCTCCGGGATGGGGCGGCACACCGTGTCGAGTTGGGCCTGGTTCTCTGCCAGCATCGCGGTCGTGGCGAAGACCCGGTCCAGGCCGCTGTCGAGCGTGCGCTGGAAGCATGCCGCGGCGAGCGCGACCGCGTCGGCAGCGGCCGTGCTTCTGCCCATCCCGGCATCGCCAAGCGCGAGCAGTGCCTCGCCGGCCGCGACCGCGTTTTCGCGAAACCGCGGCTCGTCGGGGAACGCCAGGCAGTGCGCGAAGAGGGCGGCGGCGGCGCGGTCGGTACGCCCGGCGCTGCCGGCGGCCCGCGCGGACTCCGCAAGACGCGCGGCAGCGTAGGCGCGACTGCCGTCCACCGCGAAGCGATTGCGGCGATACTGCTCCGACGTTGCCAGACTGGCGGCGGTGACGTCCTGATGCAGAGACTGCGCCCGGACGACAGCGTCTGCGGCGGCCGAGTCATCGCCCAGGGCGGTACAGCACTGGGCCTGGAATTCCCAGGCCGCCCGGCGGTCCTCGGGCGTCGCAGCAGGCGCAGGGGCGACCCGGCCCGATAGGTCAGCAGCCTGCTGCCACTGTTTCTCTGCCAGGAGGATACGGCATTCGAGCAGATCCATCCCAGCCCCGGCGGGACGCTGGTCAGCGGGTGCGAGGAAGAGCGCCGCGAAGGCTTGCCGGGCGGCCGTCGTATCCCCAGTGGCGAGGGCCGCGGTAACAGGTGCGACCAGGTCGGGAGGCGTCGGGGCCACGGCAGGCGCGTCTGCTGCAGACAGAAGGGCCGGCGTGGCAAGCAAGAGGAGAGCGGCAGGCCGCAGGAGGAAGGGGAATACGGAACGAAGGCGAAGAGAACGGTCAGGCGAGAGGCGCCGAAGGAAACTACTCAGCCCCCCGGCGACCGGCGACCGGCGACCGGCGACCGGCGACCGGCGACCGGCGACCGGCGACCGGCGACCGGCGACCATATAAGACTCGTCAGGGCAGCCATGCAATAGGCCAGATAGCCAGTACCGGTGCGCAGGCGTCGTTGCGTACATTCGCACTGCCCCATGAGATGAGCCCCGTCGAATCCTCACTTGGCCCGTTACCCGCCAGGCATTTCCCGTATGCGGCGGAGATCCCTATCCCGTATTTCATACAGTACATACGTGTGGAGCGGCCTGTCAAGTCCCTACGAACGGCAAGCGTAATGCCTCAGTCGAGGTACGCCGCCCGCCCATGTGTTGCACGCAGCGTTACCGCCGTACTGTCGCGGTGTGACTCGGCTGTCCTCGACTGAGAAGCTGTGAGGAAATGCGGGCCGCCGGGAGAGGGGGATACGGCGGAAGCCTCCCGCGTGCGGGAGGCAGACCGCCGGCTCCAGGCGTTCGCGGCGCATCGCGATTTCTTCACAGCTTCTGAGGCATTGCCGGGCAGGGGGAAGGTTGCAGCGCGTCAGAATGGCGCACTTCGTGCGGAAGAGGCGTTGCTTCCGGGGGTGTGGGATGCTAGATTGGGGGCGACCGGCGCTCGCTGGACGTGGCCCTGCTCTGCCGCATGGGCGTCAAGCTAAGCCCGGATATGCTCTTACCCAGCTTTGACCCAGCCGGGCTTGCGAGCACACTACAAGCGACCGCGCGATGGTTCGTAGTGGCGTCGTCCGCCGCGGCGGATGGGTCGGTACGACCGCGCAAGACGCTATCCCCTTAGCTTGACGCCGATGTGCTCTGCCGGGCCGTAGTCAGGGCCCTCGGCTGGTACCTCCTGGTAGCCGGGTTCGTCTGGAGCTAGTACCTCGTTTCAGTAAAAGATAGACATTTGGGCGTCGGTCTGCTATCTTAGACATGGCCCAACAAGGAGGTGCCATGGTGAAAAGAACGAGAAGGTCTCCGATCACGCTTGACGAGAAGGCCATGGAAGCGCTTGGACCGCTGGCGCGGTCCCGGACGGCTTCGGCCCGCGAGAGCGAACGGGCTCGGGTGCTGCTGGAGTACGCGAACTGCGGTTCGGTGAGCGCTGCCGCGCGCGCCGCCGGGGTGACTCGGGCCACCGCCTACAAGTGTATCGACAAGGGCTTGGCCATGGGATGGGAAGCAGCTCTGAAGGACACGTGGCACCGACCGCATGAGCCGTCGGTCAGCCCGGAGGCCAAGGCGTGGGTACTGGCCTTGGCTTGCACCAAGCCGACAGCCCATGGACTGGCCGCCGAACTGTGGACCTTTCGTGCTCTGGCGGAGTACGCCAGGAAGCACGGTCCAGAGGAAGGGCACGCCTGCCTGGGGCGCGCGGCCAAGGCCACGGTTCACCGGATCCTGACCGAGAACCCGGTTCGACCGCACAAGGTGGCCTACTACCTGGAGAGACGGGATCCCGAGTTCGACAGGAAGATGCAGGAGATCCTGATGGTCTACCAGGACGTGAACATGGTGAACGCCTCCGGCGGCCCGGCCCCGGACAGTGGCCGCTATACGGTCTGCATCGACGAGAAGCCCAGTGTGCAGGCGCTTGGACGCACCGCCCCCGATCTGCCGCCCGTCCCGGGCGTCCATCCCGCCACAGGCCGAGACCACGAGTACAGGCGCATGGGCACCGCCAGCATCCTGACCGGGATCGATCTGCACACCGGGCATGTCTTTGCGAGAGTCGAGCACCGGCGCCGCAGCAGGGAGTTCATCGGCCTGCTCGAAGAGGTCGACGCCTACTACTCGCCCGGCGTCCAGATCCGTGTTGTTCTCGACAATCACTCGGCTCACATCTCCAAGGAAACCCGTGCCTGGCTCGCAAAACACCCGAACCGCTTCGAGTATGTCCACACTCCGAAGCACGGATCCTGGCTCAACCTGGCCGAGTGCCTGTTCAGCAAGATGTCGAGAGCGTTCCTGCGGCATATCCGCGTCGACTCCTGGGTCGAACTGAAGGGCCGAATCCTGCTGGGCGTTGAGGAGATGAACCGGGCTCCCGTCGTGTTCCGGTGGCGCAAGCTCGACCTCTCGGCGACCTAATGAATACCTTTTACTGAAACGAACTACTAGTGGTCCGTCATGAAGAGCGCAACGGGTTTTCTGGACCGTCTGATCGAGCGTATGGATCGCCTGGATCCCGCCAGCCTGCAGACTTACGTCCTGCGCCTGGTGCGCGAGAAGGGCTTTCTGGAGACGGTGTTCAACACCATCCGTGAGGGTGTGATCGTCATCGACAAGGCCCGTCGTATTCGCTTCCTGAACACGGCCTCGCAGGCGCTGCTGGGGATCAGCGAGGATGCCGGGAACCAGCGTATCGACCGCTACTTGCGGGAGGTGGACTGGGGGCTGCTGCTGAATGCCGACCCCGAGCAGTGGCACCGGGTCAGCCGGCAGGAGATCGAGGTCTTCTACCCGCGGCACCGTTTTCTGAGCTTCTACGTGGTTCCGGTCAACAGCCGCGGCAGCGACAACGCCATTCCCTTGGCGGTGTTGCTGTTCCACGACATCACGGGGGCGCACGAGGACACCGAGAAGCATGTCGAATCGCGGCGGGTGGAGGCGATCACGATGTTGGCGGCGGGGGTGGCTCACGAGCTGGGCAACCCGCTCAACAGCCTGAACATCCATCTGCAACTGCTGGGCCGTCGCCTGCTCGATGTCAAGGACGCTGCCGTGCGCCGGGACGCGCAGGAGCTGCTCGACGTGGCCACCCACGAAGTCGAACGTCTGGACGGCATTGTCTCGAACTTCCTGCAGGCGGTGCGACCGCAGCCGCCGCATCTCTCGCCGCTCGAGGTACGGCCGGTGCTGGAGGAGACGCTGGCGTTCATGGGGCCGGAGATCGGCAACCGCGACATCCAGGTGCGTGCCGTCTTTCCCGATCTGCTCCCCGCCGTGCTCGGCGACGCGGACCAGCTCAAACAGGCCTTCTACAACCTGATCAAGAACGCGGTGCAGGCGATGGGGGATGGTGGGCAGTTGCAGATCACCTGCAGCATTCGGCCCGACTTCCTGGACATCCGCTTCGCCGACAGCGGCCATGGCATCAGCGCACCGCAGATGACCCACGTCCTGGACCCCTACTACACCACCAAGGCCGGCGGGACCGGGCTCGGGCTGCTGATCGTCGATCGCATCGTGCGCGGTCATGGCGGTGAACTGAGCATCGAGAGCGACGAGGGCAGGGGCTCTGTGTTCACCATCAGCCTGCCTCTGCGCCAGCGGCAGGTGCGCCTGTTGCAGAGCCGCGCCGAGCCGGCGTTGCCTGAGGAGGATGCACCATGAACACAGCGAAGCCGAAGATCCTGATCATCGACGACGAGAAGAACACCCGTGACGGCCTGCGTCGGGCCTTTGCGCACAAGTACGATATCCTGCTGGCCGAGGACGCCGCGCGCGGCTTGCGTCTGCTGGGTGAGCAGAGCGTGGACGTGGTGCTGACCGACCTGCGCATGCCCGGCATTGACGGCATGGCCTTTACCCGTGAGGTGACGGCGCGGGAGAATGCGCCACTGGTGGTGATGCTGACGGCCTACGGCACGCTGCAGACGGCCGTCGACGCCATGAAGATGGGTGCCTACGACTACCTGACCAAGCCGGTGAACCTGGACAACCTCGAGATGGTCATCGACCGCGGGCTTGAGTCCCGCCGTCTGCGCGTGGAGAACCGCCGCCTGCGCCTGGAACTGGACAAGCGCTTTGGCTTCGACAGCCTCATCGGCAACTCGAAAGCAATGCTGGATGTGTGTGAGATGACGCGACAGGTGGCGGCAGCGCGCTCCACGGCCCTGATCACGGGCGAGAGCGGCACCGGCAAAGAGCTCATCGCGCATGCCATTCACCGCCTCAGCGCGCGGGCGGAGCGACCGTTTGTGGTGGTCCACTGCGCGTCCCTCAACGAAAGCCTGCTTGAGAGTGAGTTGTTTGGGCATGAGAAGGGGGCCTTCACCAGCGCCCACGAGCGCACCATCGGCCGCTTTGAGCGGGCCGATGGCGGTTCGCTGTTCCTGGACGAGATCGGCGAGATCAACGCCTCGACCCAGATCAAACTTCTGCGCGTTCTGGAATCGCACACCATCGAGCGCGTCGGCGGCAGCGAGCCGATCCCGGTGGACGTGCGGCTGATCGCGGCCACCAACCGCGATCTGCACCACCTGGTGGAGGAGGGGCGCTTCCGCGAGGACCTGTACTACCGCCTGAACGTGGTCAACATCCTTATCCCGCCGTTGCGTGAGCGTGGCGGCGATGTGCCGTTGCTGCTCAACCATTACGTGGCGCTGTCCGCCGAGGAGAACGGCAAGACCCTCAGCGGCTTCACCAGTGAGGCTTTGAAGGTGCTATGCGCCTACCCCTGGCCAGGGAACGTGCGCGAACTGCGCAACTGCGTCGAGCGCATGGTGGTGATGGCGCGCGGCTCGGCGCTGACGCTGAAGGACGTACCGTCGGATATCCGCAACGCCGTCTCCGTGGCGCTGGAGGCCCCAGCCAGCCTGCCCGCGGCTGCGGCCCCGCTCGACCTCGATACCAACGAGAAGAACCTGATCGTGCGCGCCCTGGCCGAGACGCGCGGCAACCGTACTGCCGCCGCCAAGGTCCTCGGCATCAGCCGCCGCACCCTGCACCGCAAGCTGCACACCTATGGGCTGGGGGAGAACTAGATGTCCATGACGGTGATCTCGGGTCGGCAACCGAAGCGGATGGGCAGGTAGAAGGTGCCGAGTCCCGGGTTGACGTAGAGCGGTCCGGCCGGGGTCTGGTAGAGCCCGCGCGCGTAGCCTTCCACGAGGGGCAGATCGAAGAGGGGGCCGCCGCCGGGGAAGCGGAGCTGCGACCCGTGCGTGTGGCCTGCCAGGATCAGGTCGAAGCGTGTTCCGGCGAGGTTCCGGACGAGCGCTGGATCGTGAACGAGGAGCACGTAGCGCGCCGGGGCGGTCCCCGCAGGGTCCGGGGCGATCAGATGTAGCCTGCCGGCACTGCCGAAGATATCCAGTCGTCCGCCTAGGGCCGACACCCGCTCATCGGTGAGCCAGCTGCCACCACTCGCCGCGAAGCACGCCTGCACGCGCGCCAGGTTCCCATCCCCCAGTTCGTCATGGTTGCCGCGCACGCCGTACATCGGCAGGCGTACCAGAGACAGGAGGCGGAGCGCCTCGACCAGATACCCAGCGTCCTCCACCAAGTCGCCGGTAAAGCAGAGCGCGTCGGCGTGGGTGGCATTGATGCGCTTGACGACCCGCTGCAGATAGGCGCGGTCGCCTTTGTAGTGCAGGTCGGTGATATGGACCAACCGTACCACGGGGCGAGCGGCCAGGCGGATCGTCCGCACCGCCACCCAGTGCGGTTCCACCGCGACCGCGTAGACCACGATCAGCGCTGCAACGGCCAGCAGTCCTGCCAGCGCGGCCAAGCCGAGTCGTAGTAGACGGCGGCGCGGCTGGCAACGCTGCTTCAGGCGAGCGGGCAAGGTGGGCCTCCTGCGGTCAGTTGCCGGCGCGGAATCTCGACACCCATGAGAAGAACCCGATCATGCGGGCGCCGGCCGAGACGCGTGGCCATCGCGTCACCGCCACCAAGGCCCTCAACCTCAGTCGCCGCACGCTGCACCGCAAGCTGTACATCCACAGGCTGGAAGAGAGCTGAGGCTCTCGTAGCAGCCTATCGCGGCCCGGATACAGCGGACTACCTGGCTGCTGGGCCACCTTCCGCAGACAAGCCGGCCCACGCGTGTTCCGCCATCTCGGCGGCCAGGTTCTGGGCAAACCGTTCGGCCTCATCCTCACGGACAAACTCGTGCGGCACCGGGATCTGGTTCAGGAGGTTCTCGGCCTTGGTGTAGACCGGCCGCATACTCTGCTCGCGGGGTCCGCCCAGAAGCATATGGATCATGAACGGCTCTTCTGACTTCTGCAGACCTACGCCGCGCCCAACCCACCGATGGGCCTTGCCAAGGATGGCATCGGGCTCAATCAGGTCGAACGAGACGGGTTCGTAGACGTGCCACTGGCCGTTCTTCCAGGCGTGCCCGAACTCATATTCATCCATTTGGGAGCGGATGAGTTTCGGTTGGAGGCGAGGAAGGATGGCGCGGCTGGCCAGTGGGGCCTTGAACACTCTCCACACCTCCTCCTCGTTGCGGCCGTGGGCATGGGGCTTACCCTCGTACCTGGCCACAAGCCGAGCATAGAGCGCGTCCAGAACCGCGTCCGGCGCGTCCGCGACCCCGCCACCTGGCGGAGACCATTGCAGGGAGCTGTCATCCGCCGGGAGTACCTGCGTGGCGATCTCCATGAGCCCCGAGGGCTTTGCCAAGGGCAGCTCCTCTCTGAGCCGCCGGCCCCGTTCGTTGACCTGATCCTGGATGTAGCGCAGCAGGGAACGGATGTGGTCCCCCTCGACCCCGTCGAACATCCGGCTCAGACGGCCGCGGTGCGCGGTGCACCGGGCCCCAATGTATTTGCACGCGGGTGCATAGACGACAACGCCAACGTTGGCGTACTCACCGGTCATGGCGTCGTGCACATAGCGGAGCACCGTGTACGTGTAAGTTGTGCTCATGCCAGCACCTCCGTCAGGTTCAGGGCGAGGTCGTCCACATGACCTCTGACACGGATAAGATAGTCCACGATCCGTCTGGCCGTGCGCTCGCCTGGGTCCCATGCCGGCGGAACTGCAGCGACATACGAGGCCAGCCGACGATCCGGGAGACGGGCGAAACGCTCAAGGCGTTGCTGCCAGTCGATCGGCTTCTTCCTCAGCGCCGGGCCAAACACGTGCTGGCCCAAGAAACTCAGCACTCCCCGTTGCCAGGGACAGTCGTCACCGGGCATGATGGAACGTAGGAAAGAGAACGCGAGCTCGTGGTCGTACACAAAGAGGACGTTCTTGCGCTGCAGCAGATTGGGGTTTGACTGACGGCGGTCCGGGTTCATGACGATGGCATCGAACGCGAACACGTCAGCGGCCTGGCTCAGCATCTCCGGCGGTACCCGTTGGCCGACTGGCCACGTGGCGACGCCCGTGCCGAGGTGGATGCTGCCGTAGTTGAGCCCCTGGCTGTCCTCTATCCGACGACGGGACTCCGGAAACTCGGTCGGCACACAGGTGTGGAACCCACCCTCAGTCCGCACGATCACCGGGTCCGGAGTCGCCAACCCAAGATCCTGGGCCAACAACGCCGCCATGAGCTCGCAGACCATGGCGGTCACGCTCAACTCCGGGCCGCCGAACTTGGCCACGATGTCGTGCTCGCCGCCGGCCGGATCGATGCAGGCCAACAGGCAAGGCTTGGTGCGGCCGGACGCGATCGGTCGGTGGAAGCGCACGGCCTGGAGAGTCGGGACCTGGATCGGCTGGTCGCTCATCTGGGTCCGCCCGTGGTGTCCTCCTCCGCCCGCTGCCTGCTCTCCAGGCTGGCTGGCGCCAGCCCATCGCGTAGGAAACCCAGCGCTGCGGCCTCGTCCTGCTCAATGGCGATCTCGACGGCGCGCTTGGCCCGCGCCAGCAGTGCCGCGGACTCGCGCCGGGCGGCGTGGGCATCTTCCACCATCTTGCGGATTCCGCACTGCACTGCGGCGGGCGCCTTCCATATCAGGTAGTCGGCGATGACATCGGGGCGCAGCTCAATCTGGCCCGAGGAGCCGGTCCAGCCGCGTTCGCTCTGCCACTGGCCCGGCATGGCATTCAGGAGACAGGCCAGGTAGACCGGGTCCAGGTCTCCGGTGGGCCGGATGATCGCGACGTGGTTGTCCGCGATGGCCGTGGCCGCCTCCAGCAGCGCCTGGCAGCGTCCGATGGTGATGTAGCCGGTCGAGTTCAGCAGCACGTCGTGCCTGCGGACGACAGCCTTGGCGTTGTTGCCATCGTCAACGAACGCTGCGCTGGTGAAGCGGTTGTCACGTAGCTCAACCTGCGTCTTGCCGACATGCTGGCTGTTGATGACGAGGTATTCGCCGGCCTCGACGTACTCCGGTGAGGCACCGCGGTGGATCGGTTCGGTCAGGCAGTCGCCGAGCCGTACGGCGCCGGCAGTCCGTATCCTCTCCATGAGTGCCGCGTATTTCGGGCGGAAGTACTCCGCATCCATCCTGCCGGCGGCGAGGGCGTCGGCAGCGCGGCGGGTGTAGGTCAGTGGCTCCGGCTGCTGCCAGTCGACCAGGCCCAGCTCCTCCAGCAGCGTCTGCTCGGCATGCTCCTGTGCGAGTCCTGCGTCGGCAGCCCTTCGTTGTGCCTTGACCAGTTCATAGCTGACCAGTTCCTGGAACCGACGGGAGAGCAGGACAACCGGCAATGTACCCAGGCTTGCCACACTGATGTAGGGGTTCATCTGCTCGGTCTTCTGGCGGTCTGCAAACGCCTGGCCGATAGCGCATGACAGGTAGGCGGCGAGGTACCCAGGAAGGACCTCGCTGGTCGGGGAGATCAGAGCCACATCCTGGTTCACCGCCAGTGGTTCAGCGGGGTCATCCAGGAACGGGAAGGAGCTACAGATGCGCCGCTTTATGGTGCAGACGACCATTCCCTTACGCACGCTCTTCCCCGCGAACTCCGTATCGTAGTGGTGACGTGTGATGCGCCGGAGTTTCTCCCAACGGAAGTTGAGCGGGTCAATGCACTCCAGCGTGACAAAACCTACATCACCACGCGACACGTCGTGCAGGTAGGGCGTATGGCCAGAGGCCAGAAGGGTGGTGACATCCCGGAGTGGTTTCCATGTTTGTCCGGCAAGGACCTCCGACAGCTTTGCCGTTGAGGGGTGGGCTGCGAACTGCGCATCGAGTCTTGTGGCGCGGCGCATGTCAGAGAACCGTGTCTCCCTGATCGTCTGCCCCTCCAGCAAGGCCCGGTAGTGGGCCTCGTTGAAGGGGCTCAGGGAAAAAAAGGCAGCTTCTCCTTGGCGGCGAATTCCGCAAAGGCTTCGGCGATGCCGTCCCGGGTGAGGCCGTCGTGGTTGAAGAGGTCGTGGTCGACGTAGAGGTGGCCGTGGGTATCGCGGCCGGCGATGATCTTCTCGCCCGAGGTGTCTTTGCCGGGCTTCTGCATGGTGGCGAAGAAGATGTTGTAGTCGTCGACCTTGGGGCAGAGCGGACCGGCCTGCGGGTCGTCGTTCCACTTCTGCACGAACAGCACGCTGGTCTTGGTGCCGGTGTGGGGCTTGAAGGTATTGCCGTGCAGGCCGACCACGGCGAGGATGCGGCAGCGCTCGGCGATGAACTCGCGGACGCGCTTGTCGCTGGAGTTGTTGAAGCGACCCTGGGGCAGGACCACCGCCATGCGTCCGCCCGGGCGCAGGAAGTCGAGGTTACGCTCGATGAAGAGCAAGTCGCGACCGACCTTAGTCTCGCCTTTGCCGTTGGCCTTTTGGCCGAGTTCGTAGCGCGAGAGGATGTCGCCCTGCTTGATGTCGCCGGCGAAGGGCGGATTGGCCATGAGCACGTCGCACTGGAACTCGCGGTAGTTCTCGGCGCCCTTGGGCCGCAGCCGCCGGAGTTTCTTCCAGCCCTCGAAATAGGTATCTTGCCAGCGCTGGTCGCCGGTTGTCTCCTCCCAGCGCCCCCAGTCGAGAGTATTGAGGTGCAGGACATTGGTCTGGCCATCCCCGGCGATCAGGTTCAGGCAGCGGGCCACGCGCACGGACTTCTCGTCGAAATCGATGGCGAACACCTTCTCGCGCACGTAGTCGATACACGGCTGTGGCTTCTGGTCGGCGGTGAACAGCTCGCTCTGTGGCAGGCCGAGGCGGTCCATGATGCGGCGCCAGACGTGGAAGATGCCATGGACGGTGAAGCCGGCCGAGCCGCATGCGGTGTCGATCAGCGTCTCGCTCTCCTGCGGGTTGAGCATCTTTACGCACATGTCGATGACGTAGCGCGGCGTGAAGTACTGCCCCTTCTCGCCCTTGCTGCTCTGGTTGACCAGGTACTCGAAGGCCTCATCGATGACGTCGAGGTTCGAGTTGAAGAGCTTGTACTTCTCCAGGTAGGAAACGCAGACGGCCAGGTGCGAGGCCGTGAGCTTGAGCCGGTCATCGGGCGGGAAGACGCCCTCCCACTTGCTGCGGGCCTCGTTGAAAAGCGCGGTGATGGCGTCCCTGACCTTGGTATCGGTGTTGTTCTGCCGGAAGCGTAGATACTGGTAGCGACCCTGGTGGCAGGACAGTTCGTCGTAGAGCTTGCTGAAGATGAGCTTGAAGACCTCCTCGAAGACATCCACTCCGGCGTTGGCCAGCACCTCGTCCTGCATGTCGAGGATGATCTGCTTGAGGGACTTGCGGTTCTCGCCGTCCCTGATGGCCAGTTCCTCAAGCGTCCACGGCTGGTTGAGCAGGTCGGCCAGGTCGGTGTTGGCGTCGGGCAGGTCCGGCAGCTCGCTGAAGTAGTTGGGGTCCTTGCGGTAGAACACCGTCATCTGCGAGCCATTGGACCAGACGCCGATGGGCGCGCCGGTGGCATGGCAGTAGCTCTTGAGTTGCTCCTTGCCGTCCTTCTCCTTGGGCGTCTTGGTCTCGATGATGATGTACGGCGTAGTGGGGTGGTCGGCATCGAACACGACGACGTCGGCGCGCTTCACCTCGCGGCCGAAGGACACGGGGTACTCCACCGCGATGCGTGTCGCCGGGTACCCGTAGTGACGCAGGAGCCGCACGATCCAGAGCTGCCGCACGATCTCCTCCGGCTTGGCGTGTCGGGCTTTGCGGCTCGCCTGGCAAGTGACGGTCGCCTTGCCGCCCGCATTATAGGCGATGGTCTCTTGTACGGCCTTGGTCTCGGCGGGGGAGAAGATCGTGTAGAGCGTCTCGGCGTGCTGGGCGATATCGGGTAGCGTTTGGTCAGTCATGGGGTGTTCTGCACGGCCTTGTGGTTGGCATCCTGGCTCTGGCGCCTCGCGCGTCTCGGGCCAACATAGCGTAGCGCGCGAATGCCTCAAGGCCCATCGCGGTGTCGCGTCTGTGCTCAACGGGGCAAGTCGCTCAGGGCCTGTCTCCGGGCGGCAGAAGCCAGAGGTCGGCGGTGCCGATGGTGATGGTCATTCTCGTCCTTCCCGCTGCCTAACGGGCTCGCCAGCAGGCCGGACGCTGAGTTCTGTTCTCGGCCCGCCCCTGGAAGCCGGGTTCTCCGCAACCCGGCCGCGGGATACGGAGATCCCGCTTTCCAGCTCTAGTCGCTGCGGCGCCGCGAGGCGGAGCTGGCACCCGCCGCCGCCTCGCCCCGCGCCCGGATGGCGGCGGCGCGGTCGTGGATCTCCGCTGCGCTCACTCCGGCGGCGGCATACATCGCCAGGATGTTGGCGACCGGGGTTTCCGGCGGCACCGCATGGGAGGCGCCGAGGATGAAGCCGCCGCCGTCGGCGGTCATCACCTCGATCAGGCGGGCGGTCTCGCGCTCAACGTCCGCGGCGCTGCCGTTGGGCAGGAGGTCCTGGGTATCGACGCCGCCGTGGAAGGACAGGTCGCGCCCGAAGTCACGCTTGAGGGCCGCCGCTTCCATGCCGGGGCAGTTGCACTGGATGGGGTTGAGCACGTTGATGCCGATCTCGATCAGGTCGGGGATGATCGGCCGGATGGCGCCGCAGGAGTGGTAGGCGACCCACAGTCCGCGCTTTCGGCCCACGGCGGCGATGGCGGCCAGATGCGGGCGGACCAGGTCACACCACATGGCGGGGCTCATGATCATGCCGCGCTGGCTGCCCATGTCGTCGCCGGTCCACAGCCAGTCCACGGCAAAGCGGTCGCAGGCCGCCGCCGAGAGGCTGACGGCAAAAGCCGCGGCTGCAGCGAGTTCCGCACGGGCGAGGTCCGGGTCGGCCGCCAGGTCGAAGAGGGTCTGCTCCATGCCGCGCAGACGGCAAACCATCTCGACCAGGCAGGGCGAGACGTCGCAGCCGACGAAGCGCTCGGCGGCTTGGCGCATGACCGGTTCGAGGTTGTCCAGCAGGGCCGGGATGCGCGCGAACGGGTAAAGGTAGCCGCGCACGGCGTCGGCATCGGCCTCGGCCAGGGGCGAATGGCGGATCTGGTTGAACGGGCCTTCCTTGACCCATTCGACGCCCCAGTCGTCGGTGTGCCCCTCGCCCTCATGTTCGTGGACGATGCCCTCCATGGCGTGGTTGTTGCCGACCCAGGTCTGGCGGACGTCGTCGCCAAGGGCTTCGACCAGCGCCGCCGTGGGGATCTCGAGGGCCGCGGCCAGCCGCTGGGCGGCGTGCGGGTGGAACCACATCCACACTGGCACCCGGTCCACGGGCTGGCGGCGCAGGGCCCGCTGCACGCGTTCTTTGGAGGTCATGGGCAACCCCTGGTTAGAGCTGGATGACCGCGACGCCGAAGCGCTCGAGGAGGAGTTCGCGCCGCGTCTTCTTCCCCGAGAGCAGTTCGGTCTTGCCGGCGGGCACCGTCACCGCCTTGGGCTCCTCCGTGTGGTTGATCAGGAAGAGCAGATCCGCCTTGGGGCCCTGGCGCCGGGAGACCTCGACGCCGGCCGGGGGCGTGACCAGCGCCTGGACGGCGGCGCTGGCGAGGACAGCGGCCACCACGGCATCGTAGAAGGCGTCCTCCTTGGCCACGGTGCCGACGTAGTAGCCCCAACCGTCGCCACAGCGGTTGCGGGTGACGGCGGCGTAGGCTTGGAGATGCCAGTCCTGGTAGGAGGCCAGGACCTCGGCGGTGCCGGGGATGACCCAGTCGGTGGAGAGGGTAGCGTTGAAGCTGCCGGCGATGGGCGCGCGGCCGCTGATGGCATGGGTGACATTGCCGGGCACGGCGTCGTACTCCTGGATCTCGATGCCGAAGACCGGCGCCAGCAGCCCCGGCAGCGTGCGCTCGTGGCACAGCCCGGTGGCGTCCTTGACGCCCGTGCGGCAATCGCTGAGCAGGACGCCGCCTCGCTTCACATACGCCGCCAGGTGTTCGGCCAGCGCGTCGGGCAGCACGCAGAGATCCGGGGCGAAGACGGCCTTGTACAGGCTGAAGTCCGCCGTCGGCGGGATGAGGTCGACGTTGACCCCGGCGCGGAAGAGGGCCCGGTAGAAGCGCCGTACGGCAGTGGTGTAGTCGTTGCCGCCGTAGCCGGGCTGGATGCGTACGGCCCAGAGGCTGTCGTAGTCATAGAGGATGGCCACGTCGGCCTTGACCGTGGTCCCGGCGAGGGCCTTCTCGAGGGTGCGGTACTCGCCGGCGGTCTGGGCAGCCTCCTGGTAGCGCCGCAGGGCGCGGCCGTCGTGCCCCAGCAGCCCATGCCAGTACTGCTCACGGCCGGCGGTGCAGGTACGCCAGCGGAACCAGACCTGGGCGTCGGCGCCGTGAGCGAGTTGCTGGTAGCAGACATTGCGCAGTTCGCCCGGGCGGGGGTTGCGGCCGTAGGCGCCCCAGCCACCCGGTCCGGCGGTCTGCTCCATGATCCAGAAGTTCCTTGCCAGCAGCCCGCGCATGAGATCGGCGGCCATCGAGCTGTCGTAGCGGACCTCCGGGGCGCCCCAGACCGGGTAGTTGTCCCAACTGACGACATCGAGGTCCTTGGCCAGATCGTAGTAGTCGAGTTCCGGGAACAGCCCCATGAAGTTGTGCGTGATGAAGTGCCTGGGGCAGCCCGCGCGCAGGATCTCGACCTGCTCATGCTGGAAGCGCACGTTCATCCAGGAGAAGTGCCGCTGCCAGTCGAGGCAGGCGCTGGGGTTGTGGCTGGTGGCGTCGTCGGGGATGGTGATCTCCTCCCAGGACTGGATGCGGTGGCCCCAGAAGTGCGTGCCCCAGGCGCGGTTCAGTTCGTCCAACGTCTCGTACTTGCGGCGCAGCCAGTGCTGGAAATCGGCCCGGCAACTGGCGCAGTAGCAGAAGGGGTTACCAAACTCGTTGTCGGTCTGCCAACCGATCACGTTGGGCGTATCGGCGAAGTGCTCGGCCATGGCCCGGGTGATGCGTTGCGAGAGGAAGCGGTAGGTGCCGCTGGAGAAGCAGTTGTTCTTGCGCACGCCCCAGGTGAGGCGCGTGCCGTCCTTCTGCAGGGCCAGGGTTTCGGGATGCTTGTGCGCCACCCAGGCCGGCATGACGGCGGTCGGCGTGCAGAGGATGGCACTGAGGCCGCGCTCGGCCAGCGCGGCCAGGGCGCGGTCCCACTTGGCGAAGGTGAAAACGCCGTCCTCGGGCTCCATGTTCACCCAGTCAAACTCGCCCAGGCGGACGACGTTGAAGCCGGCTTCCTGCATCAGCCGCGCGTCGGTTGACCAGCGCTCCTCGGGCCAGTGTTCGGGGTAGTAGTCGACGCCGATGTACATGCGGGGGTTCCTTCAGTTACGCGATCTCGCCAGGGCTTCATCCATCGCCTGGCGGAACTCTTGCGGGGCGTGCAGCGAGGCGCAGGGGTTGGCGAGCGGGGTGACGCGGCCGCTGCTGAGGTCGATGGCGACCGCGCCGTAGCGAGCCGGCCGGCCCGAGCCGGTGAGGAACTCGTCGTAGGCGTCGCCCTGGCTGTAGTGCCAGAACTCGTAGGGGTAGGCCATGAAGCCTTGGGCGCCCATGGTCAGGCTGATCAGAGTGCGGTTGCGGGCCGCTGCGCTCGAGATGAAGGGCGAGAGCATGGGGGTCACCTCCGACATCTCGATGTACGGTCCGCCCCGGTCCAGCGCCGCGCCGTCGCTCTGCTGCAGGACGGAGATATCGACGGCGCTGGCGGACATGTGCGTACCGGTCTTCGGTGCGGTCGCGGTCAGGCCCATCAGGCGGCGGAAGAAGAGCTCGGGGGAGGGGAGTTGGCCGCCGAGTTCCCAGATGACCTTGGCCAGTACCCGGTCGAGGACGTAGGGGGCCAGGGAGAGTTGCTTCTGCATCTCCGCCGTGCGGTAGCCATCCTCGACCTTGAGGATCCAGCCGCGTTGGTTCAGGGCGCGTGCCGCCGCGACGAAAGCGGGGATGAGGCCCTCGCGCAGCAGGAAGTGGCGGGGGTAGGTAGCGGCGATCCGGGTATCGGAGAAGGCGACGGTGACGCCGGCGGCGGCCGCCGCCTCGCGCAGGGGTACGGCCGGCTCGCCGCACTCGACAACCGGGTACGCGAACATGCGCTGCATGAAGGCATGGGCCGCCTCCAACTGGGCCGTCCAGAAAGCGCGGCGGTCAAGGCTGGCCGCTGCATCCGCTGCGGTCATCGTGTTTCCCTCTGCAGGCGCGAGTGGGTGAGTGACCAACGTACGCAAGGCCATAGCCTACACGGCATGCCTGCGACGTCAACCCGCGGGGGGTGTCGGCGATTTCCTGCGGCGTCGGGTGTGGCCTGCCGGGGCAAGCCGGGCTAAGGTAGGGGCGGTGGTCCGCGGGTGCCGGGTTGTCGAGCCGAAGGAGAGTCGCCGATGCAGTCCCCCCGAGACGTGGTTGATGCCCTCTTGCGCCGCCAGCCGGCTGAGCGCGTGGCCTTCACGGACAGCCCGTGGAGCGACACCCTGCGCGATTGGGTCAAGCAGGGCTACCCGGCCGACGACAAGGGCAACCCCGTCGCCCCTGTCGAGCACTTCAACTTCGACCTGGCCGGCTGCGGCGGCTGGTTCGACTGGCAGCCGTTGCTGGGCGTCAGCGAACTGGTTGAGGAGACCGCCGAGTGGTCGGTGCGGCGCAATGGCGCCGGGGCCGCGCTGAAGTACTGGAAGAACAAGTCGGGGACGCCCGAGCACATCGATTTCCGCATGAATAGCCGTGCCGTGTGGGAGCGGGACTACCGGCCGCACCTGGTCGGTACGGCCGGCCAGCGCGTCACCGAGCAGGTTCTGGAGAACACCCGCAAGGCCCTTGAGGATCAGCGCCGCAAAGGCCGTTGGGCGCACTACGGGCACATGTTCATCTGGGAATGCATGCGGGCCAGCCTGGGCGATCTCTGTCTATATGAAAGCATGGTGGTGGAGCCGGACTGGATCCACGACTACTGCCGCGTTTACACGGATCTGTACAAAGAGTGTTTCCGGCGCCTCATCGAGCAGTCCGGGAAGCCGGACGGCATCTGGCTCTACGAGGACTTGGGCTACCGGGATCGTACCTTCTGCGCGCCGGCCGTGTATCGCGATGTCATCTTCCCCTACTACACGGAGATGGTCGAATTCTTCCACGGCTATGATCTGCCGGTGGTGCTGCACACCTGTGGTTTCACGGAATCCATTCTGGATCTGGTGGTGGCGGCGGGCTTCGACGGCCTGAACCCGATGGAGGTCAAGGCCGGCAACCGGCCGCTGTGGATCGCGGAGCACTACGGCGACCGGCTGTGTCTGATCGGCGGACTGGACGAGCGCCTCCTGGAGACCGGCGACCGCGCTGTTATCCGCCGCGGTGTGACCGAGTTGGTGGAGGGCATGAAGGCACGCGGGGCGCGCTTCGTCTACGCCTCCGACCACTCGATCTCGACCAATGTCACCTATGACAGCTTCCGGTTCGCCGTCGACGTCTACCGCGAGCACATGCGCTACTGAGCGAAGGGTGGTTCCGGGCATGACGTGGCGTGCTGTCTGCATCGGCGTGCTGTGCTCGCTGTTCATCGCGGGTGCGGGGTACGTCAACGACCGGCTGCTGGATCTGGAGAGCTTCAACAGCGGCCACCAGTTGCCCGTCATCGTGCTGGGTACGCTGTTTGTGGTGGTGGCCGGGCTCAACCCCCTGCTGGCCCGCTGGAATCGCCGTCTGCCCTTGGTGCCGGCGGAACTGGCGATCATCGTGACCCTGTCCATGGTGGCCTGCAGCATCCCGGGGCGTGGGCTCATGGAGCAGTTCACCCAAGTCCTGGTCATGCCGCACCACTGGAGCCGGGTGACGCCGGGGTGGAAGGACCGGCAGATGCTCGAGTACGTGCCGAAGCCGGCCCTGGTGACGGTCAACGAGGACACCTACGACCGTGTCGTCTCGGGCTATATCATGGGCGCCGAGACGCGCGGTAGAGTGCCGCCGCCGTTGCTGACGCGTCTGCGCGAGAAGTGGGACCGCGTGCCGTGGTCGGCCTGGTGGCTGCCGCTGCGCACCTGGGTGCCGATGGTCCTGTTGCTGGGGGTCGCTTCGGCGTGTCTGGCGCTGATCGTGCACCAGCAGTGGTCGCACCACGAGTTCCTGAGCTACCCCATTGCCACCTTCACAAGCTCCCTACTCGAGCGCGCTCCCGGCAGCGTCTACCCGGCCGCCCTGCGCAGTCGCCTGTTCTGGATCGGCTTCCTGATCATCTTCGCCATCCGCTCCAACAATGGCCTCTGCGTCTGGTTCCCCGATGCCTTGGTACCGGTGAAGTTGAGCTGGTTGCTGACGCCGTTCGCCGTGGTCATGCCCTGGCTGCTGAAAGTGCAGTACGGCGGCGAGTTGCTGCGCCTGGACCTCTTCCCGCTGGTGGTGGCCTTTGCCTTCTTCCTCAGTGCCGAGATCTCCTTTACGCTGGGTGTCTCGCAGCTGGCCTGGGTGCTGTTTGCGCTGCCGATGGTGACCGTCGGGGTGAATCTCTCCACGGACTGGATCGGGGGCTGGCAGGGCTGGGAGCGGGCCGGGGCCTATCTGGCCTTTGCCCTGATCCTGCTCTACACCGGCCGGCAATACTACAAGGAAGTGCTTCTGGGGGCCGTCGGTCTGCGCCGCGGCGCCGGTCCGGCGCCCAACCTCTGGGCCATGCGCCTGCTGTTCGCGGCAACGCTATTGCTGATCGTGCTGATCGTGCGGCTGGGTCTCGAGTGGCCCCTGGCCGTCATCCTCGTACTGCTGACGCTGCTGTCGCTGGTGGTGCTCTCGCGCATCAGTGCCGAGACCGGCCTGTTCTTCATCCAGCCGCGCTGGATTCCCTTCGGGGTCATGATGGCGGGCCTGGGCGGCTTCACCATGCCCCCCGGCGCCATCATCACCGCGGGCTTCGTCTGCATGGTGCTCGCCGTCGACCAGAGCCAGTCGCTGATGCCCTACCTGACCAACGGCCTGAAGATCTGCGAGCGGGTCGCCCTCCGGCCTCTGCAGGCGGCGCGCTGGGCCACCGCCATCTACGTCGTCGGGGTCATCCTGGCCATCGTGGTCGTGCTGGTTTGTACCTACGACATGGGCGCCCCCACCGACTACAACTGGTCGCACCAGCGCATTCCCACGATGCCCTTCCGCGCGGCCGAGCCTGAGATCATGCGGTTGCAGGGCATGGGCAGCCTGGCCGAGGCTGCCGCGCTACCCTGGACGCAGCGCCTGGGCCGCATTGCGCCGACGGGGAATTTCCTGTGGGCCTTCGGGGCCGGGTTCGGGCTCGTCCTGGTCTGCAGCGCCCTGCGCCTGCGCCTGCCCTGGTGGCCCATTCATCCGGTGATGTTCATGCTCTGGGCCACCTACCCGATGGCGACCACCTGCTGGTCGTTCTTCGTTGGCTGGCTGATCAAGGTCTTCGCCGTGCGCTTCGGCGGCAACCGCACCGCGCTGCGCCTCAAACCGCTGATGATCGGCGTCATCTCCGGCGAGATCCTCGCCGCTCTCGTCTTCATGATCGTCGGCGCTGTCTACTTCTTCGCCACCGGCCAGAAGCCTCTGGCCTATCGCTATTTCCCGCGCTGAGCCGACGTTGTGGGCAGCCTGTAGGGGAGATGTGGCCATGCCGAATCCGCTGATCTTCGACTGCTGGGCCGCCTATGGCCCGCATCCCGCCAAGGATCCCGAGCAGCGCTGGACCCTCGACCACCTGCTGGCGGACCTCGATCTCTACGGCATCAGCGCCGCGCTGGTACGCCACGAGCAGTGCCAGTACTACGACCCGATGCATGCCAACCAGCGCCTGGTGGCGGAGATTGCGGCCCATCGCGACCGGCTCTACCCGTGTTGGTGCGTCATGCCCCATCAGGCTGGCGACTTCCCGCCGCCGCCGGTCTTGTTGCGCGCCATGGACCAGCACGATGTGCGGGCCGCGTTGCTGACGCCAGCCGCGCATGGGTACCCGGTCCACGCCGATGTCCTGGGGCCGCTGGCCAAGGCCTGCAAGCGGCGGCGCCTGCTGCTGCTGACGACCCTCGGCGAACTCGGCTGCAACTACGAGACGGCCGTCACCTTCTGCCGGCTGTTCGAGCCCTGCCCCGTGATCGTCGCCGAGGCCACCTGGTCGCAGTGGCGCCTGCTGATCCCCGTCCTCGATGCGTGCCCCAACGCCTGCGTCGAACTCAGCGCCTTCCAGGCCAACCGGGCCCTGGAGTTCCTTACCGAGCGCTATGGCGCCGGCCGCGTCCTGCTCGGCAGCGGGCTGCCCGGCCGCAGCGGCGGCGCCGCGCGGGCCGTGGTGGATTGGTCTCTGGCCAGCGCCGAGACGGTGGCCCAGGTGGCCGGCCTGAATCTGGCGCGCCTGCTCAAGGTGGAGCCGCCGCCGCCGTTGCCGATAGCGGATACTGCTGACGACCTGGTCCGCGAGGCCCGCTCCGGGCAGCCTCTCTCGACCCTCGTCCTCGACGCCCATTGCCACGTGCTCGACGACGGCCTGAACGGCGCCGGCAGCCACTACGTCATGCTCAAAGGCGACAGCCTGAACATGCTTGAACTGACCCGCCGCATCGGGGTGGATGTCACGGCCATGATGAGTTGGAGCGGTACCGTCAGCATGGACGTGGAGGCGGGTAACGCGCTGATCGCCCAGGTGGTGCAGCGCTCACCGGAGGAGATCATCGGCCTCTCATCGGCCGACCCCACGCACCAGACCGCGGCGGAGATCCGCGCTCTCTGCGAGGTCCTCCACGGCCAGCTTGGTTTCCGGGGTCTGAAGCCCTACGTCCGCAACGACGTCCCCTACAACGATCCGCGCTACGACGATTACTGGCACTATGCCAACGAGCATCGCCTCTACGGCCTGCTGCATACCGGCGCGAATGTCGGTGGCTTGGGCGCCGTTCGCGACCTGGCCCGGTGCTTCCCCGAAGTCACCTTCATCGTGGCCCATGTGGGCAGTTCGTGGGGCCTGGCGCGCCAGGTCGTCGATGCGGCCCTCGACTTCCCCAACATCATGGCTGAGTTGACCTACACCGCCGCCATCAACCGCATCATCGAGTGGCTCTGCGGCCACCTCGGTCCAGAGCGCGTGCTCTTTGGTACGGACGCGCCCATGCGTGACCCGCGGCCGCAACTGGGCTGGTGCGTGCATACGGCCCTGCCGGTCGAGCACAAACGCCTGATCGTCGGCGGTAACTTCGCTCGTATCCTCGGCCGCGGCCGCCTGCCGGGGCATGAGCTGCCCGCCGTCATCCGCCGGCATCTGCAGGGGCTGAGCGGGGGCCCTGGCGCCGACCCTGCAAGGCCGGGTCCGACCACGGCAGCGGTCTAGAACGCCTCGGCAATGAGCTCCTCGAGTCCCGGCAGCCGATAGCGCTCGCAGAGCGCGCGGACGTCCGCGAGATCGAGTTCCGGATTGCGGACCAGCAACTCGACGATGTCGGCCTTCGACTTATGGCCGCCGGCATAAAGCTTGAGCGCGATCAGATGCGGCATGGGAACGAGCCGCAGCGGGCTCCCCGCCCGCACGACCAACTGCGCCTCCCTGACGGCGTCATCGATGACCGCCGGGAAGCGGTCCGCGTAGCTGATGATCTGCAGTACGCCGAAGGGACCGGTCACGTCGATCACGCCCCCCGGGGGATCGTCGCCGTCCGGCTCCCGCAGTTCGGCCGTATAGCCTACCTGCCGGAGCGCGGCCAGCACGGCACGCAAGGTCGGCAGGTCGGCGTTGACGCCCAGATCGAGGTCGTCCGTCTGGCGGACATAGTGGTAAGCTGCGAGTGCCACCGCGCCGATGACCACGGCACTCACCCGATGCCGCTCCAGGAGGACGGCAGTGTCTTCAGCGGCGCGCAGCAGAGCTTCAGGGTCGCGCACGCCTCAGCCCTCCTTCGCCTTGGGCTTGAGCCAGGAGAAGCGTTCGCCCATTGAGAGTGCGGCCTTGACCCTGTCCTCGATGGTGGTCCCGCGCAGACGCGCCATCTCGTGCTGACGCGACTGCGCGGCGCAGGCGCTTCGTCGTGGCTGGTGAATGGTGTTCATGGGCAGAACCGCGCGCTTGAGAGACTACTCTTGAGCGGATGCTGATGAGAATAGCCGCAGAAGCCGTGGAAGCAACTGCGCGGACCGAGCCGGCACGCCATCACGGGCGGCGGTTCTCGCTCCCTTGACTGGAGACGGCGATCCCTGCCGGCCTGGTCGGCCCCGCCGTATACCGCGGAAGTCAGCGCCAGCGCCGGCGGACCGCAGGCTCCAGCGCGGCGCCCACCGCGCTGCCGATCGGGGAGTGACGCGGCAGCTCACTTCAGCCGCAGGTTCCGCACCTGGTCGAGGAAGTAGCGGTAGTTCGCCAGAGACGTTCCGGGCGTGATCAGGTGGTCGGCCATCAGCACCAGGCCACCCTCCTTCAGCAGCGCCACGTGGCGCTGCAGTTCCGCGTCGATGGCGGCGGGGCCCTTCTCGATCGCCAACTTGTCATAGCCGCCGAACATGCGTAGTTCGCGTCCGAAGCGCTGGCGGAAGTGCTCCGGCGTCGCGCCCCAGGTGCCGGGTTCGATGGGGAAGAGCAGGTTGACGCCGGCATCCATCCAGTTCGGCGTCAGGGGCTCGACAAAGCCATCGGAGTCGAGGCCATAGAGCGGCACGCCGAACTCGTTGAGCTTGCTGCGGATCTTACGGTAGCCCTGAGCCACGCAGCGGTCGAAAATCAGCGGGCTGACCAGCGGCCCGCTCTTACCGCAGATGTCCTCCCAGCCGAAACCGCAGTCCGGCGTGATGCCCACTGCCTGCATCCGCGGCAGGACTTGATCAAGGCCCCAGCAGGCCAGGTCGGCGATCGTGTTCACCATATCCGCGTAGCAGTCTGGATCGTCGTACATCAGGTAGGACATGTTCTCCACGCCCATCCAGTTGCGGATCCAGCCCATCATCGATGCGGTGCTGACCAGGATCGGCAACCCGGAAGCATCGGCGTGGCGGATCTGCTGGTCGAGGTTGGCCGGTACGCGGGCCGGGTCAGGCTGCAGGCGCTTCTTGTACTCCGGCCAGTCGGCAGCGGTCTTGAGGGTGAAGTCCATATAGTGCGGGATGCAGCTCTGGCTCTTCCAGGCCTGCTGGATGACCCCGTCCGTGGCCCGGAAGATGCGGTACTCGGCCGTCTCCGAGAGGGTCTCCTCGGCGAATTCCGGAAACAGCCCGAGGTTGACCCCGACACCGGCCCACATCGGCACGGCGCCGAGGAACTCGTGGATGTTCACACCTGCCGGCAGCCCTTCCTGCTTCCAGCGTTCCATAGTCTCCGGCCAGCCGGTCCAGTGGATCACCGGCATGCGGTCGAACTCACGGTAGTGCATGATGTTCTGCCAGAGCTCGCGCGTCGTCATCGTGCCGTTCTCCTGTGACCTTCACTCCCACCCCGGGCCCACACCGCCGTAGGGCGCACTGTCTGCACGCCGTGGCCGCCGCTTATACCCATACCGCCGTGATCCCGGCGCCGCCAGTGCGCCGGCAGGGCGGTTCTAAGAAACCGGCGAGGGCGCCGACGGCTGGGTCTGCGATCGCCATTGGGCACCCCCGAGGCCCCCTTGCGGTCGCGCTATGGAGCATAGGGGGGCACGGCGTTGC
>CAILUI010000072.1 GCA_903837355.1 uncultured Victivallales bacterium
CCAGGACCCTTGTCTTCTGCTGCAGTCAGCGCCACGCCCGGTTCGTGTCGGGCTGGCTGACCCGGCACGGCGTACGGGCCGCCGCCGTCTTCTGCGGGGACGGCTCAGACGACCGCAGCACCTGCCTGCGCGACCTCGCGGCAGGCCGGCTGCAGGCTCTGTGCACGGTGGATCTTTTCAACGAAGGCGTGGACCTTCCCACCGTGGACCGGATCGTGATGTTGCGGCCGACCGAGTCCAGCGTCCTGTTCACGCAGCAGCTTGGGCGCGGATTGCGCACGGCCCCAGGTAAAGACCGGCTGACGGTCATCGACTTCGTCGGCAACCACCGGGTGTTCGGGTGGCGCCTGCGGCACCTGCTGGCACTCAGCGGGCTCGACGGTTCGGTGTCCGAGTTCCGGAAGCTCGTCGAGGGCAAGCCGCTGCGCCTGCCATCGGGTTGCCTGATCGACGTCGAGGTGGAGGCCAAGGCGATCCTGGAACAGCTGCTCCCCCGGGGAGGACAGGCGGTTGTCGAGGCCTACCGCGGGATGCGCGATGAGCTTGGCCGCCGTCCGATGCCGTTGGAGCTCTTCCACCGTGGGTTGCTGCCAGGCACGTTGCGGCGTGACCACGATGGCTGGTTCTCGTTCGTGGAGTCTGAGGGCGATCTCACCGAGGCGGAGCTGTTGGTCCTGCAGCGGCACAACCGATGGTTGCGCTGGGTCGAAACGACGGCCATCACCAGAAGCTACAAGATGGTGGTCCTCCGTGTCCTCATTGATGGGGACGCGCTCCTCACCGGCCAGGACCTGCTCAAGCATGCGGCCAAGGCCAGAGCATACATGCTGGCGCACCCCAGCCTGCGCGACGACCTTAGCCCGACTCAGGAGGTCCCAGACCACGCGGCTGCGTTGATGCAGGACTGGGCGGCATGGTGGCAGCGCTGGCCCATCGAGCACTCCCAAGAGTGGCTGGGGGTTGACGGCGGCCGCATCGTGAACCGCCTGCAGGTGGAGGGGAGTCTCGCTCCCGCGTTCGTAGCCATGACCGCGGAACTGGTCGACTGGAGGCTGGGCGAGTACGTGTCACGACGTCTACAGGTACCGCAGGCTGACAGCTTCGACGCCAAGGTGTCGCACAACGGCCGCAAGCCGATCCTGTTCCTGCCGACTGCCAGAGAGGTATCAGCGCGGCCGGTGGGGCCGACGACCGTGCTGTTGCCTGACGGGCAGCCGTGGGAGTTCCGCTTCGTCCGGGTAGCCTGCAACGTCGCCCACCCGGTCGGGGAGGATGCCAACCGCCTGCCCGACCTCATGCGAGCATGGTTCGGCGACCAGGCCGGGCTGCCCGGCACCGACTTCCGCGTGCGGTTCACAAGGAGAGCCGCCGGATGGGTGGTCGCGCCCCTGGCCACCACGGGCGTCAGCTCGCCCCGTGTGGCGGGGACCGAGGGGGTGCCGAGTAGGATGGTGGCAGAGCCCCCGGCGGCCGCAGACGCGCAGCACTGGGTGCCCGTGGTGGACCTTGCAGCAGCGGCGAGCGAGTTCAGCGACGCTCAGCAGCCAGAGCCAAAGGGGTGGCTGGAACTCGCGGGGCACCGGGGCGGACCGGGGGCTTTCGTGGCG
>CAILUI010000073.1 GCA_903837355.1 uncultured Victivallales bacterium
ATGACTTGGAGGGCACGGATCACACCCGTCGCCATGATCTCCGCTTTCCTCTGCACCCTCACGTCTTTGCGGGCTGGTCATCTTCCTTCTCACCGAACCGACAGGAATGTCATGCACCCGGCCTGGGGTGCAGGGCGGTTCCGTTTTCCCAACGACCATCGGTGTTGGTCACCGGCACGGTGAAAGCGTGAGAGCGTGATTGCGTGAGGGTTACGGCGCGTGTGCCGGCCGTATGCCACGAATCCACGCTCTCACGTTCTCACGCGCTCACCCGTAGCGGGAACCGCGATCTTGGAACAGCCCTGCCTGGGGGGGTGCAGGTCAGTTGGGTAGGGCACCCTGCCGACCGGAGAACCGCCGCCGGCGGGGTGTGGGCGACGGATCGCCGTATGCGTACGCAGCAGAGCGGTATACGTGCTCGTACACGCTGGCCGAGAGGGTACCGGGCCATGAGGGATCGTGTTCCCGGCCGGGTGTGCAGGGTTCAACAGGGCCCCCCCGGCTCGATGGCCGGACCTCCCGACGTGAGACTCGCGAGTCTCAACCAGGCAACCCTCGACGGAGCTGACTTTCGCCCGCGCGGCAGACGACACGCTTGACGTCAAGTCTTCCGAACCGTGCAGCGGTGCGGCGACGGGCGTCGCCGCACGTCGCCGCACGTCGCTCGGCTCAGCGCTGCTGTCTTTCCTTGTCGCGCTTGCGCCGCTTCTCGATGATCTCCTCCGCGATCGCGAAGGGTACAGCTTCGTAGTGCTCAAACTGCATGGTGAAGCCGGCGCGTCCCTGCGTCATGTTGCGGATATCGCTGGTGTAGCCGAACAGGTTAGCCAGCGGGCACATGGCCTTGATGACCTCGGCGTTGCCCTGTTTGCTCATGCCCAGGATGCGGCCGCGGCGGCTGCAGACGCTCCCCGTGATACTGCCGGCGTACTCCTCAGGGGTGGTGATGCTCAGGCTCATCACCGGCTCCAGCAGTTCCGGGTTGTCCTTCATGAAGCCCTTCTTGAAGCCCATCGAGGCGCAGGTACGGAACGCCATCTCGGAGCTGTCGACCTCGTGGTACGACCCGTCCACCAGGATGACGCGCACATCGACGACAGGGTAGCCTGCCCAGACGCCCGCCGCCATGGCTTGGATGACGCCCTTCTCGATGGCCGGGATGAACTCCTTCGGGATATTGCCACCCTTGACATCGTTGACGAACTCAAACCCCTGGCCAGGCTCCATCGGCTCGAGGCGGAAGACGACATGGGCGTACTGGCCGTGACCGCCGCTCTGTTTGCGGAGGCGCTCTTCGATGTCGACGGCACTGGTGATCGTTTCACGGTAGGCGACTTCCGGCGGCGAGCTGGTCACGCCGACGCCATACTCGCGCTTGAGGCGATCAAGGATGATCTCGAGGTGCAGCTCACCCATGCCCGAGATCAGGGTGTCGTCGGTTTCGGGGTTCGAACTGACGATAAAGGTCGGATCTTCGTCGGCGAGGCGCTGGAGGGCCGTCTGCAGCTTGTCCGAGTCACTGCGGGATATCGGGTGTACGGCCACGCTGATCACCGGCGAGGGGAAGTCGATCGCTTCGAGGATGATCGGCTCGTCTTCGCAGCACAGCGTGTCGCCGGTGACGGTCTCGGAGAGTCCGACGACGGCGCCGATTTCGCCGCTGTACAGGCAGTCGACCTGTTCCTGGCGGTTGGCATGCATGCGGAACAGCCGGCCGACGCGTTCGCGGCGGTCCTGGGTCGAGTTCAGCACATAGGAACCGGCCTGGATGGTGCCGGAGTAGACGCGCACATAGATGAGTTTGCCGACGTGTTTGTCGGCCACGACCTTAAAGGCGAGGGCAGCCAGGCGGCCATCGTCCTTGGGCATCCGCTCGATGGGGTTGCCAGCGAGGCAGTTGCCGATCACCGGCGGCAGATCGACGGGGCTGGGAAGGTAGTCGATGACGGCGTCGAGGAGCCGTTGTACGCCTTTGTTCTTGAAGGCGCTGCCGCAGAGGACGGGGCAGATGAGGTGCTTGTGGGTCGCCCCGCGCACGGCGGCCATGACTTCGGCGACCTCGAGCGGTTGCTCGGCGAAGAACTTCTCCAGCAGGCTATCGTCGATCTCGGCCACCCTCTCCAACAGATTCTGCCGCCAGGGCGCGGCATACTCGGCCTGCTCGGGCGTGAGCGCTTCCTCGCGGAAGGTGGAGCCCTTGTCGGTCTCGTCGTAGTAGACGGCGACGCTCTTGATGAGGTCGATGATGCCCCGGAACTCGCCGCCTGCGCCGATCGGGATAACCAGTGGCACGGCGTTGGCGCCGAGCAGTTTCTGGATCTGGTTGACGACCTGGAAGAAGTCGGCGCCCACACGGTCCATCTTGTTCACAAAGCAGATGCGCGGGACCTCGTACTTCTCCGCCTGGCGCCAGACGGTCTCCGACTGGGGTTCGACGCCGCCGACGGCGCAGAACAGACCGATGACCCCGTCGAGTACGCGCAGACTGCGTTCCACCTCGACGGTGAAGTCCACGTGTCCGGGGGTGTCGATGAGGTTAATCTGGTGGTCACGCCACTCGCAGGTGGTCGCGGCGCTGGTGATGGTGATGCCGCGCTCCTGTTCCTGGACCATCCAGTCCAGCGTGGCCGCACCATCATGAACCTCGCCCATGCGGTGCAGCCTGCCGGTATAGAAGAGAATGCGTTCCGAACAGGTGGTCTTGCCGGCATCGATGTGGGCCATGATGCCGATGTTCCGTACTTTGTCCAACGGGTGCTGTCGCGCCATCGCGGTCACTCCTGAATCCATAACCCCAGTCACGGCGGGGCCGTTCGCCCCGCCGCTGCTGTCAGACCGAACCTCGGGCCGGTCGGTGCAGGCACAGACCGGCAAACGCAATCACGTAATATACTGCACAATCGTGACCATGCATTGACAGCTATGCATTTTATTGCGCATTGACCCGCCCAAATGCGACAGACGATGACAGAAGCTCTGCTGCCCGACGCGCGAGCACGGGGGCAGGGCAGGCAGGCGGGTGGTGCCTGGCCAGCGAGCCGAGGGGCGCGCCGGCCGGGCCCTGCGGGGCGGGGAGCGGGGCTTAGTAGGCAGGGTTCCTGGCGGCGAGCTCCGGACCTCAGAAAGAGTTCTTCAGGGTGAGGCTGGCGGTGCCGTCCGTCGCCTTCACATGGGTCGAGGTCTCGACGAGGTGCCGCAGATGGGCCGCATAGGCGGCGCTATCGAGGGGCAGTTCAACGCGTTTGCCGGTGAGGGCGCTATAGAGCATGGCGTTGGCCAGCTCGACGGAGCGGATACCCTCTTCGGCAGGGGCGATGAGGGGAGCGCCGTCGAGGATCGCCGCCACGAAGTTCTTGAGGATGCCGTTGTGCTGCTCGCCGCCACCGCTGACCGGGATCTCGACATTCCAGACGGACGGTCTGGCGAAGCCTTCGGTGGAGGTGCGGCAGAAGACATCGGCAGGGACCTCATTGCGGGTGAAGCGCAGCTTACCGTCCTCGAACACCAGCTTGCCGCGGTCGCCACAGATCTCGAGGCGGTTGGTGCCGGGGGCTTCTCCCGTGGTGGCAACGAAGACACCCGTGGCGCCGCCGGGGTACTCGTAGATGGCCGTCATCTCGTCCTCGACCTCGATGTCGTGGTACTTGCCGAGGGCCCCGACCGCGGTGATGGCACTGGGCATGCCGCAGATCCACTGGAAGAGGTCGAGGTTATGCGGACACTGGTTAAGGAGCACGCCGCCGCCTTCGCCCTCCCAGGTTGCCCGCCAGCCGCCGGAACGGTAGTAGGCCTCCGTGCGAAACCAGTTAGTGATGATCCAGTTTGTGCGGCGGACCGACCCCAGCTCTCCCGCTTCGAGCAGTTGTTTGATCTTCCGGTAACTCGGGTCGGTGCGCTGGTTGAACATGGCCGCGAACACGCGCGTGGGATCGCTATGGGCCGCGATCAGGCGCTCGGCGTCGGCCTTGTGTACGCTGATGGGCTTCTCGACCAGCACATGCAGCCCGTTCTGCAGCGCGTCGATGCCGATGGTGGTATGGCCGTAGTGCGGAGTGGCGACCAGCACGGCATCCACCAGGCCGCTGCGGATCAGCTCGGCACTGCTCGCAAAGGCGCGGACCGCAGGGAAGGCTTGGCAGCGCTCTGGGTTGAGGTCGCAGACCGCCGCGAGCTCGCAGCGGGGCACCTGCGCTGCCTGGATGCGCCGGGCATGATCCGAGCCCATGCCACCGACCCCGACAATGCCCAGTCTGACCGTGTCCATAGTGGTGCTGTCCCCGTACCGGCGGCCGACGGCTGACCCCCGGCCCAGTCCAGGTTCAGGCGCCCGCGGTGCGCGATAATATGTGTCGCGCGCCGGCAGGATGCAACGTCGTCGCGGTCAGCCGTCAGCGCTGATCAGGGTCACAGCGAATGCCCCCCAACTTAAGGCGAAGAGGCCCAGGACCGCGTCAACGCGGGACTACGAACCGGACCCCCGTCAGACGCCTCTGGGTTTGTAGTCCCGCCTTCAGGCGGTCTAAGTTGGGGGGCATAGGGGTCACAGCTATGTAACCTTTCGCGATCGACGGGCGTAGTACATCGTACAGGGCACATTGGCTGGCGGGGTGCTCTGGCGCAAACCGAGACCGCAATGGTAACCGGCAGAGAACAACCCATTCAACGGCATTCCGCGGACCGTCGGGCGGCGACCTACGGTGCGCGCGGCTGCGTCCTTCGTTGCTTGTTGAGGCTCAGGCGCTATGCTGTGACGGCGCAGCGTGTGGACACGGCCCTGTTCCTCATCGTCCCCGCCGTCTGGAATGCTACCCATGGTTGATACTGCCAGTACGCCAGACTCCGCTCCCGGGTCCACGGACGGTTTCCTTGGCCAGGTTGATCACCTGCGTCTGCTGCGCCTCCTGGGGCGAGGACCGCAGGCCTGCGTCTATGCCGCGCAGGACACCATGGCCGGCCGGGCTTTGGCAGTGAAAGTGCTGCCCGCCGAGTTGCGCAGCGACTCGGCGCCGGCGACGCGACTCCGCGGCGCCCTCGTACCCGCCGCCCATCTCAGCCATCCCGGCCTGGTGGCGTTGCGCCATCTGCATGAGGTGTGGGAGGTGGACGCCTCGGCGCGGGCCCTCGGCATCGGCGCGGGTGGGCTACTGCTGGTCAGTGACGTGGTGAATGGCAGCGACCTGGCACGCTGGGTGGGCCGGCAGGCCCCGGGGACTCAGAGCCGCCGCGCGGTGTTACGGCTCTTCAGTCAGGTTGCTGCGGCCATCGATTACGCGCACGCCGCCGGCGTCCTCCACGGCGCCCTGTCGCCGGGCAATATCCTGGTGCGGACGGATGGTCAGGCGGTGGTCGCCGATATCGCCGCCAGCCGGGAGTTGCGCCTTTCGCTCCATACTGCCGCGCCGTCAGCCAGTTGGGTGGCGCCCGAGGTGACGCTCGGCGCTCCGCCCACCGCCGCTGAGGATATCTACGCATTTGCTGCCCTGCTCGTGGGTGCCTTGGCGGGTGACGTGGGCGCCCCGGCCCAGGCCCACCTGCCGCTGTCCTGGCTGAGCTCGGCACAGAACCAGTTCCTGGGTGCGGCGCTGTCCAGCGATCCGGCGCGGCGGCCGGGCCGGTGCGGGCAGGTGCTGACCACCTTGCAGGTGGCGGCTGCCGACGCCGGTGAACAGCCCAGTGTGGCTCGCACGCGGAGCGCGACGGGCGCCGCGCCCGCCGCCGTCTCGTCGACACGCGGCGAACCTGCCGTCGGGCCGGTTGCCGTCCCGAGCGCCGTGCTGCCACCGCCGCGGTCCCAAGTCCGGGCCTCGCCGCCCGCCGTGGCTGTGGCCGTGCCGGCGTCGGCGCCGGCGGCTCCGCGGGCCTCGGCGGAACTGCTGGCCCCCGTCGCCGTTGCCTCGGATTCGCCAGCGCCTGCCGCGGGGATGCCGCCAGCGCCGGTCCGGCGTACGGCCCGGACGTCCCTGCTGATCAACGCCGCCCTGGCGGCCGCGCTCGTGCTGTTGCTGAGTCTGGCTGGGGCCTGGGTGTGGCGGGCGCGCCTGTCGGAGCGCCCGGGGTTGGCGCCGGCGGAGTCGTGGACCACGGTGGACGAGCAGTCCCGACTGGCCCAGCGTTTCGCCTATACGCTGAAGCTTGGTGCGGGCGCCGAGACCTGCCGACTGCGGTTCCGTCTCGTCGGCCAGACCCGGCGACTCGACTTCGACCTCGATGGCAGCGCGGTGAGCGCTCGGGAGGAGCGCGGTCGTGGGCGCTCCCTGGCTCTCGCCAAAGCCTCGCTGCCGGCGCCGTGCGCCGTCGGTGATACGGTGGCCATCGCGGCGACGCCGGACCGGGTCGGGCTGTATGTCAATGGCGTGCTTGCCGTCTCTGCCGCCTGGCCGCTGGAGGCCATGGCGAAGGCGCAGTGGCAGGTCCCGCCGGGGGCGAGTTCGCCAGGGGAGTTCCGCCTGCAGAGGATCGCCACGCTGGTCTTTGCCGATGACTTCATGCACGGCGAAGAAGAGCTGGGCGAATGGACGCCTCTCTCTGGCAGTTGGACCGTGCATGCTCTGCAGAACCCGATTCGCAGTGCCAACCCCTTCTCCTTCATGGGTCAGGGCGACGACGCGCTGGCGACGGCCGGGCAGTGGTTCTGGCGCGGCTACCGCTTTGCCGCGGCCGCGCATCCTTTGCCCGGCGCCGCCTTCGGCCTGAAATTCTGCTGGAATGCGCCTGACCGGACCTATGAAGTCTTGTGGAGCACCGGGGCCGAGGGGGGCGGGACTCTCAGCCTGGTACGGGTCGTGGGCGCTGAGCGAGCCGAGCTCGCGAAGGCAGGACTCAGTTTTGCCCCCGCGCAATGGTATCGGCTTGAGGTCAGTCAGGTGGAAGGGGCGATCCAAGTCAGCGTCGACGGCTCATCAGTGCTCCGCGCGGTCGATCCTAACCCGTTGCTGGGTGGGGCCGTCGGACTGTGGACGCGCGGTGGTCAGGGGACGGTGTTCGATGACGTTTCCGTAGGGCCGGTCGAGGAGGCCCGTTTCGACTTCGCCAAGGAGTCCAGCCGGGGGGCCATTCTGCTCCGGCCACTGCCGGCCCTGGCCGCTGCCGAGGAGCTTCCTGCTGACGGACTTGAGGTGGGGGGCGTGCTGCTCGAGAATGCCTGCGTGACCACTACCCTGCAGGGGCTCGGCGCGGCTAAGCCAGACACCCCGGTGGAGTTGCTCGCGCGGCGTCGGGGGGGCGAGGAGCTGGCGCTGCGGGTGGCACGTGAGAGTGCAGGCTGGGTAGCGCGCCTCGTGGCCCGACAGGTAGGCGTCGAGAAGGTCCTGGCCGAGGAACGCCTGACCGCTCCGGGAGCCGAGGCCAGCGTGAGTTTGCACGTGCTGGGTGGCGAGGCCTGGGGCTGCGTCGATGGCGCGCTGGTCGTGTTTGCCACTGATGTCCCCGTCCGCGGACAGGGCGTCGCCGGGGTGCGCCTGCCGGTCGCCTCCGGGGTTACCCAGCGGGCCCTTGACGTACGCCCCGAGCGGCCACTGGCAGAGGTCGAGAGCCGGGTCGAGGTGTTCACGCACGAGGCCAGCATGCAGAACTGGAGCAGTGCGGTGTTGGAGTGGAATGTCGAGTACGGTGGCAAGTGGCCCACCTACTGGCACCGTTCGGATTTCTGGCAGGATGTCGCGGCCGTGATGCAGGTCACAGACCTGCCGGCAGACAATGCCGCCGGCGTGGTGGGCCTGGCGCTGCGTAACCCGGAGAAGGCCGCCGGGGCCACCGAGTTGCCCAGCGTCGCGCTAGTGCTCAATCCGGAGGTGCGCGAGGTCCAGCTTCTCGGGCTTCCTGACGGTATCAAGCAACTCAAGCTCGTCAAACAGCGGGTCAGCGAACTTGCTCTGGAGCGGCGCGGCGGCCGCGTTTTGGCCCGCCTCAATGGCCTCGTCGTCTGGAACGAGCCGCTGCCGGACAGCTTGCGCGGGCTCTGCGAGGTGGGACGCTATGGCCGCGGCAATACCAACGAGTGGGCCGAAGCGGTGAATCTGCGGGCGGCCGGCCTCGAGACCTACCCCTTCAAGGACGCGCCCTCAGAGTGGCTTCCGGTCACTGGCGTCTGGGAGGTGACGAACCGCTGGCAGTGTGATCCGCGCTGGTCGTTCTATTCCGGCGTACAACGCGGCGGCGTGGCCTGCAACTGGAACAAGCTCCGCCATGGAGCCAACGTCACCGTCGAGTTCTTTGCCGGGCCCAAGATGGACCAGGACCGGGGCCGCAAGTACGAGTACGCGGCGGACCTCAATGCCGTGATCTGTGCCGATGGCCGCGATATTTCCAGCGGCTACAGCTTCATGTTCGGCGGCTGGGACGACCGCGGCTCGCAGATCGTCCGCGGCGTCGAACTGGTCGGTGAGAACCCTCGGGTCACTATCCCGCGCGAGGCCTCGACCCACCGGCGCTGGTTCTACATCAAGCTGCGTAAGAATGGCAATCGCCTGAGTTACTGGGTGGATGGCAGTCTGGTAGCCACCTACGACGATCCCAAGCCGCTGACCGGCGACCGTTTCGCCCTGTGGAGCTGGGACAATGGGATCATGGTGGCGCAGTGTCGGGTGTCCACCGACGCCAGCGGTGGCGAGCCGGCCCCCCCCGCGGGCGGTGTTGCCGTGACCCCGAAGACCCCCTATGACCAGCGGTAAGGCATGATGCGCATCGAGAACCTTATACGCCTTGCACGTTGCCCGGCATGGCGGGCCCTCGCGTCCGGCGTCGGCCTGGCAGCGGTACTGTTGCTGAGCGGGTGCCGCGAGGAAGAGGTGCGGATCGAGTCCGCTCCCCCGGCAGCCTCGGTGTGGCTCGGCGACGAGATCCTCGGGGTGACGCCCCTGGCGCTGCCGCTGTCTGGCAGCGTGGTCCTGCACCTGCGCCTGTCGCTGCCTGGGTGTACCGACAAAGCGGTCGATATCGACCCTGCAAAGCCGCCTGCGGATCGGGTTGTGCAGGTAACGTTGGACCCGCCCGGTACGGTGGGCGTCGCGCGCTGCGAGAGCGACCCGACCGGGGCCGATGTCTACGTCGATGGCGAGTTCAGGGGACGCACTCCTCTGGACCTGCGGCACCTTGAACCGCGGGCCCACGAGGTGGTGTTCATGCTGGCCAACCGCAAGTCGGTCACGCAGACGTTCGACGCCTCGGCGCAGGGCGGTTCGGCAACGCTTCGCGCCGTCTTGCCCAGTCTGACCGAGGAGTACTACCGGCAGCAGATCGAGAAGGAGGCGACCAACCTCCACCACTACTGCGATCTCGCCCATCACTACATGCTGGAGCGCCGCTTCGCGGACGCCGCCAACGTTTTCGGCGAGGCCGTGACCGTCATGGTCAAGACACCGGGGTTGGGTAACGCTGACCGGCTCTGGTCAGAGATTGACCGGGTCACCGAGCGGCAGTATGACTATGGCACGGACGAGCAGGTCGCTGAGGCACGTAAGGCCCTGTCCCGTAGGCTCGGCGAACTCCTCAAAGCCTACCCCGATGCGCCGTTTCCGCCCCTGCATGTCAGCTACATCCTGGTGCTGGATAGTCTCAACGAGCGCCAGCAGGCTCAGGAGGCGTTCGAGCGCGCCTGGCGCAGGTTCCCCAACGAGGAATCCCTGGCACGGCTGCGGAAGCAGGGCTTTGCCGTGCCGTGAGTGGCCGGCGTCGCGCCGAGCGGCCCCCCGCCGGTGCTTCCCAGGGCGTTGTCGTCAGCCGGAGCGCCTCATTTTTTGCGGCCAAGCTGGGCTTGCATTGGCCTGTCACACCGCTAAGGTAATCGCGTTCTCCTGAGCGGGCGTCGTATAGTGGTAATACCCTAGCTTCCCAAGCTAGCGCTGGGGGTTCGATTCCCCCCGCCCGCTCCATCTTGTTTCCCACCCTCTTCCCACGCCGCCACAAGTGCTTGAAGCACCGATATTTGTCCTGCACGCCTGCCGTCTGGATAGCGTCTTGTCCCGAACTTGGCTATTTCGGGATACTGATCAGAACTTGACAGGGTCGCTGTTCAAAACTTGACAGGGTCGCAGGTGCGGAAGTGGCTGGGGCATGACCACTATGCGACGCCCGCCGCTGACACCGACACCGACCTTCCTCGCTTCTTCACCTGGCTACCCGACTGCGCCGCTGACGACCGTGCGTCTCTTCCTGGTACCGGCTTCCCCACGAGACCGCCAGTGCCCACGGCGACCCTTGAGTGAAACACCGGGCTGTCTGTCGGTCCGTCCCGTGCAAAGTGTTGCACACTGCGGCACTTTCCTCTACCCCTTTCTCCCGGCATCTGCGCCATCGTCTCCGCAGAGCGGTCCCCATGCACCAGAGCCGCATAGGCACCGTGGGCAGGATACTGCGACCAGAACCGCACCCATCCCCGACCCTGTGCGCGTGGGGTGGGTTGGCCGTCGTCGTGTCTTGTGCCCAACCCGTCGCCGCTCTACGGTAGACCAGGCGCTGATCGGCGTAAGGAAGGCGGAACCCATGGATGAACACGCTTACCTCGAACGCATAGGGTAGCCCCCGTCGGAGTTCACCGACTGTACTGCCCTGTACCTGAACCCGGTAATATGAGGGGACACGATATGGCCAGTTGCCTGCTACTCGTGGATATCCAAAATGACTACTTCCCCGGCGGCAGGATGGAGCTCGTCGGGATCGGCGAAGCTAGCGTTAATGCGCTGGCTCTCCTGGACGCGTTCAGGCAGGCGAAGCTGCCCGTCATCCATGTCCAGCATATCTCGGCATACCCAGGCGCGACGTTCTTCGTGCCCGAGACCAAAGGGGTACTGATCAACGCTGTCGTGGCTCCCCAGGCGGGCGAGAGGGTTGTCACCAAGAGCTTCCCCAACAGCTTCCGCGATACCTGCCTGCTTGATACGCTGAAGGACCAAGGGACCGACAGTCTGGTCATCTGCGGCGCGATGAGCCACATGTGTATTGACGCGACAACCCGCGCCGCCTTCGACCTTGGCTTTGGCTGTACGGTCGCCGAGGACGCCTGCGCTACCCGCGACCTGGTGTTCAAGAGCAGGATCGTGAAGGCAGGTGACGTTCACGCATCCTTCATGGCAGCGCTGTCTTTCCCGTACGCCAAAGTGGTTTTGACGAAGGACGTTGTTGCGGGCATGACCTGAGCGCCTCGACGTCCCGTCCTGTTCGTCACCGGTATGGAGGGTGCACGCCCATGGATGTCTCAGACAGAGTCTTCATCATTACCGGCGGCAGGCACCGAGGCCATGATGGTGCCGCTGGCAGTCAGTGGGGCAGGGCAGGGCTTCAGCGAGTGGCAAGTGTGAGGGCACAACGATACGGTTACAACACCTTCCGGGTGGCGAAGCCCCGACTACAGTGGGCGACAAGAAGCCTCGTTGCCGCCAGCACCACCCACAGCATCTACAGACACACATCCGACGAAAGGACACCACCATGCCACGCGCAAGAGGACCGCTGACGGACGACCAGAAGGCGAAGATGCAGAGCGCCAGAAAGAGTACTGCCGAGGAGCGCGAGGCGGCACAAGCTGCCCTTGAGACCAACGTCCAGTTCACGAACCCCACGTTCTGGGCAAGGGTCAGTCCCGAGTTCCAGGAGGAAGTCCTGGCGGCGATCCGCAAGGCGCAGCGCAGCGAGAAGCAGGCTGAGATCGAGCGGCTGCGGGGGATGCTTGCCGAACTTGAAGCCGAGGCCTGAGCCTGACCACAGCATGGTGCCGTGATGGGAAGCAAGGGACCGACCAGCGACAAGCGCCTCGGCGCGACCGGGTTTGGGCTCGACTACGACACCCAGCGTTCAAGAGCCTATTTCCACTGGCACTACAGCTGACAGAGTCCGGGCCCGGAGTCCCACTCACAGGCTGGGGCGAACGGGACTCCGCCGCCAAGCCAGACGTTGGACTGGCAGGGCTCCATGCAGGTGAAGTAGACCATCCAGATGTGGACGCTCGGGCGACCGTAGCGCCGGACCACAGTCGCACGCCATGACTTCAAAGCAGCGCAGGATGGTCGGCTGGTCGGTCATGGTCTTCCTGCCACTTGCCTACCTGATCGGCTCGGAGGTCTTCTACGCCCGCAGCATCTCACCCGAAGGCGTGCGCGATGTTGCAGGGTACTTCCAGCGCTTTGGGGAGCCTCGCTCCGTTCGCCTTGTGGAGCGTGACGGGCAGACGCACTACGAGTTCAGCGGTCGCCTGCCAGCGCGGTTGACCCTCGCCATGCCCTCAGCACCGCCAGCCTACGTCTTCGATGCGCAGGGGCGGTTCGTTGAGTGGTGCCCCGACCCCGGCGACACGCCCAGCTACCGAAGTCGATACCCGCTCGGCGTCACAGGCAAGGTCGATGCACCCGAGGTGAGGCGCAGGTTCGGGATACGACCAGAGTGACCGCGTGCCATCGGCAGGTACCCCACGGAGCCGCTCCGCGCTGACGCATTCCGGCGCAGACCATTGCGCTCTTCCTTCCCGCATGATACCTTCATATCAAGGGGGTTACGGACGGGAAATGCCACGGGGTGTCCATGTCGATGATCAGAGACTGGATCAACAGGGACGACGGGGATTGGTTCCGGGTTGGCAACAGGGATTTGGGCGCGCTTGAGGCAGTAGGCTACTTCGTGGGTGCTACAGGCCTCTTGGTAGGAGCCTGCCGTTCTGTGTTGCCCGAACTTCCGCAGTATCTCTGCTGGGTACTCCTCCTGGGCGGATGCCTTCTGGCCCTGCTCGGCGAGTGCAGGGACGAGACGAAGCCGAAGGCCCGACAACCGGCTGGTGCCGCCGATCCTGCCGGGCGCGGGGCCGCACAGCCGTAGCGTTATGCCGGCGGAAGAGAGAGCAGGGAGGCCCAAGGCTTATGCCCAACCTCGCAAGGATGCACCAGTTCTTCGATTCCGTCGACCAAGCCATCGAAGGCATCTCTGCCGGCGACGCCGCCAAGAGGGAGGATCTCGAACGCTTGCTCCTCAGGGTTCTCCTTATCTGCGACGGCCTGGAAGGCCCAGATCTGGAATGGACGGGGATCGCGCTCGTTGCGCGAGAGGATCTGCCGGACACCGTGGAGGAGGTGAATGACGGTTTCCTTCATGATGCCTGGTCGGAGCGCGATCGAACGAGATCAGGAGCATAACAAACGGGTGGAGTCGACCCTCGGACCTCGGGCCGCACACCCCTGGCGTTGGGCGAGGCAAATGATGAGGAATGACCAAGACCCGCAATGCCTTTGGATAAGACGGGCTCTTGCCGTCTGTGCAGTGCTGTTCTTGTGTGCGAACGCGTACCCAGGTCCGTTACCGCCTCCGATGGAGGTGGAGTTGGATTTGGCGAGAAACGTTGTCGTCGGTCGCATCGCCCATTTCGACAAGGAATTCGACCCGAAAGGTGGTCTCCAGACGGCAACCGCCACTATTGAGGTCAGCAGAACCCTGAAGGGACCTGAAGATAAGACGGTCAGTGCTGTAGCAGTCGTCGGCATTGGCACCGCCGGCTGGAGTGGAGCCTGGGCGCCTAACATCCGGAAGAAAGGGGACGCCGGGGTGTGGATTCTTGGCAATGCCTCCGACATCTTTGGGCTCGTTTCAGAATCTAGATTGGGGCAGGTTGAGCACGCGCTGAAGTTCCTATCGAGCCGCACCTGGACGCCCCAGACGAACGGGCTCCAAGCATGGGCGGGAGTCTTCCATCCTCAATATGAATCCGCTCCGCACCCATGGTTGGCACTGGCGATACGCAATGTTTCCGCTCGCGATGTCTACTATCCCCTCGATGCTGTCGGCGGGATAGCCGTAGCTGAAGACGGAACGAATCTGTGTCTCCGGCCAAGAGAGGACGACCGGGGGCCAGTGTTCTGTAGGCGACTGGCACCGGGTTGCACGGAATACGTGCTCAACTACTTCTTCGCATTCCATTTCCGAGAAGCGAGAAACGGTGCATACACTGTGACCCTAACCTATGCGAATGTACGGGACGGGGAGACATCCACTGGACCCGCTGAACGGATACCTGTGCAAGCATGGAAAGGCGTGCTGGCACCACCGCCCTTCAGGATTGATGCCCCTTCTCAAACCAAGGCAGATTCCGCCCAACCAGTTCACCCTGGCGACGTGAAGTCTCGCGCTAGATGAGCGACGTTGGGCACAGAGCAACGGAGTGGCTGATGTCAGGATGGCGATGGACTGCTCGAATGGCGGTTGCGCTCGGCCCCCTGTTGTTGAGCGCCCTGTCCTGGGGACAGGTACTGGATATTGCCGCAACCCCGGCCCGGACCGGAAGCGTCCAAGGACGCGTGACCGATGAGTCCGGCAAGGGGGTCAGCGGAGCAAAGGTCCAGGTGTACAACATGCTTGCTGGTGACCGGGACCTCTCGCTCCAGAACTCCCCCAACACCGGGTGTCCGCCCGACTGCGTGACTGACGGCGATGGCAGATTCTCCCTGCGGGTAGCCGAAGGCACCCTCTGTGACATATGGTTTATGAAGCGCGGCTTTGCCGTCGCTTTCCTTCAGAACGTCTCACCAAGACGAAATCCCCTTGAGGTAGAGCTGGGCAGAGGTCTTCCCGTCACTGGCACTGTGCGAGCAAGGAATGGGGGCAATCTGTTCGTCGCGCCCGGGGAAACGGTTCGGCTCTCCCTGGCACCGAGGGAAGCCACCTGGGTCGGCTGCATCACGGAACAGCGAACCGACGCTGATGGCAGGTATGAGTTCCGGCTTTCCTCGCCCCCTCCAAGGACAGGATGGGAGGTGAGCTTCGCGGGCAATGCGGTCCCAGTCGGCTTGCAGGGCGGGGAGTTGCCCGAGAGCGTAGACTTCCTTGTTGAGACCGAGGTAGCCAGAAGGCCAGCCCAACAACCGGCTGGTGCCGCCAATCCCGCCGGGCGCGGGGCCGCACAGCCGTAGCGTTGGGAGCACTAATCCAATGAGTGTCATGTCACTGCGGATCATACTCTTGATAGTGGTTCTGATTGGCTCCATCTTGCTGCTCGGTGGGGCAATCATCAAGAGGATCCGGTCTCCCCAGTCAGGATTGCTTGCGGCAA
>CAILUI010000074.1 GCA_903837355.1 uncultured Victivallales bacterium
GACCGCCACCGGCGCCTGGTTGACTGAGCTGACGCTGAGGCTGACCGTCACCGTGTTCGAGTCCACGGTGCCGTCGTTGGCCTTGTAGCTGAAGCTGTCGCTGCCGCTGTACAGAGCCACTGGCGCGTAGGTGAACGAGCCATTGGCGTTGAGCGTCAGCGTGCCGTGCAGGGGGTCACTGACCCGGATCGCCGTCAGCGGATCACCGTCGACATCGCTGTCGTTGCTCAGGACACCGGCCACCAGCACGATCAGCGTCGTGCTTTCCGGTGTGCTGTAGGCATCGGCGACCGCCACCGGCGCCTGGTTGACCGCCGCCACGTTGATGGCCAGCAGGGCCGTCTCCGTTCCCGCGGCCACAGTATCCGCCACACTGAAGCTGAGACTCGTGTAGGGCGAGCCGCTGGCGTTGGCTACCGGCGTGAACTGCAGTCTGTTCGCGGCGAAGTCAGCCGGCGTCACCAACTGCCCGACCGTTGCCGGCGCACCGTTGTAGTCCAGGCTTCCCAGCGAGGGCAGCGTCTCGATCTTCACCGCGGCCAGCAGCTCATTCTCGGCATCCGTGAACGGAAAATCCGTGGCCTGGAACGTGTGCGTGGTGTTCTGGTTCATGGACACGACGTTTGGCTGCGCCACCGGCAGAGCGTCCTGCGCGGGCAGGCTGCCGCTATCGCCGTTGAAGGTCACCCCGGCATCGAAGGCCAAGGCCCGGCCCTCCATGGTGCTGCCGGTGTTCAACGTGATGGCCTGGTCCGCCAGGATCGTGCCCTTGAAGACAGAGTACGTGCCGAGCACCGCCGAGGTGCCCACTTGCCAGAAGATGTTCCGGGCCTGGGCGCCGCCGGCCAGGATGACATGGATACCGCTGCCGAGCTGCAGATCGGCGGCAATCTGGAAGATCCAGACATCGCCCGGGCCACCGGTAAGGGTAAGGTCCGAGCCGGTGATCAGCGCCGTGCTCGTGAACTTGTAGAGGCCGGCGACAAGGTTCAGTCCACCGATATTGCCGCCGCCGGGATTCAGAAAGGGGCCCGTGGGTACCGGGGTGCGTCCGGCGGCATCGTTGTAGGCGATGGTCAGATCCCCTTTGGCCGTGGTCAGCATGGCGGGGGCAATCATGGAGCCGGCCGGCCCGCTGGCGTCGACCGCGTAGATGATCCCGTTCACCTGGGCCTGGGTCACGCCGATGGCAGACCCGGCGATCGGACTGGCACCGACGTCGCCAGTGATGATACCGCCGCCCGTCGAGGTCACCGCGGCCCCGGACAGAATCGTGAAGTGTGCCGTCGATCCCAGGTCGAGCACGGCGGGACCCGCCGCGCTCAACCCCGCCTGCTGAGCGATCACGGCCGCGGCCATGGCCAGGCCTAGCAGGAGGCGTCTGGTGCGACTCGCTTGTGGAGCCCATGAGGTGTGTGCATTCATCGAACCTGTCCCCTTCCCTTGTTGCTGCGTGCCGTCATATGTGTTTCTCATTTTCCGGTTCCTTTCAGTGAGCCGATCCATCATGCCGAGGCGACATCCCCGCGGCCTTGCGGTTGACTGTCAGCGCCGGCAGCGCTTGCGCGTCCTCGCGGTTCAGTGCCGCTGTCGGTGTCGTGACTCGGTGCGTCATGGAATCAGTATAGGCCTCTGCCAGATGGCATATTATGGGGTTCAACCCTACCGAAATATGGGGTGGAACCCTACCCCTCCGGGGCTTCGAGCAGACTGCTCCAAGGCGTTGCCGTCCCGCCTGGCCCACGCCGGAGGGATCAGCGTCTCCAGGTCAACTGCCTGCCCGACGGCCGCAGGAGCTCGACGGTGCTGTCGAAGACCATCACCCCGGCGGCCGTCGGCACCCGCAACTGCACGTAGAGCCCGTGGGCCGTGGGCGCGTCCGTGGCGCTGAGGGGGATGCCGGTGCCGGCCACCCGAGACGCCGACAGGGCGAAGTTGTGCGTGTCGTTGTGCAGAGAGAAGGCGGTAATGCCGGGGGAAGTGCCCGCGTAGGACCACGCCGTACCGTGATCGACCACCTGCGCGAAGGGGATCACCAGCGTCGCCTGGCCGATCGTGACGGTGATATCGCCGGTGGGAACAACCGCACCGCCGCCAGCGGCCTCGATCACACCCCTGGTCGCGAGGCTGTAGACGGCGCCAGTCTTCTGGGAGGCGCCGGCTAGGCAGCACTGAAAGACACCGGTCAGCGTACAGTCTGACCGGGTCTCGAACGTGAGCCGGGAGGTCTTGCCAGCCGTGGTCGCCAGGGGGCACTCGAAGGTCCCGACCACCAGCGGCACCTCCAGACCGGCCCCGGCGATAGTCAGGTCGAGCATCACCGGCACGGGTGACTCGTGCAGAACGGTGGCCAACGGCCTCGACAAACCCAGCACCGCCCGCAGGTCCAACCCCTTCAGATCAAGCGAGTAGGAGCCACGCTTCCGGTCGAAGCGGAAGCTGTAGGTGAGACTACCGCTCAGGCGGGAGGCGCTGCCGTGCGCGTCCAGAGTCATGACCGGCGACAGACGCACGCCGTTGACCCGCAGCACCGCGCTGGCGCCAGTCAGGTCGAGAGCGCAGCCGCGCGGGTTGCTGATGCCGGCGATCGTCAGGGTGTCGGCGGCAACGCCAGCGGCGTGACGAGCCCAGTTGAGGCTGCACGTCATCTTGGCGAGGAACATGTCGCCGTCGCCGACGGCGAAGACGCCGACGGTGAGGGTTGCGGTCGCCGCGATCGAGTCGAGTTCACCGTCGCTGGCCTTGTAGGCGAAGCTGTCGACACCGCTCCAGCCCGCGTCTGGAGTGTAGACGAAGGAGCCATCAGCGCTCAGAGCCACCGTGCCGTGGGCCGCACCGCCGACGAGCACCGCGCTCAGGGCGTGCCCGTCCACATCGCTGTCGTTGCCCAGAACCCCTGGCGCGGCGATGGCCAGCGTGCCGTTCAGTGCCGCGGTATAGACGTCGGCGGCGGCCAGCGGCGCACCACTGAGCGACCGCACGGAGAGGTACACCGTCCCGAGATTCGAGTCCAGGGCCGCGTCGTTGGCCTGGTAGGTGAAGCTGTCGGCGCCGTAGTAGTCGGCGGCGGGCACGTAGGTGAACGAGCCGTTGGCGTGGAACGCCAGGGTGCCATGCGCCGGGCCCGTAACCAGGACCGCCGTGAGGTGGGCGCCCTCCAGGTCGCCATCGTTCGCCAGCACGCCGGGGGCGGGCGTGTTCAACGTCACATTCCGGGGCGTGCCATAGGCATCCGGCGCGGCCGTCGGCGCGTCGTTGACCGCACCGACCGTGACCGTCACCCTGCCAGTATCTGTGCCGCCACGACCGTCGCTGAGGGTGTAGAAGAAGGTGTCGAAGCCGCTGTAGTTGGCGTCCGGGGCGTAGCGGACCGTGCTGTCCTGATTCAGCGCGGCGCTGCCGTGGGTCGGGTTGGAGACCGCAGTCACCACGAGGGCGTCGCCATCCATGTCCGAGTCATTGTCCAGCACCGCAATGGTCGTCGGCGTATCCTCCGACGTGGCCATCGCATCGGCAACCGCCACCGGCGCCCGGTTCTGCGTACTGACGGTGATGCTGACGGTCGTCACGTTCGAGGACAGCGAACCGTCACTGGCCCGGTAGGTGAAGCTGTCGCTGCCGGACAGCGAGCCGTCGTGCGTGTAGGTGAACGCGCCGCTGGCGCTCAGCACCACGGTCCCGTGCAGCGGGTTGCTGACCTTCTCCGCGGTCAGCGTCCCACCCTCGGCATCGGTGTCGTTGGCCAGTACCCCCGGCGCCACCGGGCTCAACGTCCCGCCCTGGGTCACGGCATAGGCATCGGCAGCCGCCACCGGCGCCTGGTTCTGCAAGTTGATGGTGATGCTGACGGTGGTCACGTTCGAGAACAGCAACCCGTCACTGGCCCGGTAGGTGAAGCTGTCGCTGCCGGACAGCGAGCCGTCGTGCGTGTAGGTGAACGCGCCGCTGGCGCTCAGCACCACGGTCCCGTGCAGCGGGTTGCTGACCTTCACGGCGGTCAGCGTCCCGCCTTCGGCATCGGTGTCGTTAGCCAGTACCCCCGGCGCCGCCGGGCTCAGCGTCCCGCCCTGGGTCACGGCATAGGCATCGGCAGCCGCCACCGGCGCCTGGTTCTGCTCGACGACGGTGATGGTCACGGTCGCGAGATTGCTGTTTGCCGTCCCATCGCTGGCCCGGTAGGTGAAGCTGTCACTGGCCGTCGACAAGCCATCGTGCATATAGGAGAACGCGCCATTGGCGTTGAGCGTCAGCACCCCGTGGGCTGGATTGGTGACCTTGGCCACGGCCAGCGTGCTCCCCTCTGCATCCGTGTCGTTGAGCAGTACGCCCGGCGCCGCTGGGCTCAGTGTCCCGCCCAGGGCCACCGCATAGGCGTCGTTCACTGCCACCGGGGCCTGGTTCACCGCGCTCACCGTGATGGTCACGGTCGCCGCAGACGAGTCCAGGACGCCATCGCTCACCCGGTAGGCGAAGCTGTCACTGCTGCTCGTGCCGCCGTCATGCACGTAGGTGAACGCGCCATTGGCGTGAAGCGTCAGGGTGCCGTGCCCCGGGTTGGCGACGGTGATGGCGATGAGGGTGTCGCCATCGGCGTCCGTATCGTTGGCCAAGACCCCCGGCGCCGCCTGGCTCAGCGTGCCGCCCTGGGCCACCACATAGGCGTCGTTCACCGCCACCGGCGCCTGGTTCGCCGCGCCCACGGCGAGGGTCACCGTCGTCACGTTCGAGTCCAGGGCAGCATCGTTGGCCTTGTAGGTGAAGCTGTCGCTGCTGGTCGCACTGCCGTCGTGCGTATAGGTGAAGGCGCCGTTGACCGCCAGCGTCAGCATGCCGTGGGCCGGAGTGCTGAGCTGGATCGCGGTCAGCGTGCCGCCTTCCGGGTCCGTATCGTTGCCGAGCACGCCGGGGGCCGGCGCGCTGAACGTCCCACCGTGCACCACCACATAGGCGTCGGCGAAGGCCAGCGGCGCGTCGTTCACGACGGTCAGGTTGAAGGTCACGGTGACGGGGCTGCTGTCGAGGCTCCCATCGTTGGCCCTGTACGTGAAGCTGTCCGTCGGGGCTTCGCTGCCATCGTGGACGTAGGTGAACGAGCCGTTGGCGCTGAGCGTCAGCGTGCCGTGGGCCGGATGGCTCAACCAGATCGCAGTCAGCGTATTGCCATCCGCATCCGTATCGTTGCCGAGCACGCCCGGGGCCGC
>CAILUI010000075.1 GCA_903837355.1 uncultured Victivallales bacterium
CATATCGGCCTGGGGGCGAGCTTCAACCCGACCTGCGGCGTGAACGCAGGCGATCCCGTGCACCACAACGACCTGATCCGCTTTGTCGGCATCCTCGCTCCGACCGGCACGCCGCACGACCGCGCCATCTACATCCCGCTGAAGACGTTCTACACCCTCGAGGGACACGGCAAGGAGGTGCAGGACATGGCGCTCGATGAGGCACACCGCGAAATCAGCGGGGCCTACCTCAAGATCCGGCGCATCCGGGGCGGAGCGTTGCACCCGGGCATCCAGGATCTGAAGTACAACATCGGCCAATCCACCCAGGCGCAGCTGGTGGTGCCCAACGAGGTGCTGCCACGGCTGTTCGGCATCATCGGCTGGGTGGACTCTGTGCTCCTGGGCATCGCGATCTTGGTGACCGCCCTGGCGCTACTCTTCCTCTTCGTCGCGCTCGTGTCGGCCTTGCGCGAACGGCGGCGGGATCTGGCGCTGCTGCGCTGTCTCGGCGCCACCCGGCGGACGGTCTTCGGCCTGGTGCTGTGCGAATCGGCCTTCATCGCCATCCTGGGGGCGCTGTTGGGCCTGGCCCTCGGGCACGGCATTGTGGCCATAGGCGGCGAGTTGATCCGCGTCGAGACCGGGCTGCGCTTTTCCGCGCTCTATCTGTCGCAGGCGGATCTGTACCTGCTGCCGGCGCTGGTTGTCCTGGGGGTGGTTGCCGGGCTCGTGCCGGCGGTGCAGGCGTACCGCTTGGGTGTGCTCGGCAACCTGGCCCCGGTGTCGTGATGCCCCTGAACCCTACCCAGACCAAGAAGGAGACTCTCATGTCGCGCAGAACTGCCTGGACGTACTGCCTGACGGCAGCGTTGGCCTGCGGCATCGCCACCGCGCGCGGTGCCGAGAACAAGGAACACCACCATGATGCCAAGGCGCATCACGAACACGAAGGCGAGCACAAAGCCGCCCACGGCGGCTGCCTGAACGCGCTGGGAACCTGCGAAAACGGCCATGCTGAGGTGAAACTGGAGAGCGGCGTCCTGAAGCTCTGGTTCGTCGGCGGTGGGGCCGACACGGAAAAGGCGGTGCGCATCCCGGATCAACAGATCATCCTCGCGGTCACCCTGAACGGCGAGAAGGAGGCCAAATCGCTGACTCTGGTGGCGAAACCGAACGAACTGGCCGAGGAGAAGCCAGGCGAGTGCTCGCAGTTCGAGGGTCAGGCCGATTGGCTCAAGGGCGCCACGCAGTTCGTGGCCACCGGCACGGTGACATTCAAGGGCCGGAAACAGGCCGTTCGCGTCGAGTACCCCAAGGGCTACGACCCCGACGAGGACTGAATGAGTAGGCGCCCAACGGTCGGCCGGTGCGCCGCCCGCTGAGGCACTGCAATTGGACCGTGGCAACCCAGGAGAGGCTCTTGCAGAACCCTGAAGTGGCACGCGCTTCCAGCACGTGTCCACGGGGCCGGCCAGGCTGAGACATGCCCAAGATAGGCATGCCACGTCTTGGACCGGAGGGGTTCTGCAAGAGCCTCAGGAGGCAGTTGGCGCATGACGGACACCTCGAAACGAGCCGTGCACCTCGGCTATGCAGCCGCGGCCATCGGCCTGCTGGCGCTGGCCCTGGGCTGGCTGCTCGCCAAGGCGGCGAACGGGACCGCCATGGTCCCTGCCTATCTGGCGGCGGGGGTGGTGGCGTTGCTCGGCGTGCTGGCGGCGGCGCGGGCCGCGTTCGCGCGGCGCCAGGTGCTCGAGCAGGAGCAGGTGGCGGAGTACCGGCGCAGCCACGCGACGACGGAGTTGTTCGAGGACGCGGACGAAGCGGTGCGGCTGGCCACCCGGGCCAACGAGCAATTCAGCAAGTACTTCGTGCCCGTTTTCACCATCGTCCTCGGCCTGGCGGTCATCGTCAGCGGTATCCTCCTCTGGCGCGCCTGGGGGCAGCAGCCAGCCTTCCCGGTGGCGCGCCGGCCGCTGGCCATGGCGACCCTCAGCATGATCCTGGGGCTGTTCCCCGCCATCTGCGGCAGCTACTTCATCGGGGTCTCCCGCGAGCCGGGTTGCCGCTGGCTGCGACCGCCGGGCGCCTGGATGTTCCTGGTCGGTGGACTGTTCGTCCTCAGCGGCGGCGTGATGCTCTGTGAGCACTTCCAGAAGTGGGTCCTGGTGGTGGATCATCGGTGCGCCCAGGTGGCGACGGCGCTGCTCGTTGCGCTTGGGGTCGAGTTCGTCCTCAGTTTCGTGATCGAGTTCTACCGCCCGCGCATGCCTGGCGAGAGCGAGCGGCCCCTGCCCGAGAGCCGCATTCTGGCCCTGTTCACCGAGCCGGGCGGCGTGGCGCGCAACGTGGCCACCTCGCTGGACTACCAGTTCGGCTTCCAGGTCTCGGAGGTCTGGTTCTACCGCTTCCTGGAACGCACCGTCGTGCCGCTCGCCGTCTGCATGCTCCTGCTGCTCTGGCTGTTGACCTGCGTGGTGACGGTGAACCCCCACGAGAGCGGCATCCGCGAGCGCTTCGGGCGGGTGCTGGTGGACTCCGGCGGAGCGGTGCGGGCGCTCCCGCCGGGGCTGTACCTGAAGCTCCCCTGGCCCTTCTCACGCATCCATGTCTTCCCGGTGGAGCAACTCCAGCAGGTGATCGTCGGGAGTGCGGCGGGGGCCGCCAGGAAGCCTGGCGCAGAGGCGGACGTGGCGCCTGAGGAGGACAGTCGCGGGAATGCAGCGGCAGCCACGAAAGACGCACTGAAGGACAAGGGACTGCATGGCGAAGTCATCCTCTGGAGTGGCGGGACGCACGGTGACGCCCTCCTGTTCAGCGTTGCGAACGCGCCCTCCCCCGACGAAGCGAAACAAGGCAGCGGTGCGGCCTTGACCGTTTCGGTGCTGACCGCGGAGATACCGGTCTACTTCCGCGTCAACAACCTCTATGACTTCGCCTACCGTCATGCGGATGCGCGTGGCGAACTGCGCGCTCTGGCGACGCGCGAAGTGGTGCACTTCATGGCGCAGGTGGACTTCAACCGCATCCTCGGCCCGGGTCGGGCTGCCGGCGCCGAGGTCCTGCAGCAGCGCATTCAGGCCTCTGCAGACGCCCATCAACTGGGCATCCGGATCGCCTTTGTGGGCCTGCAGACGCTGCACCCGCCGTCGGAGGTGGGCGCCGCGTTCAACGAGGTGGTCGGCGCCTCGGAAGAGATGCATCAGCGCATCCTGGAGTCCGAGGCCTATGCCGCGCGCCGGAAGCCGGAAGCGGAAGGCCAGCAGATCGCGCTGGTCAGCGCGGCCGAAGGCTACCGGCAGGAGCGCGGGGCGGTGGCGCAGGCGGAGTCGGAGCGCTTTCTCAAGCAGGTGCTCGCCTACCGGGCCTGCCCCAGCATGTTCGTGCTCAACAGCTACCTGGAGGTGCTCGAGGCCGAGGGCGCCGCCATCCGCAAGTACATCGTGGCCACCACGCGCGGCAGCGAGGTGTTCATCCTGGATCTGCAGGAGAAACTGCGCCCGGATCTGCTGGATCTGGACGTCGAGAAGACGGGCAAACGAGAGTGACCATCAAGGCCCGATCACCGGGCAGGAGGAATGCCTGAATCATGAATGAGAAGCGTTCGCTGATGCAGCACTGGCCCGTCGTGGTTCTGGCGGCGGTAGTCGTCGGGATCTTCGTGGCGGGCCTGGTGACCTTCCAGGTGCGTGAGACTGAGATCGCCCTGGTCAAACGCCTGGGCAAGGCCAAGACAGACGCGGCCGGGAAGGTACGGGTCTACGAGGCCGGCCTGCACTGCAAGTGGCCGTTCATCGAGGACGTCTGGCGCACGGACAAGCGGCTGCAGACCTACGAGTTGAAGAAGGGCCGTACCGAGCAGATCACGACCAGCGACAACCACCAGATCGTGGTCTCGACCTACGTCCTCTGGCGCGTGGCCGATCCGGCCCTCTTCTTCAAGAGTTTCCCGCCGCCTGGCACGGACTACTCCTCCGAACTCGATGCGCTCGTGCGCAGTTCCCGCAATAACGTCCTGCCCCAGCACGCGCTCTCGGAAATCGTCAACATCGATCCGGGCAAGGCACGCATAGGCGAGATCGAGAAGGCCATCATGGCCATGGCCCAGCCCCGCGCGCTGCGGCAGTACGGCATCGAGATCGTCGATATCGGGTTCAAGCACATCGGTTTCCCGGAGCAGGTGACGCAGAAGGTGTTCGCCCGCATGCGGGCCGAACGTGAGAAGCGAGCCCAGGAGTACCTCTCGATCGGGCTGCGGGAAGCGCAGCGCATCCGGGCAGGAGCCGACCGCGAGGCCAGCGACACGGTGGCGAAGGCGCAGGCCGAATCCAAGCGCATCCGTGCCGAGGGCGACGAGCAGGCTGCCAAGAGCTACGCCGTCTTCCAGGAGAGCCCGGAACTGGCGGGTTTCCTGCGCAAGCTCGATGCCCTGCGTCTGACCTTGTCCGCGAAGACCACGCTGGTGGTCGATACCAATACCCCGCCGTACGACCTCTTCCTGAAGGGCGCCACGGACATCGGCAGCGCCCCGAAGAGCAACCCGACGGACGCCAAGCCATGAGTACCGAGACCGTCATCGAGCCGCCGCGCGACAGCGAAGGACCGGGGACCGGCCTGCAGGCCCTGATGAGGATGTTCCACATCCTCTTCCTCGGTCTGCGCGTGCTCATCATCGTGATCTTCGTCTGGATGGTGTTCAGCGGTGTCTTCCGCGTCGAGGACGGCAAGGAAGCACTGCTGTTTCGTTTCGGCCGGCTCCAGGAGATGGTGCTCGACAGCACCCGGGGGCCGACCGCGGTACTGACCAGCGGCCACTGGTACTGGGCCTGGCCCTATCCGGTGGACTACGTAAAGAAGATCCCGGCCCAGCAGGCTCTCTCGGTCTCCACCGATGCGGTGTTCTGGCCGCGGGTGAATCCCAACCAGATCCAGACGCCCGACCCGGCGACGATGGAGAACCTGCCCTTGGTGCCGGGTCAGGACGGGTACCTGCTGACCGGTGACACCAACATCATGCATGCGGTATGGACCCTGACCTACCGGGTGCGCGATGCCAAGCGCTACCACCTGGCGTTTTACGACGACAGCGAGGTCCCCCTCGGGGCAGACGGCAAGCCGTTGCCGCCCAAAGGCCATGCGGCCATTCTGCAGGACCTCCTGGCCAACGCCGCGCTGGCGGAGATCAGCACCTGGAGCGTCGAGGACATGCTGCGCTCCTCACGGGCTAGTGCGGCAGACCCTGAAGTCAAGGAACTCCTGACCGACAATGTGCGCAAGCGCTTGGAGCAGAAGCTGGCCGTACTGGACATGGGCATCGACGCCCAACTGGTCAACCTGGTCGACATCCAGCCGCCGACCGCCACCCTGACCGCCTTCCGCAAGGTCGGCGATGCGGCCACGGAACAGCGGCAGATCGTCGAGGCCGCCGGCAAGTACGCGGCCCAGGTCGTACCCGCGGCCGAGGGCGAGGCCTACCGCGTCCTCGACGAAGCCAGGGCCTACCGCACGCGCAACGTCGAGTCCGTGCAGGCAGAGAGTTCGTATTTCCTCACCGTGCTCAACGAATACCGCAAGAACCCGCACACGATGCTGGTCGCCCTCTACGCCGACGCCATCCGGGATGTCTTGAGGAAAGTCGAGACCAAGTACGTGATCCGGGCGGCCGAGGGCGGCCGGCAGGAGCTGCGACTCCAACTCGGGCCACAGCCGGCGAAATGGGGCCGTGCCGCCACCGACGGCGCGCCGGAGGCCAAGTAATGAACGGCACGCAGCAGCGTGGTCGTCCCGCGAAACGAGGATTGAGTTATGCTGGTTGAGAGTGCAAGCGAACGGCTGGACAACAGGGCACGCCAGGCGGCGGATGGGCACGGTCACAGCGAGACGACCGATATCGGCCTGGCGCTCGTCGGCGGCATCCTGGTATTCAACTCGTACCTGGCCAACCGCTTCTTCGTCGGCGCCATCGACCCCTTTGCGGTCATGCTCAGCGGCCTGATCGGGGCGCTGCTGCTCTCGCTGCCCATCTTCTGGTCTGCCGCCAGGGATCTGCTACAAGGCAAGGTCTACATGAACGAACTGGTGGCGTTGGCCCTGCTCGCCGCCTTCGCCAACGGCGAGTACCGCACCGCCGGGGCCGTCGCCTTCTTCATGTTGGTGACCATCATGCTGGAGCGTAAGACCGCCATCGGCGCCGAGGCCGCGATCGAGGCGGTGGTGCGCCTGACGCCGCGGGTGGCGCGCCGGCTTGTGGACGGCCGGGAAGAGCAGGTGGACGCCTTCGACGAACTGCGCGTCGACGACGTCTGCCGGGTGCGCCCGGGCGAGAACCTCCCGGCCGATGGCGTCATCGTCACCGGGACCAGCTCGGTAAACCAGGCCTCCATCACCGGTGAATCGCTGCCGGCCGACAAGGCCGTCGGGAACGAGGTCTATGCGGGAACGCAGAACCTGACCGGCCTGCTGGACTTCCGCGTGACGCGCATCGGCACCGACACCACCCTGGGCAAGGTGCGCCAACTGATCGCCGATGCCGAGCGCTCCAAGCTGCCGATCATGCGCATGATCGACCGTTACGTAGGCTACTACACGCCGACCATCCTGATGATCGCCGCGCTGGTGTGGTTCTTCACGCGCGATATCAACCGCGTCATCGCCGTCCTGGTCATGTCCTGCCCCTGCGCCCTGGTCATCGCGACGCCGTCGGCGGTGATCGCCGCCATCGCGGCGGCCTCTCGCCTGGGCATCCTGATCAAGGACATCTCGCTGCTCGAGATCGCGGCGCGGGTCAAGGCCGTGGTCTTCGACAAGACCGGAACGCTGACCGAGGGCAACCTCGAGATCGCCCGTCTGCAACCCGCCGCCGGCGTCGACCTGGCTGAGCTGCTGCTCGTAGCGACCACTACCGAGTACCACAGCAACCACCCGGCCGCCGAGGCGATGAAGCGGCTGGCGCGCGAGGCCGGCATCGCCTGGCGTGACCCGGAGCAGTACACCGAAGTCGCCGGACGGGGCGTGAAGGCCACCTTCGCGGGGGCCACCTGCCGGGTGGGGCGCGAGACCTGGCTCAGGGACGAAGGCCTGGATACCAGCGGCATGGCCGCCACCCTCGCCGACCCGGAGACCGCCGCGATGAGCATCGTCTTCGTCGCCAAAGACCAGCAGGTCCTCGGCTGGATCGGCCTGCGCGATGCCCTGCGTCCGGTGGCCGCCGAAGCCATCCGCCAACTGCGCGAACTCGGGGTGCGGCAGTGCTGCATGGTGACGGGTGACAACGAGACCGTGGCGCGCAGCGTCGGCGCCAAGTTGGGGATCACGGAGATCAAGGCCGGCTGCCTGCCCGAGGAGAAGGCGGCCTATGTGCGCCAGCTCCACGAGGCCGGAGTGCTGGTGGCGGTGGTCGGCGATGGTGTCAACGACGCGCCAGCCCTGACCGCCGGCGACATCGGCATTGCGATGGGGGCCATCGGCAGTGACGTCGCCATCCAGAGCGCCTCGGTGGCCCTGATGAACAACGACCTGCGCCGCATCCCCTTCTTCATCGCCCTGGCACGCAAAGCCCGGCTGTTCATGAACCAGAACCTGGCCATGGGTCTTGGTTTCATCCTCCTGGGGCTATACCTCTCCACTATCGGCATCGTCACCCCCGTGGTGGCCGCGGTACTGCACAGCTTCAGTTCGTTGGCCATCATCTTCAACAGCGCGCGGCTCGTCCGGGCCGGCGAGGGACTGCAGTCGGGCGAGGAGCACCGCTAATGAGCCGTCCGCCTATCCCGTAAGGGCTACGACCCGGACCAGGACTGGAATGAGCAGGCGCACCACGGTGCGGATACGGAGCAACGGGATGGCAAGCCAGCGGCACAGAGGAGACGTGACGCGAACGGGGTGTTCGTGTCACACGGGATCACGTCTCGCCCTTCGCGCCCGGTACGCGTCGGCGGATTCGGCCACGGCCTGGTCAGCGTCAGCGTGCAGGGGCTCGGGCGAAGCCGGGGCGGCAACCGGATCCGCGCCCCCAAGGCGCTGCGGCCCTGGCAGTTGCCAGGTCGGCGGTCCGGCTGCGGCTTCGGGAGGGACGTTCGTGAACCGCTCGATGGACTCAAGGACGTCGGTGGCGGTCAGGTTCCCGCTCACGCCGCGCTCGCGCAACAGATCGATGGTGTCGCCGAGGCAGAGCCCTAAGCGTTGGGACGCTTCGCGGAGCGTCAGACGGCCCGCGCCATAGAGGTTGGCCACGTATGTCTCCAACCCAAGCCAGAGCAGTTTGCGGATGGCCGGCGCTTCGTCGAGATGCTCCGCCTTCTCAACCACCGAGATGGCGGCCAGCAACTCGTCTGGGAGGCGCAGTGAACGTGTCTTCATGGTCGGGCAGTCCCTTCGGCAGCGATGCCCAGTTTGAGCCTGGCCACAGTGCACTCATCGGCGCTGACAAACGGGGCCAAGGCCGCGAGGTGTGCCATCGCCTCGGCTTTGCTCAGACAGCCTTTCCTCGCCAGCACCACGATCAGCGCCGCAGGCGTCAGATACGGTATGCCGAGGGTGCGGAGTTTGGCCAGGAAACGGCGGTCGTCACTGCAGATACCGTCGAAACCGCCTTCACTGTAGAGCGCCAGCGCCCAGTCCTCGCCCTTGCGGCTGCACGCCCCTGCCGTGGCTGCAACGACCAGCAATCCAGCCTGGATGTTCCGGTCCACCGTGGCCGCATCGGGACGGTCGCCACCGCCGTCGACGACTTCGCGCTTCACGCCGACGGGAATCACTACCACAAACGCCCGGCATACCGGCTCCTTACCCCCGGCGTTGGTCAACTTGATCAGGCAGTCAGCATCCATGATCAGCTTCATGTACTCTAATGTATGCTAAAGGTGGCAGAGCGCCAACCGGACGTGCCGAACGAACTCCAGCCGCCGGTGAGGATCGCTCTGCCGAAGCCGCGGCTTCGATGCAAGGGGACAGCATGCCGAGGGACAACTCCAGCGACCTGCCAGCGGACTCGGTGAGCCCGGAGCCACGCCGCCGCCGGTGGCCATGGTTCGGCGGCGTGGCGCTGGCCGTGGCTATCGCCGCTAACCACCTGGAGCCTCAGGTCCGACGGCAGCGGTCGCAGAATGCAGGCGCGCCGACGGTCGCCTTACGCGCGGAAGGCGGGGTGTTGGCCGGGCACAACACCATCGGCATCGACGAGGCCGGTGACGGCACGGGCGGCTTCCTGCGCTTCGCGACGCTGGCCGAATGGGACTTCGACCCCAAAGCCCCATCCCCGTGCCCCCCTGCCGTGGCGGCATGGAGCGGACGCGAGGCGGCCTGTGTCGGGTTCATGTACCCGCTTGAGCCCGGAACGCAGCTCAAGACGTTCTGCCTGTTACGCACGACCCAGACCTGCTGCTACGGTCCGCGCCCGCAGTACAACCAGTATCTGCTGGTAGAGATGAGAGCCCCGGTGAAGTTCGAGCGTCTGCGCCCGGTCCTAGTCCATGGACGCTTCTTCGCCGACCCCCAGCCGAACCAGGGGTTCATCTACCGGCTGGAGGGCACGTCGTGTGCCCCGGCGGGCGCTGACGAGCCGGATGCGGACCCGGCGGAGTCCGCGCGCGCGGCGGGACTCCCGCTGTTCGACTTCGCCTGGCTCGCAGCGGCCGCGCAGAGAGGGGAGCCGACGATACCGGCCGACCTGGCGGCGCTGGACGGCGAGCGAGTGGTTGTGGCCGGGTACTTCCTCGACCGCAGTGAGGGCCCTCCGGCACGCGTTCTGCTGGGCCGGGACTGGTGGGACGGCGTCAGCCAAGGCACCCGACCGACGCTCGCCACAGCGTTGCCCGTCTCGGCGCGCGACGCCGGCCAGTTGCCGGCCCTTTGGAAGGAGCGCGGCTGCATGACGGGCGTGCTGCATGTCGAATGCGACCCGCAGCGCTGGTCCGAGCAAGGAATCGCCGTCCTGCAGGATGCCGTTCGGGGCGTGCCGGGCGGGCTCCTGGGGAGGCGCGGGGCGGGGCGCGGCCCATTGCTCCAGCCGTGGCACGAAGGCTTGCTGCTTGCGGGGTTCGCGTACCTCGTCCTGCGTTCACGACAGCGCGTCGTGGTAACACCCCCTTCACCCTGAGCGAACCGGAGATCCGAGCATGCGTAAGTCCTTGCGGCTGATGCTAACGTCGTGCCTGAGTGTGGGGCTCTGGTCGGACGCTGCCCAGGCGCAGAACCCCGGCCTGCCGGCTCCCGCAACCGCGCCGACGAGCGCGGTCCCCGCCGACCCGGGACCGGTCGCGGCCCGGGTCAACGAGGAGGCCATCTACTGGAGCGAAGTGACCGCGGGCCTGCCGAAGCCGGGGCCGTTCAGTGCGCTGTTCGCACCCGATCAGGAACGCCTGCGCCAGGCGAAGCTCGCCCGCCTGCTCAACGCCCGAGTCCTGCGGCAGTACCTGAAAGCGCAACAGATCGAGGTCAGCGCGGCCGAGATCGATGCCGAGGTAGAGCAGCTTCGCAAGACCCCACCCGCTTCCGGCTGTTCCTGCTGCCGCTACTCCAGTCTCGAGCAGTTCATGGAGACCCTGGGCATCGACATGCAGGAACTGCGGGTCGGTATAGCCAACGACCTTGGCACGCAACGCTGCCTCGCGGCGCACTGGCAGAAGGAGTACCCCGCGGGCGAGAAGCGCGAGACGCTGCTGCGCACCGAGCGACCGCGTCTGGAGCGCACCTATGCCAATGCCTCCCACATCTTTTTCAATACCTTCCAGAACCGGCGCTTTGACGAGGAGCCCGAGGAAGTGCGCGACCGGGCTCGGAATGACGCCGAGGCCGCCTGGCGCCAGCTCAAGGCGGGCGAGAGCTTCGAGGCGGTGGCCCGCGAGGTCTCCGAGGACGCCATCAGCAAGCCCAAAGGGGGCCACTTGGGCGCCATCCCGCGCGACGCCTTGGGCAAGCAGTTCGCCGAGGAACTCGAGGCGCTCAAGCCGGGCGAGTTCGGCCGGCCGGTTGAGTCGCCCTGGGGTTTCCACATCATCCGCCGCGAACCCATGACGGATGCCGACCTGCTGGAGGTACTGCGGCAAGACAGCGTCAACCGCTGGTGGACAGAGGAAGAGCAGCGCCTGCAGGCGGAGGCGAAGATCGAGGTCGGCGACGCCAAATGACGACTGCGCCCTGCCGGCGCAGCCGCCAGACACAGGGGATCCCCGGGCACACACACGGCGTCCGTGGCCACCCCGGGAAAGGCGAAACCCCATGGTCTGGACCATGGGGCTACACCTGACTGCGGGCAGACCAGCGGGCCGCCTTACGGCCCGACCGTCTGGTGTACGCTACCCTTGCCCTTGTCTCCACGGTTCTTGTCGCCCCCGGCCATCGCGGCCCCCGTGGCCAGGACCAGCAGCAACGCCACCAGCAACAGCTTCTTCATGGCACATACTCCTTGCGAACGGGACACCTACCGACGTGACTCCAGGACTACTTCACCGTGACCACATCGCTCGCCGCGAATGCGGCATGATTGTCTACCTAGTAGTATGCCGCGGCGCAAGCGGGGGGACAATGAGAGTTTTCTACGAATGGTGGGATGGTGCTATACTAAGCATCGCTGGTCAGACAGGAGCAGGCTACTGCGTCGGCGCAGTGCTGGACCCAGCTCCGGCCCCAGCCAGAGGCGGCAGTCGGCGATGGCCAGACGGCAGAGGAGAGACCGCGTGGAGAACCTGAGTACGGACCAGGTGATGGCGGCGGTGAGCCGTAGCCCGCTGATCAAGGCCATCGAGAATGCCGCGCACGACCTGGCCGGCATGCGGATCCTGTTCATGCTGCGCCAGAACGACGACATTGTCAAGTTGTCCCCCGACGGCTCGGAGATGAACCTCCCGGCGTTTTGCCGAGTCCTGCGTGGCTCGCGCACCGGTATGCGCGGGTGCGCGACCTGTCGCGCCTTGGTGGGCTTTGGCGCCTGTTACCGTGGGCTGACGGAGTACTGCTGCCACGGCGGTGTACACGTGATCGCGGCCGCCGCCCTGAGTGCGTCGGGTGAGACCTCGCGGTCCATCGTGGTGAGCTCCAGTGCCTTCGCGGCCGAGGATCGCGAAGCAGGTTGGGCTGCCGTTCTGGCGCGCGCCACGGACGAGGGTGTGAACCTGCGCGACCTCCACCATGCGTACGGCGAACTTCCTTCCCTGACGCCCACGAACCTAGCCGTAACCAGGGCGTTGGTCCAGGTGGCCGCAGCGGCGGTCGGGGAGATCGCGCGCGGCATGGCCACGGCTGCCGAGGCAGCGCCGTCGAGCCAGGCTTCGGGCGACGCGGCAGGCAGCCCGTGCTTGGAGCAGCGCCTGACCGCAGCCCTCTTCGTGGCCAGGGACGTGCCAGACACGGGCACGGTGGGACGCCGTGGAGCGGTTCTCGCCGAACTGGTCAAGGAATTGGTGACCCAGGATCCCGGGATTCCCTTCACGGTGGCCAAGATCGCGGCAGCCGCACGGGTGACCCCGAATCACTTCTCCATGCTGTTTCGCAAACACACGGGCGGGACATTCCAGGAGTTCCTGACCGACAGACGTATCGCCCATGCCAAGCTGCTGCTGCGGGACCTAAGCCTGAACGTCGCCGATATCGCCCAGCGCGCTGGCTTCCCGGACGCGGGCTACTTCGCGCGCCGCTTCAGAGAGCGGACGGGTATGACGCCAAGCCAGTGGCGCGATGCCCTGTAGCCAATGGAGGCGCCTGCTTGCTGGCGGCGCACCAGACCCGGGGATGGTACCCGTCCTGAGACCCGCGCGTCTCTGTACTTCCACCTGTCTCTACCGCCACTGCCTCTGGTCCAGACTGCGGCACGATCAGTGGCTGCAGACGTTGTCGCCGGTCTTGAGCGTGCCGTCGAGATAGGTGCGAACCAAGGCCTCCGGGGCCTCGGCGGGCGCCCCGACCACGACCTTGATGCCGCTTTCGGCGAACAGCCCCTGCGCACGCTGGCCCATGCCGCCGGCGATGACTACCTGGGCACCGCGCTCGGCCAGCCAGCGCGGCAGCAGTCCCGGCTGGTGCTCCGGGGCAGTTAGGATCTCCTGCTTCAGGACCGCTTTAGTCTGGGGATCAACATCGATCACAGCGAACGCTTCGCAATGACCGAAGTGCATCGTCAGTCGGCCGTTGGCCACGGGGATCACGATTCGCATGCTCTTCTCCTTGGATGGGTGGTCCGCCTGGGGTGCTTGCTCTGGCGCGGCCGCTTCGTCGCACTCCGCTAACGCCAGGATGGGGGCGACGACACAGCCGAATGCCTTGGCCGTCACCGTGCTGTTGTGGTGATACATGAACGGCGTGCCGGCATCGCAGGCCGCGCCGACCGCTGGGTCGATGGGGATACGGCCCAGAAAGGGCACGCGCATCTCGGTCGCCAGACGCTCCCCGCCGCCCGTCTTGAAGATGTCGGTGACCTCGCCGCACTTGGGGCAGGCGAAGCCGCTCATGTTCTCGATGACGCCGAGCACAGGCAAGCTCAACTGCCGGCAGAAGCTGATGGAGCGGCGCACGTCGGCCGTGGCGACGTCCTGCGGGGTAGTGACGATGACCGCGCCGTCGGCATCCTCGATGAGCTGGCACACCGACAGCGGCTCGTCGCCAGTGCCGGGGGGCGAGTCGATGATCAGGTAATCCAACTCGCCCCACTCGACATCCTTGAGGAACTGCTTGATGACGCCCATTTTCATGGGGCCGCGCCAGATCACCGCGTCGTTGCGGTGCTGGAGCAGGAAGCCGATGGACATGACCTTCATCCCCGCCGCATCGACGGGCTGGACGACGCCATCGGTGACCTGCACGCCGGCGTCCTCGAGCCGCAGCATCGTCGGGATGCTCGGCCCGTGGATATCCACATCCAGCAGGCCGACGCGCCTCCCGGCCAGCGCCAGCGCGACCGCGAGGTTGACCGCCACCGTGCTCTTGCCGACGCCGCCCTTGCCGGACATAACGAGTATCTTGAATCGGATCTTCTGCAGGCGGTCATGCAGTTGCTGTTGCTCCAAAGCCGCGGCGTCGGTGGCCGTGTCGGCGCTGGGCGCCTTCGCCACGCCGATACAGGCTTTGCCGGTGGGGCCTGCGGTCCTGGGGGTCTGACACTTGCTCGTGCACGGATCCATGATGTGTCCTTTTCGTTACCTCAAAACGTCCATGTCGTCCCGACGGCGCCGGGAACGCAGTGGCCGGGGAATGCCGCCCAGAGCGCGGCCGTTGCCGCCATGCCGGTACAGTGCATTGGGCACAGTGTCACAATTGAGAACCTCTGCAGGGCCGCCAGGGCCCACGCGAGCCGCGCGGGCGAGGCCGCCCGCAGATGCAGGCCGCCCAGCACAGCGCACAGCGGCGCGCCGCCGGTCAGTTCCGCGATGTGGTCCAGGGTGTTGATCACCCCAGCGTGGGCGCAGCCGAGAAGGACGACGGTCCCCTGGCCGGTGGCCATGAACAGCGCCTGGTCGTCCAAGAGAGGATCTGCGTGGTGCCCATCGGGGTCCAGGCAGAAGGCTTCAGTGGTCGGCTCGTCCAGGTGCCGGCGCGGGATCTCGCCCGTCATGCGCACCCCTGGCGCGACCTCGACCGCTTCCCGCGACAGGAGCAGGCGGCGGCGCGAGCCCGACAGTGCCGCCAGCGACGGGGCGGGAATGCCGATCGCCCGCGCGCTAGCCTGGTCACGCGCGAACTTCGGCAGCAGGGCATCCGGGTGGGCATGGACAGTCACGCGGCCGGACGCCTGCCCGAGCACGGTCGCCAGGCCGCCCGTGTGGTCGTAATGGCCATGGCTCAGGACCACCGTGTCCAGCGTCCGCAGGTCAATGCCAAGGGCGCTGGCATTGGCCGCCAACACCAGGCCCTGGCCGGTATCGAAGAGCAGCCGGCGGTCACCGACCTCAACCCAAAAGGCCAGGCCGTGTTCGGCCAGAAGCCCGCGCGTGCCGACCGTGTTGTCGGCCAGTACGGTCACCCGGACATTGACGCGCTCAGCCATGGTTGCCTCCCGTGCTCGTGAGTGACGCATCTCGCGCAGGCAGCAGGGCACTCCATACGTTACGGATATCGTCGCCCGCGGCAGAAGAGCCCATCTCAACGACGGTACGCCCTGCGACCTGTGCCTGGGTGACTACGAGGTCGTAGCGCACTCTGCCGGCAACCACGGCGGTCGCCGCCCGGGCGACGGACTCGATACGCTCCGCCAACTCCGGGTTCAGATCCCATTTGTTGACGCAGACTGCAGCGCACAGGTTGAAGTGGCGAGTCAATGCGAGGACGCGCTGCAGATCGTGGAGGCCCGAGAGGGTCGGTTCGGTCACTACCAGCACCTGTGCGGCGCCGCTGATGGCTGCGATCACCGGGCAACCCACGCCCGGCGGTCCGTCGACCAGCACGGTGTCCGTACCATGCTCAGCGGCCAGCTCCCGGGCCGCCGTGCGCACCTGGCTGACCAGCTTGCCGGAGTTCTCGCCGCCGGGGTTCAGCCGGGCGTGTACCAAGGGCCCGAAGCGCGTATCCGATACGTACCACTCGCCACTGACCTTCTCCGGGAAGTCGATGGCCTGGACGGGGCAGGCCTTCACACAGACGCCGCAGCCTTCGCAGGCTGTCGGGTCGATGGCGAACCTGCCTTCCCCCACCCCGCCTTTGCCCATCCGCACGGCCTCGAATCGGCAACGCGCCAGGCAGGCACCGCAGCCGATACAGTCGTCCTGACGGATGACTGCCTCATGGCCGCAGCGGAACTCCTCGCGGCGCTGGACCGTGGGTGCCAGCAACAGATGCAAGTCCGCGGCATCGACATCGCCATCGGCCAGGACAGCATTCCCAGCCAGCGCGGCAAACGACGCCAGGATGCTGGTCTTCCCCGTGCCGCCTTTGCCGCTGATGATGACGAGCTCATTCATGGCCTAATGACCGTATCCTGGCCCCGGCAAAGAAGGGCATCAGCGAGAGCCTCAAACCGTCCCTGCCACTCGGGCAGTGCCTGGACCAGCAACAGGCCGCGGGAGTAGGCTTCCGCCGCCCTGCGTTCGTCTGGGAGTTCTGCCAGCAAGGCGATTCGTTCAGCCTGGCAGTAGGCGCGGACGCGCCCGTCGCCCGTATCTGCCCGGTTCGTGAGTACACCGCAGGGAACCCCAAGCTGCCGTACCATCTGCACCGCCAACTGCAAGTCATTCAGCCCGAATGGCGTCGGTTCGGTCACCAGAAGTACATAGTCAGCGTTGCGCACCGTCGCCACGACCGGGCAGGCGGTGCCGGGCGGCGCGTCCAGCAGCACGACCCCGGCCCTTTGCGCCTGCCGTTTCACGGCGCGGATCAGCGGCGGCGACATGGCCTCGCCGACGTTGAGACGGCCCTGGCCGAAACCGACCCGACCGGCCCAGCCGGTCTCGACCACCCCGATAGTCCGCAACTCCTCCCGGATGGCCCCTGCCGGGCAGGCCAGCCGGCAGCCGCCGCAGCCATGGCAGAGCTCAGCAAAGACCAGCGGCTTCTTCAACACCGCGATGGCGTGATACTGACAGACCTCGGCGCACTTGCGGCAGGCCGTGCACTTCTGTTCATCCACCACTGGCACGGGGATCCCCACCGACTCGGTCGCGGTGATCTGGGGTTTGAGGAAAATGTGACCGTTCGGTTCCTCGACGTCGCAATCGAGGTACTGAACCGTCTGGCCGCGATCCGCAAGAACGCAGGCGAGATTCACGGCAACGGTCGTCTTCCCCGTCCCCCCTTTGCCGCTGGCGATCGCGACCTTCATCGTACCCTCTGTCGTTCCTGGGCCGCTTGCTGGTCCAAGAGGTAGCTCGCGATGGCGCGGTGCAGCGTGCTCACGGCCAGGATGGCGCAGTGCCGCCCCTTCTCGGGCAGGCACTCCTGGGCATCGATGATCTCCCGTGGGCTGATGGCCAACGCGTCGAGAATGTCCTTGCCCTTGACTCGACGCGCTACCGCCGCCGCGCAGGACCGGAGGTAGTCACAGCCCTCTGAGCAGTAGCGCACGTCCTCAACCTTGTCCTTGTGGATAGCTAGGTAGAACTCCACCTGGTCGCCGCACAGCCCGGTGAGCGAAGCATTCGCCGTGGGATGATCCAGCCAGCCAAAGAACGGGTCCAGGGCCGCTGATCCATGCGTCTGCACGGTTGCTTGGGTCATGGCATCTCCCTCCTCTCCATCTCCTGCTGGCAGGATCGCGTTTCGCGGCCTTCGGATGGCCCTACACCTGCGGTGCTGGCCCTGGCCCGGCACCACGCCCGGCACCCCGGCCTAGACCCTGACCGGCACCACGCCCGGCACCCCGACCTGACCCGGCACCAGAACCTGACCCCGGAGCGCCATGGCGGCGGCCAGCCCTGGCCCCGCCACCAGCCCCGCGCGGGGCCCCAACACCGCAACGCCCCAGCCCGCGACCGCTGGCTGATCCTTGGCCCGTGGGCCCCGTTCCATCACCTTGTGGCATGTTCGTTGTCTCCTTGTTTGCGTTCAGATCGAGTGTCCTTCGACCGTGGCACCGGACAGTTCCTCGAGTTCACCGGCGCGGAAACGGGCTACTGCCTCCGCCACCGTGCCCTGCTCGCAGCGGTAGACCCGGATGCCGGCCGCCCGCAAGACCCGAAAGGCCTTGGGCCCAACGTTGCCAGTCAACACCGCCTCAGGTTCCAGTCGGGCGACGGTCTCCGCCGCCTGGATGCCCGCGCCCTGCGCGGACTCCAGATTCGGCGTGTTGTTGTGGGCACGAGCCGCACCACTCGCCAAGTCTACAGCGAGGAAGAACGCCGCTCGCCCGAAGCGGCTGTCTACGGCCGCGTCCATGGACTCACCGCGGGCACTCACGACAACCATGAGGGGATCTCCTTGCCTTGTGTATACTGGTTCCGGCAGCGTGCCTGTGTCGTTCCTGGCTCCCGCCAGCGTCGGCGCTGTCCCCACGCCAGGCTCGATTGCTGCTGAGAGCCCCTGGCGCCGGCACCGTCCATTGGTCTGTAGGCTGCGCCCTGCCTTGCCGCGCCAGCGGCAGCGACATCCGGGCAGAGCCAGTGCCCGGTCAGGCAACTCGCCGCAGAGGAACGCCGCCACAACGTGGTCGACGTCGCCCGCGACGAACGCCACGATCTCAAAGCCGCCGGACGCCAGCAAGTCGTACAGCGGTTGCGAGACGGCGCCACAGATGAGTACGTCGAGACCGAGTGCGCCGATCTGCCCGGCCCGGCTCCATACCCCTGTACCCTCTAGGCGGAGAATGCGCCGCCCCGTCTCGCCTTCGGCGCCATGCTCGATCACGGTCAGGCTCGCGGCCGAGTCCAACACCGGCGACACTCGATCATTCCAGTTGGCGATGGCGATTCGCATTGTAGGATGGGTATAAGCAGCTACTGGGCCAATCCCCTCAAGACCTCTGCTTATTAGCCATAAGTAGCTGTAATGAAACTACAATAACCAATACCTATCGCCGTCTGTGATTTCCCCCTAATCTTGCATTATGCCTGGTTACATGCTCGGTTATATGGCGAACTGCATGCTCTGGACTACCGTTGTCTGAAAGGACCAGACTCATGGCCCGTGCCGGCGACATCGACCACAGACAAGTAATCCTCGACTCCATCAACGAGGGCGTTTTCACGGTCGATCTGGAGTGGCGGATCACGACCTTCAACCAGGCCGCCGAGAGGATCGTGGGGGTCCGGCGTGAGGAAGCCATCGGTAAGCCCTGCTGCGAGGTGCTGCGTGCCAGCATCTGCGAGACGGCCTGCGCGCTGCGCTCGACCCTGGCAACCGGCCAACCGGTGGTGAACCTGCCGGTCTACGTCGTCGACGCCGAGGGCCGACGGGTGCCGATCCGCGTCTCGACGGCCATCCTGCGCGACGCCAAGGGGCGTGCCATCGGCGGCGTGGAGACGTTCCAGGACCTGACCCAGGTCGAGGAACTGCGGAAGGAACTGGAGGCGAGTTACACCTTCGCCGACATCGTGGGACGCAGCGCCGCCATGCGGGACGTGTTCCGCATCCTGCCGCAGATTGCCGAGAGCGACAGCACGGTGCTGGTACAGGGCGCCAGCGGCACCGGGAAAGAGCTGGTGGCGCGCGCCGTCCACAACCTGTCCCGCCGCGCCCGCAAGCCGTTCGTCGCCATCAACTGCGGCGCGTTGCCAGACACGCTGCTCGAGTCCGAGCTCTTTGGCTACTGCGCCGGGGCCTTCACCGGGGCGCGCCGGGACAAGCCGGGACGCTTTGCCCTGGCCAAGGGCGGCACCCTCTTCCTGGATGAGATCGGCGATGTCTCGCCGGCCATGCAGGTGCGGCTGCTACGGGTGCTGCAGGAACGGCGCTTCGAACCGCTGGGCGCGGTCGAGAGTGTGGCGGCCGATGTCCGTCTGATTGCGGCGAGCAACAAGGACCTGGCCGGCCAGGTGCGCCAGGGCACCTTCCGCGAAGACCTCTTCTATCGCGTCCATGTCATCCGCATCGACCTGCCGCCCCTGCGCGACCGGCGTGAGGACATCCCCTTGCTCGTGGACCACTTCGTCGCCCGCCTCAACCGCCTGCAGGGCCGCGACCTCGCCGGCGTGACCGACGAGGTGCGCGCGCGCCTGCTCCAGTACGACTTCCCCGGCAACATCCGCGAGCTCGGTAACATCATCGAACACGCCTTTGTGCTCTGCCCGGCTGGCCTGATCGAGATGCGTCATCTGCCGCCGGAACTGCGCGAGACAGGCAAAGACCCGGAAAGCCCCTTCCGGCAGGTCCTGTCGCTGCAGCAGATGGAGGCCGCTCTGATCGAGGACGCGCTCCGCCGCCAAGGCGGCAACCGGCGCGCCGCGGCCCGCGAGCTCGGAATCGACGAAAGCACCCTCTATCGCAAGCTCAAGGCCATGGGGATCCCGGCGCCAACCACCCGCAACCACACGTAAGCGTCCGGGAACTGTTGCCAGGCGGCTGGCCGGTCTCCATCAGGAGACTGCCACCAGAGCAGTAAGGACCGCTATCCCCATATACTTCGTATCGGTCCAGTCCTGCAGACGGCCGCAATCGGTCGTCCCCGTCCCCGTTGTCGCCCGCGCCATCGCCCCGGGTCGCCGCACCCGCTTCCGAGGCGCCCTCAGCTCAATTCCCGGTCGTAATTGAAGGCGAACTCAGGGGCTCCCGGCCGGTTCAGCTCCTGCCACTCGCCGAGGGGGTCGGGCGCACTCACCAGGTCGGCCACCAGGTGCGCGACGCGGATGTCCGGCTCGGAGCGCTGCCGGATGGAGAACGGTTCCGCGGGGCGGTACACGGCCAGGCCAGACTCCAGCCGGGGGATCATGCGGATGCCGCGCCGGTCCTCGAAGACCTGGCCCAGGCAGGCGGCGGGAACGTCAGCCCGCGTGACCATCAGGGGCGGGCGGCCATACACCAGCAGCGACGCCGGGACCGGACAGGCGCTGCAGATATCCACCAGTTGCTGCCGGTCAGCCTCGACCGAGAGCGTGACGCCGCTCGCCCCCCACGACTGCAGAGCCCGCGCCGCCAGGGAGTTCAGAATCGGCAACCCCGGACCACCTTCCCAGGGCAGCCCGTGCTCGCGGGCCATTCCGGCGCCGCCCCAGGTATTGGCCTCAATGCCGACACCCGTGCCGCGGCAGGCCGCCAGCAGATCGCGCACGGCCGGCAGATGATCCGGGAAGATGACCGGGGGCAGCGCCAGCACCAGGCGCGCGGCTGGGATCGCCCGCAGCAGGGGACCCACATCGGCGGCCAGCGCGCCTTCGACCACGATCCCGAGACCAGGCAGGCGCAGGGCAAAATCCACCGCCTGGGCCACCGTCAGCCGGACCCGGTCCGGCATGGCGCCGAGCGGGCGGGAGTTCGCCGCGGCCGGCGTCGAGCGTTCGAGGCAGCGCCGTACGTCGGCAGGAATCTCGATGCGGACGGTGGCCACGGCCTGCTCCCGGCGCCGCTGGTGCAGGAAGGCAGAGAGTTGATCGAGAATGCTGCGTACGGTGCGCGGTGCCAGAAGCAACTCGGGCTCGGCCACGGGGCTCGCGGGGTCCAGCCGGAACCCCTGCAGGCCATCCTGCGCCAGCGTGGCCAGCAACTCGGCGGCCGTGCCGGCCTTCGCGGCCCGGCGGATGACCGTCCGCGGCAGGTCCCACTCGCGCACCTGGCCCGCGCAGGTGCAGCGGCAATGGACGCCGGCGGCCGTCGTCGAGATGACCAGCGCAAACGTCGGTACAGCGTCCGCCCGCGGCGCGGACTCGGCGGGCAGCGCTTCGGCGTGGAGCGGGGCGTCATCATCGGCGCCCCGGCCTGCCGCGGCGCCGGTCAGGTGGGCGCGCTCGCCATCGAGATACCCGCTGGTCATCTGCCGGCCGGTGTAGGCGCCCAGGCGCTCGGCAGACGCGGCCAGATCATCCGCGGCGACGCCGTCCAGGGCCCGTCGATAGAGCACCACCGCTTCGTGGACCCAGGCGGCCGACTTCATGCGTCCCTCGATCTTGATGGCAGCCACCCCGGCGGCCGCCAGGGCCTCGAGGTACGGCACGGCGCTGAGATCGCGCATCGAGAGCAGTTGCCCGGGGGCGCTGTCGCCGGCGCGCCACGGCACCCGGCAAGGACTGGTGCAGAGGCCGCGGTTGCCGCTGCGCCCTCCACCCCAACTCGAGAGCAGGCAGCGGCCCGACACGCAGTAGCAGAGCGCGCCCTGCACGAAGACCTCGGTCTGGATACCCGGCACCGCCGTGGCCGCACGGATGTCCTCCAGGCTCAGTTCGCGAGCCAGCACCACGCGGGCCAGCCCCAGTTCCCGGGCGGCGACCACGTCGGCGGGATTGGCCGCCCCGGCCTGGGTGCTGAGGTGGAACTCGAGCTGCGGGAAGAGCGGCCGCAGCACCAGCAGCGCCGGATCGCGGACCAGCACGGCGGCAACACCGCTCTGCCGCGCCAGCTCGAGCAGGCGCGCCGCCTGGCCGAGTTCGCGCTCGCTGAGGTCGGTATTCAGTGCCAGGTAAGCCCGCGCCCCGTGCGCCTGGACACGCTGCACGGCGCCGGCTAACTCCTCCGGACGCAGATTGCGGGCGCGGCGACGCGCGTTCAGCGTGGTCAGGCCGAAGTAGACCGCGTCGGCGCCGGCCGCGAGGGCCGCGTCAAGGGCGCTGCGGTCGCCCGCGGGAGCGAGGAGTTCGAGGCGGCGGGCGGGTTCCGATGACGACATGGCGAACCTTTCGTGTCTGCGCTCCCCGCAACATACATGGTCTGCACGGCGACGGGAAGCCATCTGCGAACGAGTTCAGAACCGCCGGGGGGTGCATGACACTCGTGTCGGTTCGATAGTGAGCAGGGGATCAGCCCCCAAAGGCGTGAGGGTGCAGAGGCATGCGGAGGCCATGGCGACGTGTGTCATCCGTACCCTCCGAGTCATCCGTGGTGGACTCTCCCGTGTTGCCTCCGCTCCAGAAAGCCGGATTGACCACGGATGGCGCGGATTCCGCGGATAGGAGAGACCGCGAGTCACAGGCGTCCCACAGGACGCCAAGGCTGTTAGGTACTCAGGCTGTAGACGGTTAGGTCCTACGTCGGGGCATTTTGCGTTTCCAGACTCGGGTCCGGTAGTGTAACCTAATGGCCTACAGCCTAAACCGCTACAGCCTCTGAGTCTTGCATGGGACGGGTGTGACTGCGAGTCCACGGTGCTGACGGTTGGATTGGTGTACTATAGTCGCCAGAGCCGAGCAGACGCTCGGCAGTCCCAGGGAACTGGAGCGACAGGTCCATGGATATCACGAGCTACGAGATCGAACTGACTCAGGGCGGCCTGCTACGGGTCGATGTGCTGGCGCCGCATCTGTTCCGGGTACGGCTGGACGCAGTGGGCGATCTGCGCGACGGCGCCCTCAATCGCTATGGCGTGCTGCGGCGCGACTGGCCGGCCGTGGAGGTGACGGTACGGAAACGCCGCGGGGAGGTGATTCTGGCCACCGCCGCAGCGTCTTTGAGCGTCCGCCGTGACGACGGCCGCTTGTGCCTGCGGGATGCGCAAGGACGGACCCTGCTAGCCACGCCGGAAGCGCCCCGTTCGCAGTGGGACAGCGGCTTCCGGGTTGCCTTCAGCCTGGCCGCGGACGAACGACTCTACGGCCTGGGTGATGAGAGTCGCGATCGCATCCAGAAGCGTGGCCACGCCGGCAGCATGGTGCTGCGCAACGTCGCCAGCTACGTCCCCATCCCTTTCCTGATGAGCACCGGCGGCTGGGCGGTGTTTGTCAACACCACGTGGTTCCATCGTGTCGATGCCGGCGCCGGCGATCGGCAGCGCCTGGTCTTTGCCGCCGAGCAGGGCGGCCTGGACCTGTATCTGCTGGTCGGCGACAGCCTGCCGCGGTTGCTGGACCGCTACACGGAGTTGAGCGGCCGCCCGCACTTGCTGCCGCTGTCCGGCTACGGCCTGACCTTCGTCTGCGACGAACGCGGCGTCCGCGCCCGCGACGTCCTCTACGAAGCCTATGAGTTCCGCCGTCAGCAGATCCCCTGCGACACCATCGGCCTGGAACCGGACTGGATGGAGCAGCACTATGACTTCTCGGTGAACAAGGAGTGGAGCAAGGAGCGCTTCCACATCCCCTTCTGGCTCGAGAGGTCCGCGCACAGCACCTTCGCGGCGGGCCTGGCCAACATGGGCTTCAAACTCAGCCTGTGGCTGTGCTGCGACTACGATGTCAGCGAGCACGAGGAACGGCTCCTCGGCCGCGACTGGAACCCGATGCGCGCGGCAGATCTCGGCCCGCAGCGCGAGGCCACTATCCAGGACCCGCATCTGGTCCCGACCTACACCGACCGCATCACCAAGACCGGAGTCGCCTGGTTTGACCACCTCAAGCGCTTCGTCGACGATGGCGCCTCGGCCTTCAAACTGGATGGCTCAAACCAGGTGAACTTCCACCCGGACCGCAAGTGGCGCAACGGCATGGAAGACGCCGAGATGCACAACCTCTATCCGCTGCTGCTGAACAAGCAGATGAGCCTGGGGTTCAAGGACTACACCGGCCGCCGCGCCATGATCTACAGCGCCGGAGGCTACGCCGGTATCCAACAGTACTCCGCGACCTGGGCCGGCGATACGGGCGGCAATGCCGGGCCCCTGATCAGCCTGCTGAACCACGGCCTCTCTGGCCATTCAAATACCAGTTGCGACATGGAGGTGTGGTCGGCAACCGGTATCCACTTCGGCTTCTTCCAGCCCTGGTCGCAGGTCCTTTCCTGGCACATGTACAACCAACCGTGGTTCCAGGGCATGGAGATGCTGGCGCTGTTCACCTACTATGCGCGTCTGCGCTACCGGCTGCTGCCCTACATCTACTCGGCGGCGCACGTGGCGGCGCGTTGCGGGTTGCCCATCCTGCGGGCGATGCCGCTGGTGGCGCCGGACGACCCCGAGTGCGCGGAGCGTACCCTGCAGTACATGTTCGGCGAGGCTTTCCTGACCTGCGCCTTCACCGACCGCATCTACCTGCCCGCCGGCCGCTGGATCGACTACTGGACCGGCACGGCCCACGACGGACCCGGCGAGATCCCCTGCGCCTACCCAGCAGACCGCGGCGGGGTACTGTTCGTCAAGGCGGGTGCCATCATCCCGATGTGGCCGCCCGTGGACCATGTCGGCGCCTCTGCGGTACCGGAGATCAGCCTGGACGTCTACCCCTGGGGCCAGAGCTCGTTCACTCTCTACGAGGACGACGGCGTCAGCTATGCCTACCAGCAGGGCCGCGTGGCCGAAACCCGCTGCGAGTGCCGGCAGACGCGGCAGATGGTGCAGGTGACGCTGCACCCGCGCCGCGGCGACTACGACGGCATGCCGGCCAGGCGTACCTACCAGGTGCACGTCCACCTGGCCGCGCCGCCGCGGGCCGTAACGCTCTCGGGAAGGGCCGTGGAGGCGGCCTACGTCCCCGCCACCGGCATTCTGACGGTGGCCGCCGCCGAGGATCCGGAGCGGGCGATGCCGGCGATGATCCGCATCCGGCTCTAGTGTAACGTCCGCAAGATCCGTTGTGCCATACACCAACGGAATCGGCGGACGACACACTAGCCGGTGGGCCGGGCGCCGCTCCCAGATGAATAAGGCTTCATCTGCGGGCACCCGGATCTTCACTCTGCCGACCTACCCTAAGGTACCGAATCGGCTAGGTTCTGGCACGTTTTCAGCCTGGGCGCGGCCCCGCACGCCAACCACCGTGGAGGTCGCCGGAAGATGAACACCGCAACCACACGCCAGAGGCGCTATGCCGTGGCAGCACTGGCGCTGCTCGCTGCCGTCAGCCCGCTACGCGCCGAGGAGAACCCGACCGCCGGGATCGAACTCCTGTTGAGTGCCTTCCTGGCGGCCAGCAACCGCGATTGCCAGGACCTGTTGCCCGAGGCCGTGGCCAAGACGGTCAGAGAGCGCTTCCCGGAGGCCTCCGTCCTGAACTTTGATCGGAACCATCGCCGGGGCGTGCTCTGCTACGATGTGATCCTGCAGCAGTTGGAGCGGCGGACGCGGATCGAAATCGCGGCCGACGGAAGCGTCGGCGAGATCCAATCCAAGTTATCGCTCGCGAGCCTGCCCGCCGCACACCAGGCCCTGGTCCTCGCCGCCACCGCTGACGGCGAACTCCGCAGCATCGACACCCATCTTCGCCTGGGGCTCGCCCGCGAAGGGACCTTCGTCCTTCTCGACGAGCCGGTTGGCTTCTACGACGTCCGCTACCAGCGCGGCGGCGACGAGAGAGCGCGGCTGGTCAAGGTGCCGTTCAAGGGGGATCAAGCCCTGGCGGCGCTGACGGGTGTGGGCGGCGGACTGGTGCCTTGACTGGAATCGCGCTATTGCGTGCCTATAGTAAACCAGTTCCGTACTCCGCGCTGCCGGATGTCACCCATCTGGCCGGCATGGCTGCTGTAGGTGAGTGTTTCTTGCGGAACCTGGCTGCAATCCTTGTGTCAAGGTGAGTTGTGCGTGCGTGGTTGACCAAAGCCGTCGCCATCCTGCTGGCGCTCTGTTTCCCTTGGGGCTCTGCGGCCTCGGGGGGCATGGTCCTCTGTGTTGACTCCAGCGGTCGCGTCGGCCTGGGGCCGGGGAATGGCCTCGCCTGCGCCGGGGCCGCGGGACGTGTCCAACCCGAGGAATCGAACACTGCGGCCCCCTGCACCCTCTGCCTGGATGAGCACGGCTGCGCGGACGTCCCCGGCAAGGGACTGCTGCAGAGAGCGCCTCCGGGCGTAGCGGAGCGGCGGGCCACCAGCGGACAGGGCGTACCCTACGCTGAGGCCATGGCCCAGACCGATCTCGGGGCTCTCGCCACGCCCAGGCTGCCACCGGCGCACGTCCTGGCCGGCGAACACGACATGCGCCTGCGACTTGCCGCCCTCAGCTCGGTTGTGCTCCGCGTCTGATCCACCCTCCCCTGCTTGCCTCCTGACGGCGTCGCCTCCGGCTGCGTATTACCCTACCCAGCCGGATCCCCTTGGCGCCCCTTCCCCCTGACCTGGTGGTCGCAGCGTGGAGTTGTCTCTATGAAGGTACGATCCCTGGCCCGACTCTGTGCGGGCGTGTTCGCATGCATCTGTACGGCGCCCCTGTGGGGCGAGTCCGCCCCGCCCGATGCCGCCGCGCTGCCGACCGGCGCTCTGACCCGCGCCGAGTCCCTGCGCCTGGCAGAGGCCCACAATGCCCGCCTGGCGGCGGCCGCCTGGCGCATCGAGGCCGCCGCGGGCCGAGCTCTGCAGGCCGGCCTGCGGCTCAACCCTGAACTCGAGGTGGAAGTCGAGGACCTGGGCGGTACCGCCGATGCGTCGGCCGTCGGCGACTCCGTGACCACGGCACGACTGGGCCAGCGCCTCGAACTGGGCGGCAAACGGGCCGCCCGGACGCGCCTGGCTGAGGCCGAGACCGAGCTGGAACGCTGGGACGTCCGTCGCCTGCAGCAGGACGTGCGCCACGATACCGCCCGCGCCTTCGCGGCCGTACTCACGGCGCAGGAGCGCCTCCGCCTGGTACAGGAGGCCGGCACCCTGGCGCAACGGCTGGTCGACACGGTCGCCGAGCGCGTGCAAGCGGGGAAGGACGCGCCGCTGGAACTCAGCAAGGCCAAGGTTGCCGCCGCCAGCCGGCGCATCGAGCAGCAGCGGGCGGCCGGGGCGTTGCAGGCAGCGCGCTCCACCCTGGCCGCCCAGTGGGGGGCAGTGACGCCGACCTTCACCCACGCCGCCGGAGACCTGACCGCCATCCCCGCGGTGCCGGCGTTGGACAGCCTGCTTGCAGCCTTGGATGGCAACCCCGACCTGGCGCGCTGGGCGACGGCCACGGCGCAAGGCACCGCTGCCGTGGCCCTGGCCCGCGCCGGCCGACTGCCGGAGGTGACTCTGGCTGCCGGCGCCGCCTGGTCCGCAGCCGACGATGAAGCCACGTTCCTGGTCTCCGCCTCGGTGCCCCTGCAGTTCTTCGACCGCAATCAGGGCGCCCTCTGCGAGGCGCAAGCCCTGCTCCGCCAGGTTGCCGCCGAGCGCCGGGCCGTCGAGGCCGAACTCCGGGCCGCACTGGTGGCTCTGTACCAGGACTTCAGCACGGCCCAGGAGGAGAGCCGCAGCCTGGCCGGCGAGTTACTGCCGGAAGCCGGCAAAGCCATGGAGGCCGCGCGCCAGGCTTACGTCCAGGGCAAGTCGGGCTATCTCGAGGTACAGGATGCTCAGGAAACGCTCTTTGCGGCGCAGATGCAGTACGTCGATGCACTCAGCGCCTGCCATGCTGCGGCCGCCACGGCCGAACGGCTGAGCGGCCAGGTTCTGATCCGCTAATCAACGCATAAACCATACGTAGGAGAACAGACCATGTCAGAAGCTCACGTGAACGTGCTCCACCGCCCAGCGCTAACGACTGGCGGCCTGGAGGTCCGGACGATGGCCGTGGCGGTGGCCCTGCTGGCCGGCACGCTGCTGTGGATGGGCTGCAGCCCCAAGGCTGAGTCCGGCCCAAAGGGCGCTGCGGCGGCCCCCGCCCCTGCCGCCTGTGCCGCGGGCGACGGCTGCGGCGCCGCCCCGGCGACCACACCGGCTCCGGCTGGCGAGGCCGTTGGCCAGGGTGGCGAGACGCCGACGGGCGACGCGGCCGGCGAAGCCGCCGCCAGCCCAGACGCCTCACCGGCTGCCATCGACGCCCAGACCTGCGAATGCGGCGGGCGCATCGTGGACTGCGACGAATGCCGCTACGAGGCGGGTGTCGTGAAGCTGCGCCAGGGGGTCGCCGAGGCGCTGGTGAAGACTGCACCGGTACAGGAGGCCGAGCTGGTCCGCGCACTGCGCCTGACCGGCGAGGTCGCCTTCGATGCCACCGCGCTCATCGAGGTGCTGCCCACGGCACCCGGCACGGTGGTGGCGGTGAAGGTGGTCCTCGGACAGGAGGTCCGCGCCGGCGACGTCCTGGCCGTCATCCATTCCAGCGAACTGGGCGAGGCCAAGGCCACCTATCTCGAAGCCCTGACCGCAGCCGAGATTGCCGTGCAGGAACGTGACCGGCAACGGCAGGTCAGCGCCACGCTGACCCGCCTGCTGGCAGCCTTGCCGAGCGGCGCGGCGGGCCTCAAACTCAGCAACGAGCCCCTGGGCGAATGGAAGAGCAAGTTGGTCGGCGCAGCGGCCCGCCTCGACCAGGCCAGAATCGTCTGCCAACGCGAAACCGCCCTCGTCGAGAAGGATGCCTCCAGCCGAGCGGAACTGGAAACCGCCCAGCGCGAACTGCAGACCGCCGAGGCCGACTGCGCAGCGCTGGCCGAAGAGGCCCAACTGAGCATGACCCTCGACCTGCTGCGTACCGAGAATGCGGCCCGGCAGACAGAGGTCAGGCGCGTGGCCGCGGAACAGCGCCTGCACTTCTTCGGACTCGATGATGAGGCGATCACGCGGGCCCGTGAGATGAAGGAGAACGGGAGCTTCGCCAACCTGACCATCACCGCCCCGCGCGCGGGGACCATCACCGCCCTGACTCTGACCGCAGGCCGCTTTGTGGACACCACACAGAGCCTGTGCACGATCGCCGACCTGAGCACGCTCTGGGTCTGGTGCGACCTCTATGAGCGCGACCTGGCCAGCCTGCTCGACTTCATGCGGCGCCAGGGCAAGGCGGACGCCACGGTCAAGGTTGCCGCCTTCACGGAAGCCTTCCAGGGCGTGGTCGACTTGGTGGGGAACGAGGTCTGCGAGGCCACCCGGACGCTCAAGGTGCGCGTACAGGTGTCGGCGCACCAGGGCAAGCTGCGGCCTGGCATGTTTGCCACCGTCGACGTGGCCATGCCCAGCGGTCGCAAGGTGACGCTGGCGCCGCGCGCCGCCATCCTCCGCGACGAAGGCCGTGCCTTCGTCTTCCAGCACTGGCGCGATGACCTCTGGCTGCAGCGGCACGTGGTGCTGGGCGAGACGGACGGCGAGAAGGTGGAAGTCGTCAGCGGCCTGGAGCTGGGTGCGGAGGTCGTGGTGGCCGGCGGCTTCATGCTCAAGAGCGACGTCCTGCGCGAAAAGATGGGGGCCGGCTGCGCCGATTGAGGTAGCGGCGGTTGAGATGGCGACCTCCTGCCATACGGCGGGAGGCCGCACGCTGGGAGGGGGTAGCGCTCCGGTGAAACTCAGCCTCAGTCGCGCGGAGGTGGGCGGAGGTGTGAAGGGAGGGCGAATCCTGCTGTCCAGCAGGACCTGCCTGCAGGCGGTGAGCCGAGACCCGGGAACCGGCCGCAGGCCGGCGGCTCAGCGGGGCATGCGCCCCCGGGGAGCTTCGCCCTCCAACAGCAGGCGCCTGTCCTTTACGCCCTGCCGGAGTCTAACCCTGACCTGCTCGGACGACCGCAGCGCGCCTCGCATCCTGGTAGCCCGGCGTCAGCCGGGGGCATCACTGAACCTATACACGACGGGGGATACCTATGTTCGACCGCCTTATCCTGTTTGCGATGAGCCAGAAGCTCCTGATGATCATGGCCGCGGTGGCGCTACTGGGAGCCGGGATCCTCGCCTGGCAGCGCCTGCCGATCGATGCCTTCCCGGACGTGACTAACATTCAGGTGATGATCCTCGCGGAGGCGCCCGGCCTGGCCCCTGGCGAGGTGGAGCGTCTGATCACGAAGCCGATCGAGATCGAGATGGGCGGCCTGCCCAACGTCAAGCAGGTGCGCAGCGTCTCCAAGGCCGGACTGGCGCAGGTCATCGTCATCTTCGAGGATGACGTCGACACCTACTTCACTCGCCAGGTCGTTTTCGAGCGCCTGGCGCAGGCCAAGGACAGGCTGCCGGCCGGCATCGAGCCGGAGATGGGGCCGATCTCCACGGGCTTGGGCGAGATCTACCAGTACGCGCTGGAGTCCGGCTTCTTCTGCCCGCAACACCCGGCCGTGTGGTCACGCCTGGCGGGTACCTGTGCGCAATGCGCGACCACCCTCAGCCCCAGCGAGTACGACCTCACCGGCCTGCGTACGCTGCAGAACTGGCTGATCTCGCCACAGTTGCGACGGTTGCCCGGGGTCAATGAGGTGAACAGCTTCGGCGGCCTGGTCAAGCAGTTCCACGTCGAACCCCGGCCGGCACTGCTACTGAAGTACGGCATCGCGCTGACGGACATTGCCGAGGCGCTGGAGAAGAACAACGCCAATGCCAGCGGCGGCTTCCTGGTGCAGGGCGCGGAGCAGACGAACGTGGTCTCGAAAGGGCTGGTCCGCGACATCCGCGACATCGAGCGCATTGTCCTCAAGGCCGAAGACGGCGCGCCCGTGTACCTCGGGGACGTGGCGGAGGTCCGGGTCGGACACCAGGCGCGCAACGGCGTCGTCACCAAAGATGGCCGCGGCGAGGCCGTTATCGGCATGGCCATCATGCTCAAGGGGGCCAACTCCAAGGACGTCGTGGACCGCGTCCGGGCCACCATTCCGGAGATCCAGAAGTCCCTGCCGCCGGGGGTGCAGATCACGCCTTTCTACGACCGCACCGACCTGATCAAGGCCTGTATCAACACCGTCTCGCGCGCCATCGCCGAAGGGGCCGTGCTGATCGTGGCGATCCTCTTCCTCATCCTCTGGGACCTGCGGGCGGCGCTGATCGTGGCCTCGCTGCTGCCGCTGACCGCGGCGGCGACCTTCCTGCTGATGGGTTGGCAGGGCGTCACGGCGAACCTGATGAGCCTGGGTGGACTGTCGATCGCGATCGGCATCGTCGTCGATGGCGCCATCGTCATCACCGAGAATATCGCTCGACATATGCGGGAGAAAGCGGCCTCGAGCCTGTCACGGCTGGAGATCGCCTACGCAGCGGCGCGCGAGGTGGTGCGCCCGGTCACCTTCGCCTTCCTGATCATCATCATTGTCTGCCTGCCGTTATTCTCCCTGCAGTCCACGGAGGGCAAGATGTTCAAGCCCTTGGCGCTGACCATGATCTTCGCCCTGATCGGTTCGCTGGCGATCACCCTGACCCTGATCCCGGCGCTGGCGGCGCTGCTGGTGCGGCGTCAGCCTGAGAAGGAGAAGGGCAACCCGCTGGTGCGCATCATTGAGGCCGTGTACATGCCGATCCTACGGTTGGCCATGCGCGGTCGCTGGATCACCGTGCTGGTCACCGTCGTCGCCATGGTGGCGGCGTTCTCCGTGCTCCCCAAGATCGGCACCGAGTTCCTGCCGCCGCTGGAGGAGGGCGCCCTGGCGATCAACGTCGTCCGCCTGCCCACCGCCAGCGTCGAGGGCTCGGCGACCCAGTGCACCGAGCTTGAGAAGCGCCTGTTGGCGCGCTTCCCGGAGGTGATCTCGGTGGTCTCGAAGACCGGCCGTGCCGAGATCTCCGAAGACCCCATGGGCCCCGAGCAGAGCGACCTGTTCATCGTCCTCAAGCCCAAGCGCGAGTGGACGGAGGGACTGACCAAGCCGAAGCTGGTCGAGGAGATCGGCAAGGAACTGGCCGCCATCCCCGGCTTACGCCTGGCCTTCTCGCAGCCCATCGCCCTGCGCGTCAACGAGTTGATCAGCGGCATCAAGTCCGATGTGGCGATCAAGGTCTTCGGCGACGACCTCGAGCAGTTGCGCGCCACCGGCGAAGCGCTAGCGCCGTTGCTGGCGGCGATCCCGGGGGCCGAGGACGTCAAGACCGAGCAAGTCTCCGGCTTGTCGCAGATCGAGATCCAGCACAACCGCGAGGCCATGGCTCGGCACAAGATCAACGCCGCGGACATCAACGAGCTGGTGGAGACCGCCATCGGCGGCAAGGAGGCCACCCTCGCCTACGAAGGGCAGCGCCAGTTCGCGGTGGTCGTGCGCTACCCCGAGGAAGCCCGCGCCGACATCGAGCACATCCGCGCGCTCCTGGTGCCCTCGCCGGCCGGCTACAACGTACCGCTCTCGGAACTCGCTACCGTCTGCGAGGTGCAGGTGCCGGCGCAGATCAGCCGCGAAGACTCCATGCGCCGCCTGGTGGTGGAGTGCAACGTCCGCGGCCGCGACATCGGCTCATTCGTCGCCGAAGCCCGCGCCAAGCTGGCGACCCTCGAACGCGAACTCCCGGTCGGCTACCGCCTGGCCTGGGGTGGGCAGTTCGAGAACCAGCAGCGCGCCATGGCCCGCCTGGCGATCGTGGTGCCCGTCGCCATCCTGCTGATCTTCATCCTGCTGTTCAGTTCCCTGGGCGCGATCAAGCCGGCGCTGCTGGTGATGACGAACCTCTCCTCGGCCATGGTCGGCGGCATTCTGGCGCTCTACCTGCTCGGCATCAACCTCAGCGTCTCAGCCGCCATCGGCTTCATCCCCCTGTTCGGCGCCGACGTGGCGAGCGGCCTGATCCTGGTGAGTTTCTTCGAGCAACTCCGCGCCGGCGGGATGGGTCTCCGCGAGGCCGTCTTCGAGGCCTGCCGCCTGCGCGTGCGGCCCCTGATGATGACCTCGCTGGCCGTGTTGCTGGGGCTGGTGCCGATGCTGCTCTCGACGGGACCGGGCAGCGAGATCCAGAAGCCGCTGGTGGCGGTGATCTTCGGCGGCATGGTCACGTCGCTGGCGCTGACTCTGGTCGTCCTGCCCGTGCTCTACGCCTTGGTGAACCGGGACCGCGCCGTGGAAGCGGTCGCCGGCTAGCCGCCGCCGCGTCATTGCGTTTCCGGGCGCGGAGGTTACCCTATCCAGGGGCGCCTCCAAACCCGGGAGCAGGATGACCGATGACGAACGTCCCTTCGCAACACCGCTGGCAGGGCGCGCGCGGCGAGTGGCTGGTCGTCGTGCAAGTGCTCCTCTGCGGACTCGTGATGTTCGGTCCGCGGCAGGCCTATGGCTACCCCGTCTGGCCATTCCCCTCTGGCGGCGCCAGCCTGGCTGTCGGCGGCCTGCTGATGGTCGCCGGCAGTGCGCTGTTCCTGGCCGGAGTCCTCCGGCAGGGCCGCGGCTTGACCGCCTTGCCGTACCCGCGCAGCGGGGCCACGCTCATCCAGAGCGGGCCCTATGCCCTCGTCCGCCACCCGATGTACAGCGGCCTACTGGCGGCGGGTTTTGGCTGGGCCGTCTTCGTACAGAGTGGGCTGACGCTGGCGTATGCGGCCGCGCTCTTCGCGTTCCTCGACCGTAAGTCGCGGCGCGAGGAGGGCTGGCTGCTGGAGCGGTTCCCGGCGTACCGCGAGTACCAGCAGCGCGTGCGCCGGCTGGTGCCGTTCTTCTACTGATGACCTGGCTCGCGGTTGCAGCCCGCGGAGCCGGCACTAAGCTACGCGGACTTCCGGCAGGCAAAGGGGCCCCAGCATGACCTATAGCGATCTGCTTCTCCTCTACGCCCGGAAAGGCCCCTTCCGGCCGTTCCGTGATTCCGCGTTCAGGAAGTTCTGTCGGCGCAATCAGGGGCGTCCGTTCACGGCCCAGTGTGCCCGCGGCTTCGCCATGAACACGACCATCGGCGATTCCGTCGACGACCAGATCTGCGTCTATGGCGTCTGGGAAGAGGGCACCACGCAGGTGATCGCGGCACTCGCCGCCGAAAGCGCCGCCTTTGTGGACGTGGGCTGCAACATCGGTTACTACTCCTGCCTGTTCGGCAGCCAACACCCCGCCAAGCGGCTCTTCGCCGTGGACCCCAATCCCGCCATGGCGCAGGCCACCGAGGCCAATCTGAAGCTCAATGGGATCGCCCACTACCGCGTTCTGAACTGCGCGATCGGCAAGCAGCACGGAACGCTGCAACTCCACGTCCCCCGCGGCCGCCACAGCCTGTCCTCGCTGGCCTATGTCCCGCAGAAGGGCGGCGCGGTCGACGCGGTGGACACGGCCGTGGTTCCCCTCAGTGAGGTGATCCTGGAGAACGCCGTCGAGGCGGGCCTGGTCAAGATCGACACGGAGGGCTTCGAGCAGGCGGTCTTCAGTGGCCTCTCAGAGGCGGCCGCGGAGCGCATCCGCTTCATCGTCTTCGAACTCTCCGCCGCCAACCTGCGCCTGGCCGGAAGTTCGCCCGCGGCGATCCTGGCGCTGCCGATTCTGCAGCGTTTCGACGCCTACGTCGTGCATGACGAGGACGGCGGCTTCATCGAGGCCGCCGACCCGGCCCGCCTGCTGGCGGACGACGACCTCAACGTGGATATGCTGCTGGTCGGTCGCGACGGCCCCTCGAGCCAGGCCTTCCAGCGTGTGGCCATCCGCCGCCGCTGAGGGCCGGTATTGCCTCAGGAGCCGGCGGCTCAGCGGCGCGGGCGCGCCTGGGGAGCTTCGCCCTCCAGAGCCGGCGTCTGGATTGCGCGCCTGCCCCTGGCGATGCACAGTACGAGAGTCTGGCGTGTGAGTCGTGGTGATACCTCTGCAGGAGGGCTTCCCGATGGCGATCTACGGTGGCCGTTGGCACGGCAAGCGTTTCACGTTCGGCCTGCACTACGATCTGCACGCCAACGCCGGCGACACGGAGTTGGGGACGCGCTGTGCGGAAGCCGACCTGGTGCCGATGCTCAAGCTGATGGCGCCGCACTTTGTGCAGACCGACTGCAAGGGCCACCCCGGCCAGACGAGCTGGTTCAGCAAGGTTCCCGATGCGACCGTGTCGCCGGGCGTCGTGCGCGATGCCATGCAGCAGTGGCGTACCGCGACCCGCCAACTGGGGATGCCGTTGCACTGCCATTACTCCGGCATCTGGGACATGGCGGCAGGCAAAAAGCACCCGGAGTGGTGCGTGCAGCCGTACGACGCCAAGGCCGGGGCCCCTGCCGACGCTGCCGCCGCCAAGCCCAGCGGCGAGAAGATGTGCCCGCGCAGCGACTACCTCGAGAAGCTGCTCATCCCGCAGATGCTCGAACTGATCGACCGCTACGGCGTCGACGGCTTCTGGGTGGATGGCGACCTCTGGGGCGCCGAGCCCTGCTACTGCACGCGCTGCCGGGCGGCCTTCACTGAACGGACCGGCATCGCGGCCCCACCCGCCGACGAGAAAGACCCGAACTGGCCCATCTGGTGGAACTTCACCCGCGAGAGCTTCGAGGACTACGTCACCCGCTACTGCGAGGCGGTACACGAGCACAAGCCCGGCGTCCTGGTCTGCTCCAACTGGCTGCAGACCTTCCGGCATCCCGGCGAACCCCGCGTGCCGACGGACTGGATCAGCGGCGACAACTCCTGGGTCTGGGGCCTCGACGGCAGCCGCTGCGAAGCCCGCTTCCTGTCGACCCGCGGCAAGCCCTGGGACATCATGCTCTGGAGCTTCTACTGCTCGCATGGCATGGGCGCCGTCGACTCGCCCTGGACCATGAAGCCTACCGAGATGCTGCAGCAGGAGGCCGCCGCCCTGCTGGCCTTTGGCGGCAACGTCCAGGTCTACGAGTCGGCGACCGGCCTGCGCAGTGGGCAACTCGTGCCCTGGCGCCTGAAGCGCCTGCGGGACATGGGCCGCTTCGTCAAGCAGCGCCGGGCGCTGTGCCAGAACACCGAGACCATTCCGCAGGTCGCGGTGCTGCATTCCGAGCATCATCTGCGCGCTCGTCCCAGCGGCAAGAACCTGATGTGGAACACGGACGCGGCCCCCGTCCAAGGGGCTGTCTTCAGTATCCTGGAGTGTCACTACGGGGTAGACATCCTGGACGAATGGGCCCTGCTGCAGCGCCTGGACGAGTTCCCCGTGGTGGTCGCCCCAGAACAGGACTTCATGTCGGAGCGTATGGTCACAGCGCTGAAAGCGTATGTCGCCCGCGGCGGCAAACTGCTGGTCTCAGGCGCGGCAGCCTGGGAGCGCTTCGGCGGGGACTTCCTGGGCGTCAGCGCCGGCACAGTCGAAGCGGCCAAGTCGTACTACGTCCCCGCGGCCGACGGGGCGGTGCCCCTCTACAGCCCCACCTGGCGCCTGGTCGAGTGCACCACGGCGCGGCCCCTCGGTCGGCTCGGCACCACCGCCCTGGTCGACGACCGGCTTCTCCCCAACCCGGCAGCGACCCTCCGGCGGGTCCGCCGCGGCAAGGTGCTGTATGTCCCCGGCGCGGTCTTCCGGGACTTCCAGCACAACCGTTACCCGCTGACCCGTGAGTTCGTCGGCGCCTGCCTGGCCCGACTGGCGGGCCCGCTGGACATCGCCGTCGAGGCCCCGGCCAGCATCGATGTCGTGCTGCGGCGCCAAGGTCGGCGCACCATCATCCACTTCCTCAACCGCGCCTCCGGCATCCCGAACCAGCCCGGCAATGGCGCCATCGACGAGATCTCCTGGGCCGGCCCCATCGCCCTGCGCCTGCGCCTGCCGAGCGCACCGCAGTCCGTGCGCCTGGCCTACGAGCGGGTCACGGCCGAGTGGTCCTGGGCCGACGGCGAGCTGCGGGTGATGGTGCCCTGGGTCCGTATCCACGCTGCCCTGGTGGTGGAGCCCTGATGAATGCGACCCTGCCTCTGCTCTTCCGTGGCGACCTGAGCGACGTCCGGATCCTGCCGCCGAATCCGGAGCCGCGGCCGGACACGGTCGACCTGCAGGCCATGGCCCGGGCCGCGCTCAATTACCTGCGTGGCAACCCGGATCCGGCCCGCGGCTACGAGTGCAAGTTCGCGCTGGGCCCCCTCGGCATCCCGGCACACGTCCCCATCTCACCGCCCAACGAATACGGCTTCGACGTGGTGTCGCTCGGCGACACCGACGCCCGCATGAACACGCAGTTCGCCCACATGCGCGAGATGGCCGGCGACGCGGCCGGCCCAGACCCCGTCCAGGACGGCCTGCGGCAGCGTCTCTGCCGTTACCGGCGTGCGGATCACCTCTGCTGGACCAACCCCGGCGCCTGCATCGGTGAGACCATCCCCGGCGAATGGGTCAACACCTGGACCACCGCCAAACTGCTGGTCAGCCTGGCCGATGAGGTCGCCCGGCACGGCGACCCCGCCTTGCGCCAGGAAACGCGACAGATGTTCCTGGCCCTGCGCGACCTGGCCATCTGGGATGGGTCACGTGCCTACTACTGGGGGATCGCGCCCTACAAGGACGGTCAGTGGCTGCTGCGCAACTGGTGCCAGTCGCATGGCCGCAACTATCCGTGGGTGGTAGAGCCCCTGGTGCGCTACTACGAGGCCACGGGCGATGAGGAAGGGCTGGCCCTGGCCAAAGCCTTCGCCGAGGGCATGCTCGACGAGGTGCAACCGGAGATGGGCGCCCAGCGCGTCGACCCCGCCACCGGCGCTTTCAAGGGGCACGTCCATCTGCACACCCACGCCGTCTGGGGCGTCGCGCACCTCGGCGCGGTCCTGGGCGAACGCCGCTACCTCGACTGGGCCGCCAAGGTCCATGACTTCGTGGTGGCGCAGGGCACAGACTACGGCTGGTACCCGGAGTTCGCGCCGCAGGGCGAGTACCGCACCGAGATCTGCGTGGTGGGCGACATGGTCAGCCTGGGCGCCAACCTCGCCCGCGGCGGCCAACCGCAACTCTGGGACACCGTCGAGCGCACGGTCCGCAACGAACTGGCACGCTCGCAGTTCGCGCTGACCCCGGCCTTTGTGCGACTCTTCGAGACGCTGCACCGCGACCAGCCCGCCGCCGTCGTCGACCAGGCCCTCGCGGACCTGCGCCGGCTCGAAGGCGGTTTCGTGGCTCAGGCGACCTTCGATGATTGGGTCAGCTACCCGGGGACGCCAACGCTGGGTAGCGCCGGGCTCTACGCCAACGGCATCCAGATGATGGGCTGTTGCCCGCCCGAGGGCATGCGGGGCCTCTGGGAAGCCTGGAACAGCATTGTCGAACCCGGCGCCGATGGCGTCCGCATCAACCTCGCCTTCAGCCGCGAACACGAGGCCGCCAGTGTGCGCGCCAGCCGCCCCGGCGACGGCCGCCTCGAGGTCACCGCCAAGCGGCCGGGGCGTTACCTGATCCGCCCGCCGGCCTGGTCCGACCGCGATGGCTGGGGACTGACCCGCAATGGCGCCCCCACCCCGGTGCGCTGGGGCGGTCCGCGCCAAGCCTACGTCGTCGGCGACCACGTCCAGCCCGGCGAGACCCTGGTCGTAACCTGGCCCGTGTCCGCCTTCACGCAGTCCTTCGCCGCCCGCAGCGTCCCCGGCCGCGAACCCCAGATCACCACCCGCTGGGTCGGCAGCCAAGTCGTCGGCGTCGAGCCCAAGGGCCAGCACCTGCCGATGTTCGCGGACACGTACGCCCCTTAGGCCGGGGGTGCCGCCAGACCACGAAGGCTCCTATCGACCCCAAGGGCATCGCTGCTTTCTGCCGCAGCCACCACATACAGAAACTGGCGCTCTTCGGCTCGGTCCTTCGGGACGACTTCGGGCCCGCCAGCGATGTTGACGTCCTGGTGGAGTTCGAACCGGAGCAGTCGCCGGGCATGTTCGGTCTGGCTACCATGGAGATGGAGCTCTCCGACCTGCTCGGCCGCACGGTCGATCTGCGCACCCCGCAGGACCTGAGTCGGTGGTTCCGCGACGACGTGCTCGGCAGGGCCGAGGTGCTGTATGCCGCCTGACTTCGACGTCAACCTCGACGTGGTGTGGCGTACGGTGACGGAGGAGTTGCCGCGGCTTGAAGCGCAGATCGAGCCCATCCTGCGGGCCGGCGGTCTGCTCTGACGCCCTGGGGGCTGGGTCGCGTGTCGGCGGACAGCGAGAGGGAGAGAGCATGTCCGTCAAGGGGCAGGTCCGCCTCTGGCCAGTCCCTCTGGAGAAGCGTCCGTATGCGGCCCCGGCGACACGGCAGTTCTACACCGAGCCTGAGTACGCGGCGAAGACCGAGGGGCTACTCGTACGGGTACACGCTCCGCCGCCAGCGTCCTTCACCCGTCGTGGACTCGAGGCCACGTTCGACTGGCCGAAGGGAAAGCGGGGACCGCGCCGGGCCGTCTTCCGTTACCGGTCCCATGAGGAGATGCGGGAGATCGTCCGCAAGGTTGCTGCCGGGTGCCCGAGCGACGTCTTCGTGACGCCGTCACCGCGGCGGGCGGTTCTCTACGGGCGACAGCTTCGTGATCAGACCCTCTTGGAGGGCTTCGTGGACGGAATCCACAAACAGAAGCCCGAGACGCAGACATCCGATCGTGCCGGCCGGGCGTGGGCTGACCCAGCCCAGCGTGTAACGTTCCAGAACCTTGCACGCGGGAAGGTCGGCAAGGCGCTGCCGGCCGAAAGCGGCGTCCAGCCGCCGCAGTCCAAGGAACCCCGGCGCCACCGGGGTTCGGTACCGCTCTGCGCCGGCTACCGGTGACGCTTGCGGGAGACCCGGACCGCGGCTCTGTGCCGCGGCCGCTGGAGGGCAAGCACAGGGGTGGCTTTACCGACCCGACGCGCCGCCTTTCTGGCGCCCTGCCGTCCGGCAGGGCTACGGCTGCGATTTCCTGCCGTACGGCAGGACTGACCAGCAGGACTGCTCTTGCCCTCCAGCTTCGAGTCCAGGCGCGACCGGTACCGCCGGGAGCGTGTGGCCAGGCAAGGGCGCGGGGTTCGGGTGCAGGGGCTGCTGTGACCGGCGGAGCCCTCCCCTCGCGCCAGCGGTACCCATGCCGTCGGCTGGCGCGCCGCGGGTGCGGCCACCGTCGCGCCGGCCCTGCTAAGTGATTTCTGCCAAAAGGTAGTCGGCCACCTAATCTACTAACTTGGCGGGGGCGGGCCCAGGGCGCCCCTACGGCGGGAGCCCGACGCGGGCAAGCAGCGCTGATGCCTTCCGCATAAGCACTTGCGCCGCTCCGCCCCGCATGATAGCTTCATACCATCGGTCGCGCACGGGGAGCGCGGTGGGCCGTCCGACCCGGATTAGGTGGAATGGAAGTGCGCCATCGTGGCGCAGTTTCCGAGCCGCATCCGCAGAAGTGACCTCGGATTTCTATTAATTGTTGAACCCAGCGCTTCGCGCGACTGACGGCCGGCATGGCCGCAACGAAGCGTTTTCCAGCCCGCCTGACGCATCTTCTCCCGCCTAGGTTCCGACCCGTCGCGGCGCCATGGTTGCGGCCGGCGGCGCCGGGGATGGTCTCCGGTGTCCGCACGGAGACCGCAGCGATGGACCGATTGCGTGACCGGATGGCTCGGGAGTTGCGTGTCCGCGGCATGGCGGAGCGCACGGTGTCGGCGTACGTGGACGACGTGCGCCTGCTGGTAGAGCGCACGGGGATGCACCCGGCGCGCCTGACCGAAGAAGGCATCAAGGCGTATCTGGACGATCTGCTGGAGGTCCGCCAGGTGGCGCCGTCGACCTTCGCACAGCACGTAGCGGCGATGCGTTTCTTCTTCACCTACGTGGTGCAGCGGGAGTTCCCGATCCTCAGGGAGGCGCGGCCGCGCCGGCGGCTGGTGCTCCCCGATGTGCTGAGCGTCAGCGAAGTGCAGACTGTGCTGCACGCCCTGCGTCTGCCGCAGGTCTTCACCCTGTGCGCGGCGCTCTACGGCTGCGGCCTGCGGCGCAGCGAGGGGCTGGGGCTGGAGGTCGACTGCATCGACCGGGACCGGGGCCTGCTGCATATCCGCGACAGCAAGGGCGGTTCGGACCGGTTCGTGCCCGTCCCGCCGCGGCTGCAGGAGATCCTCGACGCCCACCTCCAGCGCGAAGTCATCGGCTCGGGGCCGCTGTTCCTCTCGCGGATCATCCCCGGGCGGGTCGTCAGCGACGCGAACGTGGGTAAGGCTCTGCGCGCGGCTGCACGTGAGGTCGGGATCACCAAGACGGTCACCCCGCATGGTTTGCGGCACGCCTATGCCACCCATCTTCTCGAGCGGGGTGTGAGCCTGCTGCTGATCCAGAAGTTCCTCGGGCACCGCAGCCTCCAGACCACCACGATCTACACGCACCTGACCGCCGGCTCGATGGGCCGGGTGCATGAAGCCCTGGGACTGATGACCGCCGCGCTCTGAGGCGCGTCCGGGATCGTCCCATGGGGATCATCGCCGACATTCTGCGGCGGCACGGTCCCGCGTACCTGGATGCCGCCGGCGCGGCGGTGCCGCTGTCGCAGCGCCGCGCTGCGCGCCGGATCACTGCCTGCCGCACCGGCAGCCTGGGCGGGCACGTCGAGTACTGCGCCGACTGCAGCGAGCTGCTGGAGTTCACCCCGCACAGTTGCCGGGACCGGCTCTGCCCGGTCTGTCGCGGCGCCGAAGCGCACGCCTGGCTCGAGGCGCGCCGTGCCGAACTGCTGCCGGTGCGCTACTTCCACGTGATCGTGACCGTGCCGACGGCCTACAGCCGGGCGGTCCGTGACCATCCCGCCCGTCTCGGGGGAGAGTTGATGGCTGCCGTCGCCGAGGCCCTGCAGACCCTCGCCGCCAACCCCACGCAACTAGGCGGCGAACTGGGCATTCTGGCGGTGCTGCATACCTGGGGCCGCAAGCTGAACTGGCACGCGCACGTGCACTGCCTCGTCCCCGGCGTCGCGCTGCACTCCGACGGCAGCCTCGCGGTGGTCGGTACCCACTTCCTGGTGCCCGTCGGTGCCTTCCGCAAGGTCTTCCCTGCCATCCTCACGCGCCGCTTCCGTGCCGCGCTTCCGGGCTTCGACCCGCCCGGCCGCGTCTGGCGCACGCCCTGGAACGTGCTCATCCGCCCCTGCGACGAAGGTCCCCGCGTCGTGCTCAACTACCTGACCCGCTACGTGCGCAGCGGGCCGCTGCACGAGGCCCAGATCCTGCGGGCCGACGACGACGAGGTCGCCTTCCGCTACCTGGACCACCGCAGCGGCAAGGTGGAGATCCTGCCCTGCACGCCCGCGGGCTTCGTCGCCCGCTACCTGCAGCACGCCCTGCCGCCGCGCTTCCATCGCATCCGCCACTACGGCTTTCTCGCTCCCGGCCGCCGCCGCGACCTGCATGCCCTGCAGATCGCCCTGATCGCCCGCTACGGCCCCAGCGCCCTCGCTCCCGAGTTGCCGCATCCGGCGGCGGTCGCCGAGCCCCAGCCCTGTCCCTACTGTGGCTCGATCCGGCCGCGCCACCGCGGCACCATCCCGCCCTGCCGCCCCGGCGTCACCTACGCCGTCACCTGGCGTGCCCCTCCGCTTCTGGTATCATGAACCAACCCCGCAGACAGCACTCCCGTCCGGCCAGGCGCTCCGTGCGCACGCCGCTACGCTCCCTCACGCCCCGGCACTGCCTTTCAGGCCGCCGCCGGCCCCTTCGCCGCCTGACTCAGGCCTGTCCGAGCGCGCCGCCGACCCCCATCGCGCCATCCCAACCCTTGCACCGGCCCCCGTCGCAGGGTATTCTTACTACAGTTCGCCGGGATCGCGGACCCTTTACGACCCCTTGAGCCGCCCCCGTCGCCCGAAGGCAGGGTTCAACAGGGATTACGCGCCGGCCAGGCGGCGCATAATCCTTACAATGTTCGGAGGAGGACCAAGAAGATGAAGACCCTGACGGTGACCATCGCGGCTCTCATGGCGTGGGGGACTGCCATGGCTGCCGAAGCCCCTTCGATCATCCAGGGGTTCGGCAAGACTAAGTGGGGGCAGACGAAAGAGGAAGTTACCGCCTTGGTGACGCTGAGTCCCGTCAAGCCCCCTGCTGACAAACGAGGTGGGCCGGATATCGTTGCGGTGGGCGACGGGCCAATCGACAGAGTGGCCTACTACTTCACCCACGACAGGTTGGTGTGGGTAGATGCCTACATTGCACTCCCTGCCGGGGTCGAACCGTCGATGGCGCGTGCTGCAATCCAGGAGGTTATTGATGCCAAGTACGGGGATAGGGACAGCGTGAAGGCCCTCAGTGCAAGCGACATCACCATCAGAACGGAGCAGGATCCCCAGCAGGGCGGCAAGGGGGTCTGTGTTAGGTACCGGAACAATATGCTTGAGAGAGAGATCGAGCGCCAGGAGCTGGACCGGCGGGGGTGCATGACAGGAATGTCGGATGGACAGAACCCGAGGGGGATTTGGCTTGATTTATATATAGGTTGCTATATACTGAGTTCTGGCAGCACGCCCTGCCCTGAGTCAGGAGCCCGACCAGCA
>CAILUI010000076.1 GCA_903837355.1 uncultured Victivallales bacterium
GCCTCTGTCGCGGGCACGCTGAGCAATGCCGGCGTGATCCGCAAGACCCAGCCCGTGGCCGCCACCGGCGCCTATCACTTCGGCCTGGCCGGCAACTCCGGCGCCGGACTGACCATCGCCGTGACCAGCCTGACCGGCGCCGACCCGCTCACCGCCATCCAGATGGACCGCCACGCCGGCAATCACCCGCAGGCGCCCGGCACCAACACGAGCGCCATCTACTGGACGGTCACGCCGACGGGCAGCGATGTCATCGCCACCGTCATCCTGCCGCACGCCGGCCTGACCAACCCGCAGGTCTGCCGCTACCGGAACTCGGCCTGGGACGGGGCGCGCAGCGCCTTCACCCCCACGACCGTGACCCGGACTGGCCTCACCGCCTTCGGCGACGTGGCGGTGTTCGACAACCCGCAACTGGCAACCACCACGACCCTGGCCTCAGCGCCCAATCCCTCAACCTACGGGGCGAGCGTCACCTTCACCGCCACCGTCTCACCCGCCGCGGCCACGGGTACGGTGACCTTCAAGGACGGGGCGACCACCCTCGGCACGGGCACGTTAGACGCCGGCGCCGCTACCTTCACCACGGCTGCCCTGAGCGCTGGCGGCCACAGCCTGACCGCGACCTACTCCGGCGATGCCGTCTACGCCGTCAGCACCAGCAGTGTCCTGACCCAGACGGTGAACCGGGCGACGACCACGCTCGCGCTGGCTTCCTCGGCGACCCCATCGGGCCTCGGGGTGAGCGTCACCTTCACCGCCACGGTCTCGGCGAACACCGACTCGGGCACGGTGACCTTCAAGGACGGGGCCACCACTCTCGGCAGCGGGACGGTGACGGCCGGCGTTGCCACCTTCACCACCAGCGCCCTGACCCTGGGCAGCCACAGCCTGACCGCCGAGTACTCCGGCGATTCGACCTACATGGGCAGCACCAGTGAGACCCTGACCCAGGTGGTGAAACTGGCGGCGCCGGCGGCCCTGGACTCGTCGGCGAATCCCTCGCTCGTCGGCGCCAGTGTGACCTTCACGGCCACACTCTCGCCGAACACCGCCACGGGCACGGTGACCTTCAAGGATGGCGCCACCATCCTCAGCACGCCGACGGTGACCGCCGGCGTCGCCACCCATACCACCAGCGCCCTGACCGCCGGCAGCCACAGCCTGACCGCGACCTACTCCGGCGATGCCACCTACGCGCCCAGCACCAGCAGCGTCCTGACCCAGGCGGTGAACAAGCTGACGACCACGCTGGCCCTGGTCTCCTCGCCGACCGCATCGACGGTCGGGGAAAGCGTGACCTTCACCGCCACCCTGTCCCCGGCCGCGGCGACAGGCATGATCATGTTCAGGGACGGGACCGACATTCTCGGCACGGTAACGCTGACCGCCGGCGTCGCCAGCGTCACGACCAGCGCCCTCAGGCTGGGAAGCCACAGTCTGACGGCAGAATACGGCGGCAGTGCCACCTACGCCGTCTGCACCAGCAGTGCCCTGACCCAGGAGGTGACCGCGGCGTCGCCCACGCTGGCGGTGATCGGCAGGTTCTGTGCCCTGCGCGAGGCCACCGGCCTGGTCATCCAGTGGGAGACCGTCTCCGAAGTCGGCTCGCTCGCCTTCAACCTCTACCGCGAAGACGCCGGGGCGGAGACGCTCACGCGCGTCACGACGAAAGGGCTGTCGGCCGTGGGTGAAGCCCAGGGCGGCGTCTACCGCGTGCTCGATGCGGGGGCGACGCCGGGCGTGAGCCGCCGCTACCTGGTCGAGGAACTGCAGGCCGCTGGCAGCGCGCGGCGCTATGGGCCGTTCGAAGTCATGCTGCCGGTCGCGGTCGGCGTCGTCTCGGTGGCCAGCCTCGATGGCCCGGCGAACGCGGTCGCCGCGCCGCTACCGGCGGCGGGGCCGCGTGCTGCCGACCTGCTGCTGGGCGCCTGGCCGCATGCGGTTGACCCGCAGAAGACAGCCCGCGGCGCGGACCGCGAGGGCGAGCTGGCGCGAACTGCCGTCGCCGCGGTAGCAGTGCCGGTAGCGCGGCCCCTTCCTGCGGGCTCGAAGTCGCTGGCCAACCTGACCTCGAGGCTGCGGATCCAGGTCGCCACGGCGGGCATCAAGTACCTCCCCGCCGCGGCCATCGCGACCGGCCTGGACAGCACGGTTGCCGAGGTGCGGACGGCGCTGCTGACGCAGCAGTTGGCGCTCTCCTGCCAGGGGAGCGCCATCGCCTACGTCGTGGCGACCAACGGTGACGGGCTCTACTTCTACGGTCGCGCCTACAGCTCGCCATACAGCGTCGGTAATGTCTATTGGCTGCAGCCCGGGATCGCGGTCGCGGTCGCGCCGGCCAGCGTCGGCGACGCGACCGGCGCCGCGCTCGGCAGCTTCAGCGAACGGGTTCACCGTGAAGAGGATAACGACTCCCGGCCGGACCTCCTGGCCGCCGTGGACGACGGCCTCTGGCTCTGGGGCCTGCTGCAATCGGACGTTGAGGCCTTTGCGACGCGCAGCGTCGACGTTGACCTGCCCGGGCTGGCGCCGGCCGGCGGCCTGGCGACGGTGACCGTGCGTCTGCACGGCGGCAACAATACCGCGGCGGAGTTTGACCACGAGACCGCAGTCGAGGTCAATGGGATGCGCCTGGGCTCGAGCCGGTGGGATGGCATGGTGCCGCACGAGGCGAGCTTCACTCTGGACGCCGGGCGCCTGCGCTCGGGGCTGAATACGGTCCTGGTACGGGCCGTGGCGCCGGCCGGCGGTGCGATCTCGCGCTCCTACCTTGACTGGGTCGAGGTGACCTACCCGCGGCGCTACGCAGCCTTGGGCAATAGCCTGGTCTTCGGCGTCAGCGGCGGCGCCAGCGTGGCAGTCAGCGGCTTCACCTCGGCCGGGATCCTGCTCTTCGACATCAGTGATCCGGCACGTCCGGCGCTGGTGTCCGGGGCGAGGGTCAGTGCCGATGGCGGCAGCCACACCCTCCGCTTCAGCGCGGCGCCCGGCGCCAGCCGCTACGCGGCCCTGCTGCCGGCCGCGGCCGAAGCGCTGAGCGGCACCCGGGTGTTGCCCTCGGGACTGCGTTCGACCACGGTCGCGGCGGCGCACCTCATCATCGCCCCGCCGGAGTTGGTGACGGCGGCGCTGGCGCTGGCCGCTTACCGCAGCGCCCAGGGGCTGTCGTCGCGGGTGGCCAGCCTGACCGACGTCTACAATGAGTTCAACGAAGGGCTCCCCGAACCCGGCGCCGTGACCGCCTTCCTGCGCTGGGCCGCGGCCAACTGGAGCGAGCCGCCGCGCTACGTCGTCCTGGCCGGTGACGGCACCACCGATTACCGCAACCTCAAAGGCATGAACGACAACCTCATGCCGCCGCTGCTAGCGCCTACCGCCTTCGGCTTGTTCGCCTCGGACAATGCCTTCGCCGACCTGACCGGCGACGATGGACTCCCGGACCTCGCCATCGGGCGCCTGCCGGTGATGACCGCGGCCGAACTCACCCGCGCGATCGGCAAGATCGTCGCCTACGAGACCGCGGCCCCGCGCTCCTGGGCCTTTGACGCGGTGGTGGCAGCGGACCGCCAGGACGAGGGCGGCGACTTTACCGGCGAAGGCAGGCGCCTGCTCGACGGACCGCTCAACGGCCTCACGGTCAAGCGCATTTTCCTCGCCGACCTCTCCCTGGAGCAGGGGCGTGAACTACTGCTCAAGAGCCTCCGCTTCGGCGCCTGTCTCACGAGCTGGACAGGCCACGGCGGCCTGGACCGGCTCAGCCGCTCCGGGGTGCTGACCACAGCCGACCTCACGGGGCTGGCCAACGACAGCCGTCCCACGGTCCTGGTGGCCGCCTCCTGCCTCATCGGGCGCTTTGAGATCCCCGGCTACGACTGCCTGGCCGAGGGTCTGCTGCTGCTGCCCTCCGGCGGCGCGGTCGCCGTCTGGTCGCCCTCGGCGCTGTCCTACAACGACCTCTCCGGCGCCCTGACGCAACAGGTCTACGCTGAGATCTTCGCCGGCGCCCGTGAGCGCCTGGGCGACGCCATCCTGGCCACCCTGCGCAGCTACGTGCCGCCCGCGGGGGGCAGTGCTGCGGACCTCGACCCGCGCACGGTCTACAACCTGCTCGGCGACCCGGCCCTGCAACTGCATCGCAAGGGACAGTGAGCCGCGCTGACCTCAGCGGGGGGCGGCGCGAACGAAGTCGCGACCCACGTTTGGGCGCCGCGAGGGGTGGCGGGGTAGGCGAGAGAGCTGGGATGTTGGCGAGCGTCCGCTTGACCGCTTTCCCGTTCGCGCTCCGGCTCCCGCGGAGCAGCGGCCGCCTGTGGGTTCTTGTTCCCCGCTTGTGCGTACAATCAAGACGGATGCCGCCTCCGGCCGTGCCCACCCTACGACCGGAGGCGGTGGAGCCCCAGGACAAAGTCGCGGATGGCGGGACGCTTGTCTAAGTGGTGCCCAAACAGCGGCATCTGCTGCAGCACCTGGCGGCTGTCCAACCCCTCCACCAGCACCTGGTAAGCGGCGACCATGGCGCCGGTGCGGATCACCCCCATCTCACAATGCACCAACACCGGCTGGCGGGCGGGATCGTTGACGACCGCGAGGTAAACCCGCTGCGTCCAGCCGATGAGGAGCAGCACAAACACCACCGCCAACGCCGCTCCGAGAGCGATCGCCTTCCCCCTGAGCGACTGCCCGCCAATGACTCGCATGCCTTCCCTGACACGCCGACGCGTGACCGGTTGCGCGCGCCGGCGCGGTACGGGCGGGCAGTCCGCCGTCAGGCCCCCACTACCTCCATGGCGATGGCGGCCCACTGCGTCAGGCGCTGCGGCTGATAGCACACGGTGCTGATGTCTTTGAGGATGAGCTCCAAGGGACAGCCGTAGCGGGTGCAGACCTCGCGAGTCGCCAGCAGGTCACGGCGCACCAGGTCCGGGTCGAAGCGGTCCGGGGCCAGAAAGGCCGGGTTCGGCTTGCGCGAGTAGACGTAGTTCGGCCCGATCTCCGCGGCGCCGCGCTCCTCGCTGACCCAGGGGCTCATCGAAATCTTGCGGACGTGGGGAATCTGGCGCACCTCGGCCATCTTCAGGTCCAGCGGATCGCAGCAGCCGTAGTAGACCAGGCCGAAACGCTCGCAGACGCGGCTGGCGTAGTCGACCTCGAACTCCTTGAACATGGCCGGCGAGACGGTCGAGAACATCTGGGCCAGGCCAAACATCCACAGGTCCTTGGTGCGCGGCTTGTCGGGGTTGTACCCGGCGGCCGGGATCTCGTCGGTGTAGGCGCCGGTGCAGTGGATCAGGCTCTGGGGGCCGCAGAGCAAGCCCTGCTCTTGCAGTTGGTCCAGCATGCTCAGGTAACCGTCTGTGACGCGCCCCACCAGGCGGTGCATGAACTCGGGCCGGTCGACCAGGGCGTAGAGCACCTCCTGCACGCCCATCCAGCAACTGATGGGGTCCCAGAGCGACAGGTACGGATCGGCGCCACAGGCGCGGACTGCCAACACGCCGTCGAAGATGTCGTGGGCGACGCTCAGACGGCGCTCGGTCTCGGCTACGAGGTGACCGATCTCCGGCCGCCGGATCTTCTCGAGATCGGCATCGGTCTCGAATTGGTTCAGGAACTTGTGACCCACCACGGCACTGGTCGGATCGCTCACGGCGATCTCCTCGAGAACACCGACGCCAAAACCGGTGTTCTGGATGGCCTTGGCCACCGGGACGAAGGGCTCGACGACCATGTCGACGCGGAAGTGGTCCCACTGGTAGAGGACGCGCCGCAGGTGCCCCTCGTAGCCGCGGCATTCGGGGTCGGTGCAGTGCAGCACCATCTCGTCGCCCATCTCATTCCAGCAGACCTGGTCCATCATGACCATCGGTCGCACAGGATTCAGGGCATTGAGCCGCCGCCACAGCCGCCGTTTCTCCTCCTGCACCGGCAGCGCCGCGATCTCGGCCACGCGGGCAGCCAGGCCCCGCAGAATATCCCTGTCCTGTGGATTCGCCATGCTGATTCTCCTCTGCCAAGACCCGATGTTGCCGCGGACGCCACCGCCCGCACCCTGCAGGCCACCGACTCGTCCGGCGTGGTCCACACGATACCACCGGCCAGGTCCATGGCAAGCGCAGGCGCGAAGGGTTACACCAGAACCCTCCCCTCGACGCCGGTGGGGCGAGGCGCTACGTTGGCGGTGGATGCAGCCAGCGCCTGCGGAGATCGCACATGATGGATAGAACAACCCTGGGCGGCGTCATTCCGGTCTCCCGGATCGGCATCGGCGGGCACTACAAGGTGATGGAGGAAGGCGCTTTCGAGGAGCGCTATGCCGACGTCGACCGGGAGGTCGAGGCCCGCCTGCCGCTGATTCGCCGCGCCATCGACGCTGGCATCACCTACTTCGACACGACCTGGCGCAACGAGGTGGAATTGCTCGGGCGTACCCTGGCCGCTTTGGGCGGGCGCGACCGCGTCGTCGTCAACGGCATGGTCCTCGGCGCCTTCACCGGCTCAGCCCAGGCCGGACTCTCGGTCGAGGACTACTTCAACCGCTGGCTCGACGAGCGCCTGGCCCGCCTGCCCGGCCAGCGCTTCGACACCTTCATGGTCAACGCCATCGAGGAGGGCTACGACGAGGGGGCGTGCGCGCGCCTGGTCCGTCTCCTGACGCGCCGGCAGGAGGCAGGGGCTTTCCGGTGCTTCGGCTTTTCCACCCATAGCCCCTTCCACGGTCGGGTGGTAGCGGACCGTTTCCCGGAGTTCCGCACGATCATGCTGCCCTACAACTACCGCAACCGGGCCTTCGAGAAGGCGTTTGCGGACTACGCCGGCGACGCCTCGTTCATCGCCATGAAGACGCTGGTCTGGGCCGAGTACGGCATCCCCTTCTGCGCGCCGAACCGACTGCCGAGAGGGGGCGCGGTGACCGGCTTCGAACCGGATCCGTGGGCGGCGGCGCGGGCCTTGCGTTTCGTACGCGCCAACCCGCGCATCACGGTCGCCATTGCCGCCGTGAATGATCTCGATGAACTGGCGGCGCTGATCGCCGGTGGCGACGGCGCCTTCGGCCCCGAGGACGACGCTATTCTGAAGCGCTACAACGAGTTCCACGAGGTGGAAGGCGGACTGCCTTTCTTCATCTCTGGTCTGTATACGAACAATCTACGTCTGAACTACTTCGCGCTTGCTAACCTGGCTCGGATTCTCGGCGTCTCGTTGCCCGCGGTGCCGCTGAATGAGCCCGACTCACGGCAGCGGCTGTTCGCGGCCCTGCCACTCCTGGCGCAAGCGCTCCACGCCAGGGGCAACGCGTCAGGAGCCGACCTCGTACGCTGCGCGGGTGACGACCTCGGGAGGGACCGTCGGTGAGAAGCAAAAGCAGCCTGCACCTGATCCAGTTGGTCGCCGGAACCGCCGCCTCGCTCGGGAGTGCCGCGGAGGCGCCACCCGCAGCCAGCCTGCGGGCCCCCGCAGCGGACCTCAACCCGCGCCTGGAAGCGCCGATCCGCACCTGGGACGAGGGCATCCCTCTCGGCAATGGCCTGCTGGGTGGCCTGCTGTGGGGCGAAGGCGACCTCCTACGCCTCTCGCTGGACCGCGGGGACCTCTGGGACGAGCGCCCGGCTGAAGGCATGGATTGGCAGGCGTTCACCTACGCCAACCTCATCCGCCTGGTGCAGGCGAAGCAGGCGGCCGAGGTCAATGCCATCTTCGACCGCAACTACGGCGATGCCCACCCCACGAAACTGCCCGCGGGCCGCTTGGAGATCACCTTGCCGGCCGACACGCATCTGCGCGCCTTTGAACTGGACCTGGCCAGCGCCGCCGGCTATGCCTGGCTGAGCGCGACCCAGCGCGTCAGCGCCTTCTTCTCGGCGGCGGCGCCGGTGGCGCTGATACACCTCCCCGGACCCGCTCCGGTCAGCCTCCGCCTGCTCGCCCCGGCGGCCGTCAGCACGTTGGGCTACCCGGAGGCCCAGGCGGGCGCGGACGGCGCTCTGTCCTGGTTTGTGCAGGAGGCGAGCGGCGGCCTGAGCTACTGCGTCTGTGTCGGCCAAGCCCGTGTCGGCGAGGCCAGCGTGCTGGCCCTGACCGTCACCTCATCGCGCGAGGGCGCCGACCCGCTGGCCTTGGCGCAGCAGCGGGTTCGGGCGGCTCTCGCCGCGGGCTGGGACGCCTGTCGCGCACCGCACGCGGCCTGGTGGGAGCGCTTCTGGGCGCAGTCCACAGTGAGCGTGCCCGAGCCCGAGATCCAAGGGCACTACGACCTGGTGCGCTACTTCCACGGCGCCGCCTCCCGCCGCGGCGCACCGCCGATACCGCTGCAGGGGGTGTGGACGGCTGACTCGGGCGGCCTGCCGCCGTGGAAAGGTGACTACCACAACGACCTGAACACGCAGATGACCTACATCGCCTACCAGACCGCCGGGCACTTCGAGGAGGGCGCGGCATTCCTGGATCTGCTCTGGGACCTGCTGCCGCGCTTCCGCCAGTTCGCCCGCGAGTTCTACGGCACCGGCGGCGCCGCCGTGCCCGGGGTCATGACCCTGGCCGGACAGCCCCTCGGCGGCTGGCCGCACTACTCACTCTCGCCCGCGCAAGGCGCCTGGCTCGGACACCTGTTCTACCTGCACTGGCGCTACACTATGGACGACGCCTTCCGCCGGGAACGCGCCTACCCATGGTGCCGCGAGGTCGGTGAGTGCCTGCGTGACCTGCTCAAGCCCGACCCGGTCACAGGCAACCTGGTACTGCCCCTCTCGTCATCCCCCGAGATCTTCGACAACAGCCAGCGCGCCTGGGTCAAACCTAACAGTAACTACGACATCATGTGCCTGCGGGTCTTCTTCCTGGCGCTGGCCGAGATGGCCTCAGCCGGGGACGACGCCCCTGCCGCCGCGGCCTGGAGCGACCTCGCGTCACGGTTGGGGCCGTACCACGTCGATGCGGACGCCGTGCTCAAAATCAACGCCGATGAGTCCTTGCCGGGCAGCCACCGCCATCTCTCGAACCTGATCGGCATCTATCCCTTCAACCTGCTCACCGTCGACGGCAGCGACGCCGAGCGCGCCAGCATCCGCGCCAGCACCGGCCAATGGGACCGTCTCGGCACGAGCGCCTGGTGCGGGTACAGCTTCTCGTGGATGTCCTGCCTGCGGGCCCGGGTCGGCGACGCCGAAGCCGCCGTGCGCAACCTCGACCTCTTCGTCAAGGCCTTTGTGCTGCGTAACGGATTCCACGCCAATGGCGACCAGACGGGTACAGGCCTCTCAACGTTCACCTACCGGCCGTTCACGCTCGAGGGCAATTTCCTGGCCATGCAAGCCGTCCATGAGATGCTCCTGCAGAGTTGGAGCCCGACCCCCGGCCAGCGCGATACCGAGGTCATCCGCATCTTCCCCGCCACGCCGTGGCGCTGGCATGACGCCCATTTCGACGACCTGCGCGCCGAGGGCGGCTGGCGCGTCTCGGCACGCCGCGAGAACAACGCCACGACCTGGCTGCGTGTCACCGCCTCCCGAGACGCCCGGCTGCGCCTCCGCGACACCTTCGGCGGCAGGACGCCGGCATGGAATCGCCCCGACGTCACCAAAGTCGGCCCGGACTACGAGGTGGCGCTACGGGCAGGGCAGAGTCTCGAGGCGACCCTTGCCCGTCCGGATGCAGCCCCAGCGGCGCCGGCCGACCTGGCCGCGCCAGTGGTCATCAAGCGTCCCACCATCACGGCGAACACGCTCCCCTTGCGGATCGGCGCCGACTCGCAGGGCGGCAACCGCTTCAGCGGGGAGGTCGCCCGCGCCACGCTGTTCCGCCGGGCCCTATCGACGGACGAGATCGCGCGGCTGGCCAGTCGCGCCACCGGCTCTGCGGACGTGGCCGCCATCCCTGGCTGCGTCAGCACCTGGAGCTTCGCTGACCGAGCGGGGGCAGCCTTCCCCGGCCGCGGTGGCGACGCCTTGGCGGCCCAGGTTGTCGGCAACGTCGAGGTGGCCGACGCCGCGGACGGCCCCCTGCCCCGCGTCCTGCGCCTCACCGGTGACGGTTTCCTCGAGATCGCTCACGCCCCTGCCCTCGATTGCCTGGACGGCGTCACTCTCGAAGCCTGGATCCGCCCCGCGGCCCTGGCGGCCAGCGGCGCTCGGATCCTGGACAAGACGCCCGTCGGCGCGGCCACGGCGTACCTCCTCGACACCTGCCCCGGCAACTCACTGCGCCTCATCTTCCGCGACCCGCACCTGAGTTACGACGCCCGCCTCGAGCCGGGCCGCTGGGTTCACGTGGCCGGCCGCGTCGACGGCGCCAACGGCCATTGCGCTCTGTTCATCGACGGGCGACTGGTCGCCGAGCAGTGATGTCGCCGGAGGCACTTTGATGATCCCCCCTCTCCCCATCCCCGCGGAGCCGCTCAGGATCGCCCTCATCGGCGCTGGCGAGCGTGCCCGCACGATCTACCTGCCGTTGTGGGAATCGCTCCGGCCCTGGTGCGTGCCGGTGGCGGTCTGCGACCCGGTCCGTGAGCACGGCGAGAAGCTGGCTGCGACCCTCGGCGTGCCCGCGTACAGCGACATCCGCAAGTTGGTGGCGGACCGGCCCATGGAAGCGGCGCTGGTCGCGACCCCCGTCCCCTCGCACCACTCGATCTCGGTCTTCCTCTCCGCCAACGGCATCCCGAACCTCACCGAAACGACCTGGGCAAGCATGGTCTGCCAGGCACAGGAGATGATCGCCACCGCCCGCCAACACGGCGTCATCGTCCGCGTCGCCGAGAACTTCTTCCGCATGCCCATCGACCGCTTTGCGCAGACCGTGCGCGACCACGGCTACCTGGGCCGCATCGGGCGTGTCGTCAGCTATGCCGACCATACCGGTTACCACAACAACTCGCGCTGGATCGCCCTGGCGCAGTGCCATCCCGAGTGGGTTCAGTGCGTCGAGCACGACCTGGCGCATCCGGCCTTCTACTCCATGCCGCAGCGGCGGCACGAGAAGGAGACCCTGAACGCCCGCTTCTTCCACTTCCCCAACGACCTGCTGGTCCTGGACGTCGGCAGCGGACACGTCAAGGGGCACCTGGGCCGCCATCCGCGACCGGGCTACACGGAGTGGCAGGGCGAACGCGGCACCCTGGTGCAGCGGGCGGCAGCCGCGCACTGGGGCGGTGAGCAGGCCGAGTTGCGCTACGTCTCGGACGCCCGGCTGGCACCGGCACAGGAACGCGCCGGCAAGCTCTCCGGTGGCGGTGTGGCGGATGTCATCACTGCCGTGATCCATGACTCAACCGGCGAGGTCTGGACCGGCATGCACGCCGACACGCCGCAGGGCCGCATCGCCTATGAAAGCCCCCTGCGTACCCACGTCAAGTGCGGCAAAGTCAGCCACCGCGACTGGTACGGCGTGGCGGTCATGGACCACGTGGTCGACTTCGTCCTCGCCGTGCGCGGACAACGCGACAGCGAGTTCACCGACGCCGACGCGCTCATGTCCGACATGATGGAGATCGGCGCCCGCGAGAGTGCCCTCCAGGAAGGCCGGCGGATCCGGCTGCCCGTGGCCGGCGACCTGGAGAGCGACGCGCTGGAACGCGCGCGCCAAAGGCAGCAGTTCGGCGTCGACCCGCTGGACGTGGAAGCGATGCTGGCGCTGAGTTTCCCGAGGCCGTAAGCGCCGCACGCGGCGACCCGCAGCAACCCCCTGGGACCGCCGAGCGTCGGCTCGGCTCCCAAGCCGACCAGACGGTCGGCGCTCCCAGCTTCCCGCAGGCCGCCCCAGGACCGCTGAAGGGGGTACTCCTGACCCGCAAGGCGGCACTCCTGACCCTCAGCGGCCGGCGCTGAGAGTCACCTTCACGCCCTGGGCGTAGGCCGCGGCGGCGGCTTTCGCGAAACCATCGTCGGCCGCTCCAGGGCCCCAGAGGTAGACGCGCTTCTCAACGTCTTCCGAACCCGGGTTAAGGCTGATCTGGCCGCGCTGGTTCGAGTCCCACCAGGTGAAACCGGTGCAGGGCGTCAGGGCGATGCAGGCATTGCGGAACTGGTCGTTGAAGACGGCGTACCAGGACGGCTGGCCCTGGCCGGCGAAGTCCTCGCCGTCACCCGCGCCATCCATGCGCACGCGCTTGCCGGTCGCATTGCTCGCCGTCGCATCGGGCCCGTAGAAGGCTCGCGTCAGCGCGCCCAGACGGGGCTCGCTGCTGGTCTGGACCTCGAAACGGTCGGCGTAGAACAGGCAGGTCCGCTGCACCCGGTGGCCGCTCTTCAGCAGCTTGGTCGAGGTGAACACGGCGCGAACCGGGCCGCGTTGTAGGCATGACAGCGCTTCGAGGGTGCCATCCTCCTGGTTCCAGCCCGTCTCCTTGGCCGAGACGATGATGTGCGTCGTCACCTCGAGGTCAGTGCCGTCGGCGGTCGGGACGGCGATCGCGGACGGGTTCCCCTGGGCAAGCGACGCCGAGTACGTGGCCAGGCGCAGGCGGCTGCCATCCTCCGCCACGGTGAAACCGCTGCTATGGGGAAGCACCCGTCGGTCCCCGGGCGCCAGCCCCAGGACCTGCGCGGTGGTGGCCGCTCCCGGAGTCAGACCCGGGGGCAGGCAGAAGACCAGCGTCCCCCCCGCACTGCCGGCCGCCGTCGGCTCGAACTGCGCGGGGACGACGGTACCGCTGTCGAAGCGCACCCGCAGGCTGGCCGGCTCCGTCGCCACGGGTGAGCCGAGGGTGAACGGCACCTCGACCGGCATCCCGGCGCTGTCGCCGGGCGGCAACTCGAGCCGATAGGAGGCGAGCTCAGCGAAGGCAGCCACGTCGCACGGGCCGGTGAAGCCGAGCGCGGCCTCCAGGCGTCCAGTCTGCGAGACCGGCGGCGCGGACTCCACACGCGCCAGGATGCGCCGCACCCCGTCCGCCTGGCCGGCCAGCAGGGTGACGGCAACCGTCCTGGCTTCGCCCGCCCCGAGGCGGCGCACGCGCTCACGCCGCAGTTCGGTGCCAGCAGGGCCGTCGAGGTAGAGGACCACATCAAACGCCTTGGCCGTGGCCAGGCCAGCGTTGCGGACCGTGCCGGCGAGGTCGAGACGGTCGGTCGGCGCCAGGACCGTGGCCGGGGTCACCGATACCCCCGCGACGGTCAGGGTCAGGCTCTCGAGAGTCACATCCGGGACCTCGGCCTCCTGCCGCGCCAGAAGCAGGTACGAGACCTGGCGCTCGGCAGGAGCGCTCAGCCGCAGCGGCTCCGCATCGCCGCCGGGAACCCGCGCCACGGGCCGTCCGGCGGTATCCAGCGCCAGCAGGACCCGCGGGCCGCGCTTCCAGGCAGGCTGCCAGTCGGCGACGGCGAGCTCCATGGTGGCGCCCTGAGCGAGCACGATTCGAGCGCGCTCGGGGCTCTCGAGGGTGATGCCGACCTGCCCCGTGGCCCGCAAGCCACCGACCGTCAGCGCCTGAGCACCGGTCTCGGCAAACAGGAAGGTCTCGCTGCGGATGAACGTCTGCCGGGCACCCCCGTCCGCCGCCGTCTGTCGCCACAGTTCCAGGCGCGGACCGCGGACGTAGAAGTCGTTCTCGCGCAACTCGATGGTCGCGGCGTCGGGCGCCGTCCGGGGGACGGCGAAGGGCGTCTTGCCGAAGTTCACCGTGCACAGCGTACCATCGGCGAACTCGGTCTGCTGCACCATGCGATCCGCGGAGAGAAACGCATGCGCGACCATCTCCTGCATGCCGATGATCTCGTGGAGCTTGCAGACATTCCGATAGATCGTCAGCATCTGTTCGCGCTCCGCCGGGATCTGCCAGCGCAGGCCGTGGTTGTGCGCCCACAGCATCGGCGGCGTGCCGTAGAGGATGTTCATGGCGGTCATGCGGTCGGTGAGCTCGGGCATGACCTGGTGCAGGTAGTCGTTGGTGGCGCCCCAGTACCAGTAGTTGACCACGCAATCGTGGAAGACGAGCTCGTAGAGCGGCGCCCGGTTGGCGGGGTTGATGCCGTAGTCCAGATACTCCTGGCTGATCGCGGCGCGGTCCTTGGGGTCCTCCAGGTAGCCGGCCGGCCAACTGTAGAAGCCGCCGCCCATCATGCCCTCGTGATAATGCAGGTACGGTGCCGACCAGTAGCGGCCGTGCTCGCCGCCCGTCACCAGCTTCAGATCCTCGCTGAGGTAGCGACACAATGCCTGGCGGTTGGCGATGTCGCTGGCGCGCGTGGTCGGATGCGTCGGCGAATAGCACTCGATGGGGCCCTCGGCAGGGGTCACATCGAGAAAGCGGGCATTGTACGGGTAGGTCTTGAGCAACTCGGGAATGATGGCCTGGGCGCACTCGAGCTGCTTGGCGGTACACTGCTTCATGTAGGTATGGATCGGCTTCATGTCCTTGTCGCGGGTGATCCATGCCGTCATCAGTTCGCCATCGGCCTCGACCACGGCGTGCGTCGCCACCGGCGCCTTGGCGCGGGCGATGGTCGGCGAGTCGTCGATGTCGACGTAGTTGTCGTACTCACCCACCAGCCAGCCCAGGCGCACCATCTCGGCCATCGCCTCCGCTGACCAGCGGCCATTGGCCAGACCGTGGGTCATGCCGGCGGCGACCGCCTCGCGCACGAAGCCGATGCCGTTGGCGCCCCACCAGTTGACCGCTCCCATCAGCTTGTGGACGTCGGGGTTGGCCTGGGCCTTCTCGGCCAGGGTGCGAACCAGCCCCTGCTCGCGGGCGATCTCGCGGTAGATCTTGCAGGCCTTGACGTGCCCGCCGCGGTCGTAGAACACCAGGCGCCCCACCCGCTCGCCACCGAAACGGCCCTTGCTCGGCGCCCAGCCAAACCCCGGAAACCCCAGCCGCGCCTCGTCGCCCACCCGTGACTGCATCTGGATGTAGGCATCGGCTTCGGTCATGGCGATGGCGATCAGGCCCTGGCGGCCATCGGTGACCGCCACCCAGGGCATGTCGCCCCCGGACCCGACCAGGACGCGGTTGCGGAACAGCTTGTCCCCCACAGGCAGGTAGCGGCCGTCGCAATAATCCGCCATGGCCATGAAGTAGGTCTCCGGCGCCGGCGGAAACAGCGGCGCCGGGTGCCGGAAGGCCTGCAGCGGCGCCGCGTCGCCCGTGCCGCAGCGCAAGCGCACTTCGAGCGCGGGATCGTCACCCAGCAGGCGCAGTTCGACCGCCAGCGTCAACGGCTGTGACTGGCCGCGCGTCAGGCTCAGGTCATAGGCGATGGCGTTCCCCACAGCACCCTGCCGCAGGTTGCTGACCGTACCCTCACCGAGGCCCGCCGTGCGGTCGTTCTCGCGGCTCAAGGGCGGGGCCTGGCCCGCGGCATCCGTCAGCACCGCCACCGCGAAGGTCGCCGGCACGGAGTGCACCCAGGTGCCGGGAACGTAGCCCTGGGCCACGCGCCGTACTGGTTCGCCGGGTTTGGGGTCGGCGTCGTTCTCGCCGATGGCCAGGTGGAAGCGGATTCCCGGAACCGGATTCCGGAGCGCCGGAAAATGCGCCAACGGCAGCGCCAACTCGACCTGGTAGCCCGGCAGCACGTCGGCCGTGATCAACTGCACCGCCAGCCGCGCTCCCGCGAAGGGCTCGCCCTTGCCGTTGACCGCCGCCTCTTTGCCCGGATAGAGATGCAGGCCAACCTGCACGTTGTCGACCCAGAACTCGACCGAGTCCGCCTCCCACCATTCCTGGGTCGACTCACCACCGAAGGCCACCACGTCGTCGCGCATACGAACATGCAGATAGAGAAACTGGTCATCCCACATGACCTGGGCGCCGCCCGAGAGATTGCGCTCGCCGTTCTCGCCGATCCAGGGCAGCCAGATCCAGTCCTTGCCGGGCCAGTCCGCATTGTCGCCGTCGACCACCGGCGGCGCCACGGCGCGCCGCACGATCAGCGCCTTCTCCGCCGCCTGGCGCTGGCGTGGATCCTCTTGCGCCCACAGCACCCCCGTCGCCTTGTGCGTCACCGTCAGGCGACCGGAGTCCGCCTCGACCCGCACCGCGAGCGCGGCGTTGTCCATGACCCACGCCGCGCCGTCCTGACGGCTGGCGCCGTCGGCCCCGCAAACCATGAGCATGACCAGAATGAACCCCGTGAAGATCGCCGTACCGCGTCTCATCTGCGTCCCTCTCTACGAATAGGTTAAGGTGTGACCGCCACCACGGCCTCACGCGGCACCGCGAACGTCTGCGTCCCCAGCCGCAGCCGGGGCTCGCCGAAGCCGTGGTAAACTCGCACCTGGGCAGACTCGGCGATCGGCTTACCGTCCAGGCTGCGGGCGGTGAACAGGGTCGGGGTGGCGTAGTCGATGCCGTTGTAGCGCGTGGCGCAGAAGGCCACGAAGGTAGGACTCTCGATGACGAAACCGTACGCCGGCACGCGATTCGCCCCGATGTCGGCCTCCTTCCCATAGCTGACGGTGACCGTCAGGTCGCCGAAGCGCGTGCGCTGCAGAGAGCGGTCAGCGCTGACGAACTCATGGCTGTCCAGCGGCCGTTCGGCGGTGATCAGGTTCAGCGGGCTGAGTACCTCCCAGGTGTTCTTGATCACCCGGTCGGTCGGCGACAGCCCCGCCCCCCAGCCAGCATCGCCGCGAGACCAGATCTCGGCAGCAACCACGGGCGTGGCCGGCGTGCAGGTAATCCCATCCGCCGCGACGGTGACGGTGCCCAGGAGGTAGCGCCCGCCGTTGCCTCTGAGGTTGGCCAGGGCCAGGCGCTCACCGCCTGCCGACAGGAAACCGACGCGGATCTCGGCCGGACCGTTGAACTCCGGCGGGACCGTCACCGTGAAGGGGCCGTCCGCGACCACCGTCCCCGCCGTCCAGTCTGCAGAGGGCACGGCCGGCTGGTGGTCACTCTGGTAGGCGATCTGCTCCGGATGCGTCGAAGCCCGGTGGGTGAAGTGCACAAACACCCGCAGATCCGCGGGCACGGCGCCATTCACCTGCCAGGGAAGAGTGATCTCGAACTTCCGGCCGCCGAGATCCTTGACCTGCGGCGCCAATGGCGTCACCGGCAGCGCCAGACTGCCCTCCGGACGCTGCCAGTAGAGGTGCGGGCCGAACTGCGGCAGCAGCATCTCGGCGAAGAGCACGTGGTCGAGGATCGGCTTCTCGTCGCCGGCCCCGAAACGGTCCCCCTGGTGCCCCATGAGCTGCACACAGTCGCTGTAGACCAGCGGAAATAGCGGGATAACCTCGCCGGGAGCCGCATGAAGCTGTTGCCCGAAGATGCCTTCCTGGTAGTCGGCACAGGGCACGGCCCACTCGCGTCCTTCCTCGCTGCCAAATAGCCCGCAGTGCTGCTTGGAGAGCAGGCAGAGCTTGCTCTTCCAGGCCAGGTCGTCGGCGAGGGTCATCGGGTGCGCCGGGTCTTCGCAGGTCACCAGCGGCCAGGCGAAGACGGTATCAATGAAGTAAATGCCGGGGCTGAAGAGCCGGGCGATCTCGGGCAGGTTCGTCGTCGGCCGAGCCGCCAGCGCGACCTGCTGGATGGCACAGACCTGCCAGGCCTGACCGCCGGCCCAGTTGCCGCCCTGTTTCGGCTCGCCCTTGGCGTCCTTGTTGATCCACTTCAGGTCCCACGAGGCCGCGTCGGGGTACAGGTCCTGGTAGTTGTCGTGCAGGCCGAACAGGTAGCCGCAGGCCCCGATGCGGGCCGCGGCGGCCTGCAGGCCGGCATCGCCGCCGCACTCGGGAGCCGCGGGCAGCACGTCCGGGTGGCGCACGTCGTAGCCGCCGTTGATCCAGCCGGCGAGCACGACAAAGGCGCGGTCGATCTGCAAGTCCCGGCGCCAGTGCTCGGCGCACTGGGCCACTTCGTCGAAGGTGTAGCTGAGATTGACCTGCTCCTTGCCGTTCTGGGCAAAGCGCGACGTCGGCAGGATCCGCGACAGCACGAAAGGCTTGAAGTCCGTGGCCCCGAAGATGCGGTCGACCGTGGGCCACTGGGCGCGCTTCTCGGCCCAGGTCAGACGCCAACCCTTAGCTTTGGCCAGCGGGCGGTAGGCGGTGGCGATCTCGACGTACCCACCGCGCCCCAGCGGATGCAACGAACAGACCCCCTCCGGCCCCGCCAGGTCGAGCGACACCGAGCGCTGGCGCCGCCCCGGCAGGGCCACGGCCTCCAACCACTCGCCGTGGGTGACCAACTCGCTGTCGATGACGTCCCAGTTCAGCAGCAGCGCCGAGCCGTCCTTGACCGCACCGCACATGGCCATGGACAGCGCCGAGTACAGCGGCCAGGCCTGGCGCGCGGGCAGACCCGTGGCCGCCACCTGCTCGAGACCCAGACGCTGCGGCACGTATAGACTGCCCTTCTCCTCGCCGGTCACCATCAGGGCCTTGTCGAGCACCCGCACCCGCCGCACCTGCCACGGCCCCTCGACCCGGGCGCGGTAGGCCAGGCGCACGCCAGCAGGCTCGGCCATGGCGCTCACCTGAAACTCCACCGTGGTCCCGCAGGGGGTGCCGTCGATCACCGGGCGCGACACCAGGCGCAGGCCAGCCGCGGTCGACTCGATCTCGTCAAAGCGCTCGATGGCCCACGTGAAGCGGCGCGCACCGTTGGCCAGGGCGATCTCGCCAAAGCGCGTGGATAGCGGCGACGAGGTCCAGACCACCCCCGTCTGCCGGTCGGTCAGAGCCCAGGCCGCGCTCTCGCGGTCCAGGTCGAAGCGGCCCGCCGGGGTCTCCAGGGAGACGCGCCGACCCGCCGGAAGGCGCGCCGCCAGCGCCGCCCGCCGCCGCGCGACCTCGTCAGCCGGCAGGGGCTCGGGGCCGATATCGCCCGCCGCCGGCGCCTGCAGCGAGACCCTGATCTTGCCACCGTCATAGGTGTCGAGCAAGCGCTGCCCGCCCCCGCGGCTATCGTAAATGCCGACATGGATGAAGCAGTCCTGGTCGGCCCCCAGTTCGGGCGCCTGCAGCACGATCGGCCCATCCACCACCTCCCGCCCCGGCTGCCAGGTCGTGGTCGCTTCGGCCGGCTGGTGGTCGGCATGCACGACGATGTGCTCGCAGTCCGCCGTCGGCGACTCGATGTGCGTGAACGCGTAGTAGTCGCTCAGAGCCGGTCGGGTGCCGACATTGCGAAAGCGGAAGGTCACTGTGAAGGGGTCGCCAGGCCGCACCTCGCGCGCGCTCACCTCCGCCGCCACCAGCACGGGCTTGAACTCCGGGTCAACCCCTTGCGCCAGTGGCGCTCCAGCACCCGCCACGGTAACCACCGCCAGAAACGCCTTGGACCAAGTGCTGCGCATCGTCAAGCCTCCTGAGTGGTATCTCCGTGCCAGGCAGCCAACGTAGCACCGCGATCAGGCCGCGGCGACCGCGGCGGCAGCGCGGGCAGACGGCCAGGGCTCTGGAGGGCGAGCACAGGGGCGGCCTTGCCGCCCCGGCGCGCTGCCGTTCGGGATGCCCCGCCGTCCGGCGGGGCTGCGGCTGCGGTTCGGCCCGGCGCTCGCCGGCCCTGCCCTTGCCCTCCAGACGTCGGCATGGTCTCGGGCTGGAGGGCGAGCACAGGGGCGGTTTGACCGCCCCGGCGCGCTGCCGGTTCGGGCGCCCTGCTGGCCGGCCCTGCTGGCCGGCGGGGCTGCGGCTGCGGTTCGGCCCGGCGCTCGCCGGCCCTGCCCTTGCCCTCCAGGCGTCGGCATGGTCTCGGGCTGGAGGGCGAGCACAGGGGCGGTTTGACCGCCCCGGCGCGCTGCCGGTTCGGGCGTCCTGCTGGACCCTCTCACCAGTTCAGCGCCTGGCCGTAGACCTGCGCCTGCATGGCGTCGAGCCGGGCCCCGCCGCCGCCCAGCGGCGTCACGGCCGCCCGCATCGTGATCCCCCGGGCCGCGGGATCCGTACCCGCCAGGCTCAATCTGAGGACCAGGGCCGCGCCGCTGGAGGACCTGCCGGTGGCCGTCAGCAGGTGCTCCACCCCGTTGGCCAAGGTTAACGCGGCGGTGCCCGAACTGCTCCGACCCAGCACGGCGAGATCGAGGAGCAGCGCCCACGTCCCGTCCATGTCGGCGGGGAGGTCCAGCGTCAGCGTATCCGCAAGCGGCAGCGTCTCTGCCGCCGTGCGCAGGCTGCCCGTGGCGGCACCGCTCAACTGCCTGGCGTCGACGTCCAGAGCCAAGGTCAAACTCAGCGCCACCCGCAGTGCCCGAGCACTGTCGGTGCCGGTCAACGTGAGTCTCAGCAGCAGCGCCCCGTCGGCAGCGGTCACGCCGCCCCGGACCGACAGATGCAGCGGGGTCGCGACCAGGCCGCCCACCGTGAGCGACAGCACAGCCGTACCCGTGATCCGACCCGCGCCGTCATGGACCAGATTCAGCGTCAGCGGGTCGCCCGCCAGCGTCGTCGGGTAGGTCCCGGTGACATCCCACAGGCGGCGCCCCCAGTCCAACTCGGCCGCCTCGACCCCGGCGAGGAGTTGCAGCGCCCAGGGGCCAACCTGTCGCAGGTACGGGTAGCCGCGATTCGGACCCGCATCGAGGCCCCAGAGGCCGGCGAAATCCCAGCCGATGTAGGTGCTCGCCTGGCGCATCTCCGCGGTGGTCCGCCCGTCGCCGCCGGCCGACTCCGTCAGGCCCGACGTCGCCGTGTCCCAGTAGCACCCCGTCACGGTGCCACCATTGTTCCCCACCAGGCCGCCGGTTTGGTAATCGCCCGTCACCGCGCCGGTGGCGTAGCAGTGCGAGATCTGACCGGTGCGGTTGTTGCCTCCCGCCAGGCCGCCCACGCTCCGCGAACCGCTCGCCGCACCCGTGGCATAGCACTGCTCGACCGTGCCTTCGTTGGTACCCAGCAGGCCGCCGACACCGTAGTCGCCGAACACGGCCCCGGTGGCGAAGCACTGCCGCACCGTGCCGTCGCGCGTGGTGTACCCCACCAGGCCGCCGCTGTCATCCTCGCCGCTCACCACGCCAGTGGCGTAGCACTGCTGCACCGTGCCGCCCGCATTGCGCCCCAGCAGGCCGCCACCGGAGCCCTCGCCGCTCACCGCGCCGGTGGCGTAGCACTGCCGCACCGTCCCCGCCGCGAGTTCACCCAGCAGGCCGCCGACGCTGCTGTTGCCCGTTACCGCGACCGCAGCATGGCAGCGTTGGATGAGCCCGGAACTCAGGCCCGCCAGGCTGCCAACCGCGCCCCAGCCGCTCACGGACCCCCCTTCGAGGCCCAGGTCGTGCAGCGTGCCGGAGCTGCCGAGACAGCCGAACAGGCCGGCGGGATGGCGGTAGTCGGCACTCCGGTTGATCGTCAGGCCACGGACGACGCGCCCCCTGCCGTCGAATTCGCCAGTGAAAGGGGCATCCCGCGTACCGATGGGCTCGAAACCCTCCAGGACGTCCGTATCGGTACCCGCATCGTTCCACGCCGCGGTGGCGGTCGCATCCACGTCCTGCGTCAGCCAGTACCGCCCGTTCAGCCCATACTCGGGGTCATGCCCGATCTTCTGCAGTTCCTGCACCGACGAGATGCCGCGGGCCGCGCGGAATAGGCCCACCACGGTCAGGTGGCCCGCCGCGACCAGCGTGGTGTGCGCCGCCGTGGGCGACGCCACCGGCCCCAGCCAGCGCACGAACTCGCCCTCTGCAGCGGCGCTGGCATCCAGGGTCACGAGGGCCCCGGCAGCGTAGGTCGCCTGAAGCGGCTGTGCCGAGACGCTGCCCGGCCCGCTGGCCACGGCCGCGACGGCGAAAGGCGGCGGCGACCAGCGCAGGAAGGCGAAGCTCTGTCCGGCCGCGATGTCCCAGGCGCTGGCGAAGTCCCAGTCGGCGTAGCGGCTGGGCTGCAGCATCTGCGCCGTGGTCAAGCCCGTGCCGGCGGGCGAGGTCGTCCAGCCTGAGGTCTCCGTGTCCCAGTAGCACGCATCGGCCGGGCCCGGGCCGCCCCCCACCAGGCCGCCGAGGGCGGTCCCGGCCGAGCCGGCGACGGCCCCGACCGCATAGCACTGGGAGAGCGCCCCGACGTTCCACCCCACCAGGCCGCCGACGCCGTCCGTGCCCGTCGCCGGGCCCATGGCGTAGCACTGCTGCACCGTGCCGGCGTTGTACCCCAGCAGGCCGGCGACATCGTACTGCCCGCTCGCGGCGCCGGTGGCATAGCACTGCTCAAGCTGGCCGTGCTCCACCCAGCCGACCAGGCCACCGATGTTGTCCGTGCCGCTCACCGCCCCGGCGGCGAAGCACTGCCGGAGAGTCCCGCTCGCCTGGTTCCCGACCAGCCCGCCGCCACGGTCCTGGCCGGTCACGGTGCCGGTGGCGCTGCACGTTGTCAGCGTCCCGGCGTTTTGTCCGACCAGCCCGCCGATGATCCGGCCCCCCGCCACGGCACCCGTGGCCGAACACTCCGTCAGCGTGCTCCGGTTGTACCCGGCGAAGCCGCCAACGTAGGTTCCCCCGGTCACGTCGCCCAGCGCCTGGCACTGCTCGACCGTGCTGTCGTCGTAGTTGTAGCCCACCGAGCCGCCGACGTAGGACTCGCCGGTCACCGGTCCCGTCGCGTTGCACTGCTCGACTGTCCTGCAGTTGAAACCCACCAGGCCGCCGACGTAGGACTCGCCACTCGTCACCCCCGTCGCGTAGCACTCGGTCACCGTGCCGACCGTTAGCGCGTCGAAGTAGTTATCCCCCAGCAGGCCGCCGACATACCAGTAGCCGCTTACCGCGCCCGTGGCGTAGCAGTACTCAACCGTGCTGTGGTTCAGGCCCACCAAGCCGCCGACGTAGTTCCCCGCGCCGGTCACTGCACCCGTCGCATAGCACTGCTCGATCGTGTCGTAGCTCAACCCCGCCAGGCCGCCGACATAGTTCGCCACACTGGTCACGGTACCGGTCGCGTAGCACGCCATCAGAATACCTGAGTAGTTGTCCCCCACCAGACCACCGACAGCATCCGCGCCGCTCACCGCACCCGTGGCGTAACACTGCTCGATCAGGTTCGCGCCGTTGTTGTGCCCCAGCAGGCCGCCGACATAGCTCCGGCCGGTCATGGAGCCGCCCTCCAGACCCAGGTGGCGCACCGCGCCGCCGTCACGGATCCAGCCCAAGAGCCCGACCCCATCCAGATCCGCCCGGTTGACCGTCAGCCCGTGGATGACGTGACCCTGGCCGTCGAAGTCCCCCGCGAAGGGGACCGCCTCCGTGCCGATCGGGCGGAAGCCTTCGAGCACGGTTTCGTCGGTATCGGCGTCGTTCCAGGTCGCGGTGACCGCGGCCTCGATGTCGTTCTGCAAGGCGTAGTAGCTGCCGGCGCTGGCGTCCGCAGTGCCACTCATCCACACCAGGTGGCCAAGCTCAGCGATGCGATAGGGGGCGTCTGCCGTACCACTGCCCGAGGGGACGACCGCGGTCTGCGCCAGAACCGGCAGCACCACCAGCAACAGGCTGGCAATACAGGCCTTCGTCATGGTTCTCGTACCTCGCCGGTTGCTGATGATCACGCCCTCCGCCAGCGCGTCTCGCCCGCGCGCACGGCGCCAAGTATGGTCCCTGCAAATGACTCTTTCAAGAAGGCCCGCTCCTCCTCGCCCGACCTGGCCCCAGCCCGCCTGACGACGGGCCGGGCGCTCGGCCCACGCTTCCTATGCTATAGTCTACGGCGGTTACGCATGACTGACGCCAGAAGCACGGAAGGCAGAACATGGATCGCGTCCGGATCGCCTTGCTGCAGGGCCGAGCCGAGCCCAGCGCCGCCGCGGCGCTGGCCTGGACGGAAGCACGGCTGACCGAGGCCGCCGCCGGCGGCGCCCGCATCATCTGCACACAGGAGCTGTTCGCGACGCCCTACTTCTGCCGGGTCCAGGACCCTGCTCTCTTCGATCTGGCCGAGCCGGTTCCCGGACCCACCACCGAGCGCCTGGCGCAGCAGGCCCGCAAGCTGGGCGTGGTCATCGTCGCCTCGCTGTTTGAGCGCCGCGCGCCGGGCGTGTACCACAACACCGCCGCTGTCATCGACGCCGATGGCACCTACCTGGGCAAGTACCGCAAGATGCACATCCCCCAGGACCCCGGCTTCGAGGAAAAGTACTACTTCACCCCCGGCGACCTCGGCTACCGCGCCTGGACGACACGCTACGGCCGCATCGGCGTGCTCATCTGCTGGGACCAGTGGTACCCCGAAGCAGCCCGCCTGACCGCCCTGCACGGCGCCCAGATCATCTTCTGCCCCACCGCCATCGGCTGGCTGGCGGCCGAGAAGGCGACGCTGGGCGCACGCCAACGCGCCGCCTGGCTGAACGTACAAAAGGGCCACGCCGTGGCCAACGGCTGCTACTTCGCAGCCGTGAATCGGGTTGGCACCGAAGCCCAGATCGAGTTCTGGGGGACGTCGTTCGTAGCCGACGTCTATGGCGAGTGCATCGCGCAAGGCAGCGTGTCCAACCCTGAGATCGTCTACGCCGACTGCGAGGCCCAGGCCGTCGAAGACCGCCGCCGCACGTGGCCGTTCTTCCGCGACCGCCGCATCGACAGCTACGACGGCATCCTGAAGAGGTTCCTGGATGAGTGACTCCCCTGCCGCCGCCGGCTTCCACATGCCCGCCGAGTGGGTCCCGCAGGAAGCCATCTGGCTCAGTTGGCCGCTCAAAGCCGGCGCCTGGCCCGGCTGCCGTGATGCCGCCGAGCGCGCCTATGCGGAGTTCGCAGCCACCATCAGCCGCTTCGAGACCGTCCGCATCAACTGCGTCCGCACCGCCCAGGAACGGGCTGCCGAAGCGCTGCTCCGCGCCGACGCCCGCCTGGACCGCATCGCCTGGTTCGACCACCCTACCAACGACACCTGGTGCCGCGACCACGGCCCGGTGTTCGTGCAGCACCGCAACACGGGCGAGGTCGCGATCACCGACTGGACCTTCAATGCCTGGGGCGGCAAGTTCCCGGCCTGGGACCTCGACAACGCCATCCCGGCCCGCATCGCCGCAGCGCTGGGCCTGCGGCGCTTCGTCATCCCTATGGTCGGCGAGGGGGGCGGCCTGGAGGTCAATGGCGCCGGCGTGCTGCTCGTCACCGAGTCGGTGCTGCTCAACCCGAACCGGAACCCGAACCTGAGCAAGGCGCAGGTGGAAGTCATCCTGCGCGCCGCCCTGGGCGTGGAGGCGATCTGCTGGCTCGCCTCCGGACTGGAGTGGGACGATACCGACGGCCATATCGACACCCTGACCCGCTTCGTCGACCCGGCTACCGTCGTGACCGTGGTCAGCCGCGACCCCAACGGCCCCAACCAGGCTGCCCTCGAGCGCAACCGCGCCGCCCTGGCCCGTTTCCGCCTCCCGGACGGCCGCCGCCTGGAGATCGTGCCCCTGCCCCTGCCCGACGCCATCCGGCCCGCCGGCTGGCGCCTGGAGGTGCTCCCGGCTACCTACGCTAACTTCCTCATCCTCAATGGCGCTGTCCTGGTGCCGACCTACCGCCAACCCGTCCACGACCGGGAGGCTCTGCGCCTCCTCGCCCAGTGCTTCCCGGACCGCCAGGTCATCGGCATCGACTGCCGCGACCTCGTCCTCGAAGGCGGCGCGCTGCACTGCCTGAGCCAGCAGCAGCCCGCCACCACCCAGCGCCAGACCTGAACAGTGAATAGCAGTGATGACGAACACGGCGCGCGGCAGGGCGCGCCGCCAGGGAGACCACGATGAAAGCAGTGGCATTCAACGGCAGTCCGCGGCAGGGCGGCAATACGGAGCTGCTGCTGCGGACGGTGCTGGAACCGATCGCGGCCGCGGGCATCGAGACCGAGCTCGTGCAGGTGGGCGGCCGCGCCATTCGCGGCTGCACGGCCTGTTTCCGTTGTACGGAGACCAAAGACAGACGCTGTGTGGTGTCCGGGGATATTCTGAACGACTGCCTGGCGAAGATGATCGCGGCGGATGCCATCATCCTGGGCTCGCCCACCTACTTCGCGGACATGTCGAGCGAGATGAAGGCGCTGATCGACCGGGCCGGCTTCGTCTCGTTCGCCAACGGGGGCCTCTTCGCCCGCAAGATCGGGGCAGCCGTGGTGGCCGTGCGCCGGGGCGGCGCAACCCATGTGCTCGACTCGATCAACCACATGTTCCTCATGTCACGGATGATCGTCCCCGGTTCGACCTACTGGAACTTCGGCTTCGGCCTCCAGAAGGGCGATGCCGCCAACGACCAGGAGGGCCTGGCCAACATGCGCGACCTGGGCGAGAGCATCGCCTGGCTGGTCAAGGCGACGGCCGCCGGCCGGGCCCCGGCGGCGTGAAGCCGATCGCCTGACCCACGGGAACCGCCCCTATGTCCTACCCCGGCAAGATGCGCGCCGACGGCCTCAGCGACGCCCCGGCACTGGCGCTGCCAGCGCGGCACTTGCTCGGGATGGCCTGCGTCTGCGGCGGCGCCGACTGCCCGTTGTTCGCGACGCCGACTGCGGGGTCGGCGCTGCTGGCGCAGTTCCAGGCCGATCCCGCCCTCGCCATCCGCCTGACCTCCGACGCCGACCGCATCCCCCACTACACCCAGCTCGGGGTCGGTGACTACGCGCGTCTTGACCGCAAGGGCCTGCTCAACCGCAAGCGCGACCTCGACCTGTTGCAGCGCCTCGGCCTGGTGCCCGGCGACACGCGGCGCGCGCGCTACCTCTATGAACTGCTCTTCCAGCGCGTCGAGACGCCCTACGGCATCTGCGCCAGCGAGATGCCCAACTGGGAGGGCTGCCCCCTGGCCCGCAGCGGCGCCTACGAACGTGTCCGCGCCCAAGGCTGGACGGCGCTGGTGTACGACCGGCCGGCGGCAGACAAGGCGGAAGCACGCCGGCTCAGCGTCGAGCGCATCCGCCACGACCCCGTGCTCCGCGTCCGCCCGCACCACCTCCTGTGCCTGAGCTGCTGGGTCGGCAGCAGCGGCGGCGAGGGCCCGCGCCAGAACGACACCCTCGACGAGATCTGGCACCGCATCTGCCGCGATCCCGCGGTCGAGATCGAACTGGTCGAGGGCAACTGCGAGGCCTGCCACTGCTGCGACGGCTTCCACCCCGAGTCCACCCGCTGCGTCCACGCCGGCGGCCTCATCCGCGACTACAAGAAGGACCTCGACGTGCTCCAGCAGCTCGGACTCCTGCCGGGCGCCCGCATGAACGCGCGGGAACTCCTGCTGCTGATCTACGCCCGCATCCCCACGACCACGGCCGTCTGCGGCTACGGCACCGGCGCAGTCACCTCCCCGGAGTGGTCGGTCTGCAGCGGACCAGAAGGCAATCCCGGCTACATCAAGGCGCGCCAGACCGTGCGCTTCTGAGAGACTCGGCAGTCTGCGGGGCCAGCAATGCCACTAACGCTCTGGCCGCACCCTCGGCTGCAGACGCGCACGTAGGTCGGGGGTGCCAGTACCCGACCCCGGCCGCGAGCTCGGCGTGCGACCGGCAATCGCCCCGCGCCGCCAAGCGGAACGCCAAAGCCAATAGCATTGGGGGGGGGCCAGGCCCGCGGCAAGGTGGCCCCTTGACGCCGGCGGAGGAATGAACCATAATAAGGGCGACCCCTATTAAGGGTGCCACTACCGGGGGCTGCCTCACCATGTCGAACATCACCTTGAGCGTAGACGACGCCGTGATCCGCAAAGTGCGCAAGATCGCGGTGGACAAGAACACGACGTTGACGGCCATGGTGCGAGATTACCTGAGTTCGGTCGCGGCCCAGGATGCCGCCACGCGGGACCAGGTCGCGAACGAACTGCGTGAGAGCTTCGGCCGCTACAGCGTGGATATGGGGGAGCACACGTGGACGCGGGAGGATCTGCATGAGCGCTAAGGTCTTCTTCGACACCAATGTGCTCGTGTACGCCTATGACCGCGGGAATCCCGCCAAGCAGAGCGCCGCGCAACGGCTCATCGAACAGAACCTGCTGGCGGAGACCGGATGCCTGTCCGCACAGGTGCTGAGCGAGTTCTACGTCACCGTCACGCGCAAACTGCCAGTCCCGCTGACGCCGGCAGCGGCGGCCGCCGTCGTGCACCTCTTCAGCCGGATGCCGGTTACCGAGATCGACGTGAGCTTGGTCCACCGGGCCATGGAGGCGCAACGGCGGCACGCGATCTCGTACTGGGATGCACTGATCGTCGCGGCCGCGGAACGGGCCGGCTGCGCCGCGATCCTGTCGGAAGACCTCGCGGCGGGCCACGCCTACCTCGGCGTCCCGGTGCTCAACCCGTTCTCAGGCCCCCGCTGACGCCGGCTCCGGCCACACCCGGAGACCGTCAACGACGGCAAAGTGCTGGTCGTAGGTCACCAGGACGGCGCCGGTTTCCAGGCACTGGGACGCGACCCACACGTCATTAATGGGAAGCGGTTTGCCCTTCGCATCGAGGGCGCTCTTGACACGGCCAAAGCAGTTGCCCGTATCGCGGCTGACCGGTAGGATCTCCACGGTCGGCCGGGCGAGAAAGCGCTCGAGCAACGCCAGGTTCTCGGCGTAGCGGCTGCCGCCTCGGAACCCGGCCTCAAGCTCGCCGATGACGATGGCCGAGGCATAGACGCAGTCCGCTTTGGCCAGGATCTCGAGGATCTCCTGGTCACCACGGAACAGCGCCGCAAAGGCGTTGGTGTCAAGGAGGACCGCCTTCACTGCCAGTCCTCCGCGTCAACCCTGGCAAGGTCGGCCGTAGCGGCCTTGAAGACACGCGCCTCGGCCGCGCTCCAGACGCCCGCGAACTCCGCGAAGTCCGCCCGGTGGTCTGCCGCCTGAGCCTTGACCCCGACGCGCTCGGCAAGCAGTTCCTTGACCGTCTGGTTCAGGCTCTTGCCTTGTTGGCGCGCCCGAGCGCGAATCCGCTTCTCAACGGCCGGCTCCAGAGCGTGTATGGTGATGATGCTCATGCGCGTGACTCCACCCGGCGCTCGGCTCGTGTGATGCATTTCTGATGTACTATACATCATCCCTGGCCGGCGGCGACAAGCGTCGGGACAGGGCCCGTGCCGCGCGCGACGTAGACAAGAACGGCCGGCCAGCGGTCTTCATAGGGTGACAAGGCCCGTTGGCGGAGATGCACAGGCGCATGGACGAAGACCTCGCCAAGACCATCCGTGACCGCTTGCGCGCCGACGATCCCGCGGCCCTGGCCTTGCTCTACGATGCGTGCGTCGACCAGCCGCGAGCGCACTGTGGACCCGGCACTATGGTATGGTGCGACGGCACGCACTATCTGCTGCTGGCCTCGTCCTCGACCGCCGCGGCGCAACACGGTTTCCAGGTGGAGGCGGCTGGACGGGAGTACAGTCTCCACGCCCAGCAGGACGTGGAGCCCAGTGACGTTGGGGCCGGCCCGGCTGCGCTCGGCCAGGGCACCTGGGGCGGCGTCCCGCCCATCGGAGAGAAGGGCTGTGCAATGACAAACATTCCGTATGACGCGTACCGGGCCAAGGTGTTCGGTTGCTGGCTGGGCAAGTCCATCGGCGGCACGCTCGGCGGGCCCTGGGAGGGGCGGACCCCACCCCGCGAGCTGACCTACTACGATCCAGTGCCGACGGCGATTCTCGAAAATGACGACCTGGACCTGCAGTTGGTGTGGCTGGCGCACCTGCGCGAGTCGGGGTTCCCGATCACCGGGACCGTGTTCGCGCGGGCCTGGCCCGAGAACATCCAAGCCTGGCCGGACGAGTATGGCGTGTGCATACGGAACCTCGCCCACGGCTTGCGGCCGCCACTGAGCGGCGCCTACGATAACGGCTTCACCGCCGGCATGGGCGCCGCCATCCGCACCGAGCTCTGGGCTTGCCTGGCCCCGGGCGACCCGGCCCTGGCGCGCCGTCTGGCCCGTGAGGACGCCCGCTCCGACCATGCCGGCGAAGGGGTGTACGCGGCGGAGTTCCTGGCCACCATCGAAAGCCTGGCCTTCGTCGAGTCCGACCGGGACCGCCTCCTTGACGCTGGCCTGCAGGCGATTCCGGCGCTGAGTCGGGTGGCGCAAACCGTGCGCTTCGTGCAGGAGGAGTGGGCGCGGCAACCCAACCGCGCCGCGGTCTTCGAGCGGCTCAACCAGGTCCACGGCCAGCAGAACTTCACCGACGTGGCGATCAACCTGGCCATCGTCGTCCTCGGCTGGTATGCCGGTGGCGGCGACTTCGGCCGCTCCATCCTGGCCGCGGTCAACTGCGGCTATGACGCCGACTGCACCTGCGCGACCCTCGGTGCCATCCTCGGGCTGATCGCCCCGCAGAGCATCGGCGAGGAATGGAAGAAGCCCATCGGCGAGAAGGTCGCGATCGGCGGCTACATCACCGGCATCGCGGCGCCTGCGACTTTGGCTGATCTGACCGATGTCACCGGGGACCTGGCGCAGAAGGCGCTCGCGTTCTACCGTTCGCCCGTCCGTCTGACCCAGGCGCCGAGGCCGCGGACGGCCGGTGTGGAGCGCTACCCCGCCGGCGCCGCACGCGTCCTGCGGACGCTGCCCGTGCCTGACTCGGCCAGCGTCCTGGCCGACTACCCGCTCCATATCCGGCTCGACTACCCGGCCGCCGTGCGCGTCGCGCCGGGCCAGCCGGGGCGCTTCTGCCTGGTCGCAACCAACCCGACCCGCCAGGCGATCGAGACGACCATCACCCTGCGCGCACCCCTCGGCTGGCAGCTTGGGCGACGCACCAGACTGCGGGCGCTGATCGCGCCCCAGGCCAGCGTGTCACTGCCGTTCACCGCCACGCCGACGGACGGCGCCTGGCGGCCGTACACCTCCGCACTCGGCGTGCGCTGCAGCCTGAACGGCGTCGTCCAGGAACTGTCCGCCGGTCTGCTGATGACGATCCCGGTCGCCGTCTGGAGCGTCGACGCGGTCACGGACAAGGAACCGCAGTGCCCCGCCGCGGCGCCGTGCGTGGAGGCTACCTCGCACATCCTCGATCTGGCACCGTATGCGCACGCGGGCCGAGTGCTGGTCGCGCAGGTGGAGTGCAAGGACTTCATCTCCCGCGACTCGAAGCGCCGTTTCGTGGTCCAGGCCGCGGCGGCAACGACGGTGTGGATCAACGGGGCGAAGGTCCTGGCCCACGACGGCACCTGGCACGTCGGGGCGCTGCACCGGGCTGAGAACACCTGCGCCGACGTCGTGGTCACCTCGCCGGTGCGCCTCACGGTAGCCGTCTGCGGCGGCACTCCGGGAGCGCTCTTCCACGCCATCGGCGAACTGACGGGCAACTGCAACCGCTGGGCCGCGCTGGTCGAATACCGTCGCCCCGAGGGTCTCGCATGAACCGAGCCAAGATCGCGGTCGTGGGAATCGCGGGCCTGTCGATGCTCTGCCTGACGGCGCCGGCGGCGCCACTGCAGCCGGATGCGAGCCTGGTCTTCTACGCACCGTTCGACGGTACGGCGACGGCCACCTTCAGCAACGGCGGGAACGGCATCCCGGTGACCGCATCGGGGATTCGCTTCGTCGAGGGCATTCGCGGCCAGGCCGTCCACGTGGGGGGGAACGGCGACGCGCCCGCCGCCCTGGAGTACGACGCCACCGGGCTCTTCCAGGCGGAAACCGGCACGGTGATGTTCTGGGTGCGGCCGGACTGGGACGGCTACTTCACCGAACTGGACCAGAACAACATCTACCCCCTGTTCTCGGCAGACAGCGGCACCGATAGCCGGGTCAAACTCTTCATGTGGCACTGGCTGCGCTGCGATTTCAAGGACGCCGTCACCACCACCCCGATCATGGTCGAGCAGCGCTGCCGGTTCGCCTGGATGCGCGGTGACTGGTGGCATATCGCCCTGACCTGGGAGCGCGGCAAGGACAAGGCGGCATGCCTCTACGTCAACGGCGTCCAGAGCGCCCAGGCCGCCGACCTGAATCTGGCGGACACGCAGCGCTTCGCGGTAGGCAGTGCCAAGGCCAATGCCGCCTTCGATGAGTTCAGCCTGCGGCGGCGGGCACTGGCGCCGGCGGAGATCATGGCGATCTACCGCGAGTCGGCGCCATGGGACTATGCCCTGGAGAGGCGCTACCTGCGCGCCGACCGAGCCGAGGAACTGGTGCTCGAACTGGCGCCGGGACAGGGCAGTCCCACGCGCCTCGCAGGCCGCCTGACCCTCCGCCTGCTGGCCGATGCGGACGGCCGGGTGGTGACCCAGTTGCCGGCCGCGGCGATCAAGGGGGACAAACGCCAGACCGTCACGCTGCCGGTGCCAGCACTGCCGGAAGGCGCCTATCGCCTGGAGTGCGTCCTGACCACGGCCGCGGCGCGCTGGCAGCGCAGCTTCCCAGTGACCGTCTACCGCCAGCGCAAAGCCCCGCCGAGCTCGCGGCAGGATGTCGCCCGCGGCGAGCCGCTGGCCAGTATCGACTGTACCAAAGAGGAGAACGGCTTCATCGCCAGCGGGCCGACCCAGGTGAAAGCCCTGGCCAGCGGCGCCGCCTACCGCGAAGCAGGAAGCGGCAAGTGGGACCGCTTTGCCTACGAGGTGGCGATCCCCGGTGCCGACGGGACGCCGGTCCTGCTCGAGGTGACCTGGCCGGACGATGGCGAGCGCGCCATGGGGCTCTACATGATCGTCGAGGCCAAGAGCGTGCAGCACCGGGATCGGCTGGCCGGCGGCATCCAGTGCGGCGGCGAATACGCGAACTCCGCGGCCATGCAGGTCACGCGCTACCTGTTCTACCCCTCGGCGGAGCGCTACCTGTTCGAGGTGCGCACCCTGGTTCCAGGCCTGCCCGCAGCCGTGGCCAAACTCGACATCTACCGCGTGGGCGAACGCCTGCCCAAGCTGGCGGTTACCGCTCCGCCTGGCCTGCCGGCGCGCCGGTTGGGGCATCTCGATGAGGACCAGAGCTTCGAGATGCTGATGGCGCCGCTCGACAGCCGCTTCCCGAAGAGCCCGCTGCCCTACGGCTACCCGGTGCAGGTCATCGAGCAACTGCTCGACTACTTTGACTACACCGGGCAGCAGGGGATGTCCTACGCCTTGCTCCGCTACTTCTGGTCGCATCCGGACGCGGGGCCGATCAACAACACCAACACCTCGCTGCGCAGCACGGGCTGGGTGCTGCTCCTGCTGGACATGATGGCGGCGCGCGGTCAGTACCTGCTGGGCAGCATCAACCTCTGGACCGTGCCGCTGCCGCCGGGGTGCCCGGACGGGCTGGCCGAGCGCATCTCACAGGATTACTTCAGCCGCGACCGCGACGGCAAGCCAACGGTGCAGGGCGAACTGCCCCTCGCCGGCTTCGGCACCGAAACCGCCGGCTTCGGCAACAACCCGACGCACCCGGCGGTGCGTGATGCGTTCTTCGAACAGCTCAACGAGCTCCTACGGCGCTATGGCCAGCACCCGGCGTTCGCCGGCCTTGAGCTGTGGTGCGCGCCTTCATCGCCCTTCCTGTTCGGCTCCCTCGAGCAGGGCTATGACGACCGCACCGTATCCGAGTTCGAGAAAGACACCGGCCTCCGCGTTCCGGCCGCCGCGGGCGAGGGCCGCTTCGCGGCGCGTTACACCTACCTGACCGGCCCCCAGCGCCCCGCCTGGCTGGCCTGGCGGGCAGCACGGACCAGCGACCTGCTCACCGCCGTCGACCGCGCCCTGCGGCGCTGCCGCAAAGACCTCCGCCTGCACCTCAACCTCAGCGGCTGGTACGGCCAAACCGAGGCCTTCCTCGGCCAGACGCAGAGCGAGGACGTCGACCTCAGTCGCTATGCCTACGAGGCGCTGTCCCTCGACCTGCCGCGGCTGAAGCAGCTCTCCACCGTCACGCTTGCACCCGAGAAGGACGCGACCTACTACCGCTGGATCAAGCATTGGTACGGCGGCAAGGAGAGCATCACCACGGAACTCAACTGGAACGTGGAGAAGTTCCGCGTCTTCCGCAATGCCGGACGGAACGCCACCGCCATCTACCTGCGCTACTTCGAGTCCTTTATGAAGTCGCTCAAGCAGGATGTCTATCAGGCCTACTTCCAGAGCGCGGACGCCAAAGCCTGGGGCCGGAACTTCCTGCAGGATCCCGCCGTCGCCCTGGCGAGTCAGGATGCCGACTGGATCCTCGTCGGCGCCCAGCCGATCGGGACTAGCGGCCGCGATGCCGAAGCGCGCGAGTTCGCGCTCGCCTATGGCGCCCTGCCGGCGATCCCCTTCCGCGACGTCCCCGGCCTGGCGGATCCGGTCACGGTACGTTACGCCCATACCCGCAATGGAACCTACGTCTACGCCGTGAGCCTGCTGGGCAGCCCGCTCACGCTGGACCTGACCCTGCCCGCCACGGCCGGCACCGTCACAGACCTGTCCAGCGGCACACCGATGCCCGCGCCGGGCCAATCCCTGACCATCGCCCTGCAGCCCTTCCAACTGCGCTCGTTCCTGCTGAGCGGGAAGCGAGCCGAGCCGTTCTCTGGCCAGATCACGATCCCGACGGCCACCCGCGAGGCGTATGCCGCCAGCACGACCGCACTGGCGGCCCTGCTCACCCAAGTGCAGGACCTGGGCGTCGACGCCAAGCCGCAGGCGGAGCGCCTGGCCGTAATCCAGGAACGCCTGGCCACGGGCGCCTACGCGGAGGCCCATCGCCTGCTGATCTCGCGCTGGATGCGGGAACTGCCCGCCTTGCGCCAGGCGGCCGACGCCGGGTATCTGAAGGAGCAACAAGCGATGCTGGCGCGCTCGGAGTACGCGGTCAACTGCGGGAGCACGGCCTTCTACCGTGCCACCTCGGGGAAGCTCTTCCTCCCGGATGCCACCTACACGCCCGGCGGCTACGGCAAGGTCGGCGCACGCGCCACCTCCGTGACCCGCTCCAGCGTCGGGCTGACGGGCAGCGCCGACCCTGAACTTTTCGCCACCGAAGCGTATGACATGGACGGCTACCGCTTCACCGTGAAGCCGGGCACCTACACCGTGCGACTGCACTGGAAGGTGGGCTACGAACCCGGCGCCAAGCCGGGCGTGTTCATCTTCAGTCTCGATATCGAGGGTCAGCGCGTCCTGACCGACTACGATGTGTTCATGGCTTGCGGCCAGCAGTTCAACCAGGCCATGGTGGCCGAGTTCAAGGGCGTCAAGGTCAGCGACGGAGTGCTGGACCTCGGCTTCGCCGTCAACCCAGGCGTCAGTACCACGGCCCGACTCTGCAACGCCATCGAGGTTATCCCCGAGCCCTGACCCCTGGCGCCGGACGGCGCCTGGACGCACGAGTCACCCGGCCGGGCCAACGGGATCACGGCGTAGCGAACGGGTAGCCACGGCTCGATCAGGCATCCCACCCGCACGGGTAGTTCCGCCCAGCAGGCAGGCCTCTGGCGTTGAGCCGGCGTTGCACAGGTGCGCTACGACTGCCGCTCCGGCGCTCGGCAATCGCCTGCCGGGCCGTACCGATGGCCGTATCGCGGCTCGCCGCCAGAGTTGCCGAGCCAGCACCGAACCCGGCCCTGCGCCGTGGCCTCGATCATGGTTGCGTCGGCCGCATCCCCACCCAGAGCACCAGGCCTTCTCGCGATCGACTCTCTGCCGCCATGGCCTGACCTCCCCGCAACCCCGCCGCCACACTCACGGCACACGCTCTGCGCAGTGCCATGGCACCGCAACCCCCGGCACGCCCACGCCCCCCCCAGTGCGCCCTCACTCTACGACCGACCAGAAGCAGTGGCGACCCCACGCCCAAGCGCGGCTTTCGCGAAACCGAGGCGTGTGGACGGATGCAAAGGCAAAAGCGCCGCTTTCGCGAAACCGAGCCGTACGGACAGAGGCAAGCGCAAGAGCGCGACTTTCGCGAAACCGAGGCGTACGGACAGAGGCAAGCGCAAGAGCGCGACTTTCGCGAAACCGAGCCGTGCGGACCGAGGCAAGCACAAGAGCGCGACTTTCGCGAAACCGAGCCGTGCGGACCGAGGCAAGGGCAGAAGCGCGGCTCAGCGGTTTCGCGAACCCTCGAAGGTGCCACTCGCCGGGCACAGTGGCTCTCGTAGAAACAGCAGCCGCCGTCGACTCGTCGGGACAGTTTCGCAAAAGCTGCAGACGTAGCGCGCCGCTTACAGTGCTTTCGCGAAACCCTCCCGATCTCGCTGATGCTGGTGTGTGCGGACGCATCAGCGGCGCAGGTCGTCGGTTTCGCGAAAGCCGAGGATCGAGCCAAGCCTGGATCTCGTGATCCCGACGACTGGAGTGCGGCGAGAGGGGCGCCTGAGCCATCAACGCAACGGCCTGGACTCCCGGTTGGGCGGCGGACCACGGCGCTCTGGGCTGGAACTCCAGAACTCAGTGGGTCGCGCAAGCAGAACGTCGGTCGTTCTGGCCCCTGGACCGGCGACCACTTGCGCGTTCCAGGGCCACCAGGCGCCCTGAGACGCAACCCACCGCCGGTTTCGACCGGCGTTCAGCTTGCGCGTCGCCGTGCGTACGCCACTGAGTTCTGGAGCTCAGCGCTCGACAGCGCCAACGACGCGGGTAGTTCCAGAAGGGCCAGTGCAGGGGGCCCGCCGCACTGCTGCTGACTTCGCCCGTCTGCGTGGCGGCGCGGGGCACTTGCCGGTCGCGCGCCGAGATCGCGGCCGGGGTTGGGTACTGGCCGCTCGCCAGGGGCACGGCCTGGCGAAGCGGCTGGCATGGAGCCCCCTGCAGGGTGTAGCTCCTGGGGCGGTGGACCGGACGGGGAGGGGCTGCCAGGCGGAGTGAGCGTCCTGCTGGCAGAGCACTTCCCCAAGCGTCTGCGAGCGGGGTCGCCGGCACCGGGCGGACACTGTGCCGACGCTGTTGGGTGCGCCTTGTCCTCAAGGGGAACGCCACGACGGGCTCCCGGCGGTAGGGTCCCTACACAGGCTTTGCGCAGGCTGGTGAAGGTTGTTCCGGGCGCCAGACCGGCCCGCGCCAGCAGACGCCGCAACACATTCTGCAGCGTGCGTGTAGTCACCGGGCGAAGCGCTCCGCAGTGTGATGCAGGAAAGAGGAGGTCGCTCGGTGTGTCGTTGCGGGCACATGTCCCCAGCGCCGTTCGGGAAGAGGCGGGAATGGGGGTTGCCAGCCGGCGACCCCGGGCGTTGACATACAGCAGGCTCTGCCGCAGGCAAACGTCACTCCAACGCAGCGCCACCATCTGTCCAGGACGCAAGCCGAGATCGCATGCGAGCAGGACCAGCAGTCTCTCGCGCGGGCTCTGGACGGCCGCGCGCAACGCAGCCACGGTGCCAGGATCCGCAGCCAGAACCGCTCGCGGCCGCGGCGGCAGGGGTATCCCAGCGGTCATGTCCAGTCCCAAAGGACGGTCGACGGTCGCGCGCAGCGCGCAGATCGTGGTGCGCCGCAGTGCCAGGTGCCGGGGGTCGCAGCGGACGCTGCTCGCTCCGGTTCCACGATCCGTGGCAGCGATGGCCGCCAGGAAGCCTACGATATCCCGAGTGGCGTCAGCGTGTCGACCGGACGCGCTGTTCCAGGCCGTGAACCGTGCCGTTATCTGGCGATACCGGAGCGCCGTAGACGCTGCGTAGAGCTGCGGCAACGGCTGGCCGCGGGGGGGTGCCGTAGCCGCGGCCCCAACGGCAGCCCCCGGCTGGCGCGCGCCAGCCCGCCACCCGCAGTGTCGGGCCACCCAACGGACCAGACTGGCAGAGGCATCCCAGGTAGCCAGGGCGGTACTGAATGCCAGGGCGGCGTGGCGCTCAGCCCGCCCCATACCCGATCCCAGAGACATCGAGGGCCCACGGTTATTCATGGCATTCTTAAGAAGGCTGCTATTTATAACACTATAAACCAACTCAGGGGTTCGTGTCAAGCCGTCCTCGAGCATCGCTTACGGAGACCGACCGAGAGCCGTCGCCACCCGCGGGCCGCCCGAGTCTATTTCGCTTCAGGACCGGAAGGTGTCCTTGCGAAAACGCCAGAAGAGGCGGCACCGTCTTCGCGAAAGCGGGCGGGGCTCGACTGTGCTTCTCGGTGGTTTCGCGAAAGCGGGGAATGGGCGTGGACGGGACGCGGTTTCGCGAAAGCGGGCGGGGCTCGACTGTGCTCATCGGTGGTTTCGCGAAAGCGGGGAATGGGCGTGGACGGGACGCGGTTTCGCGAAAGCGGGCGGGGGACGACTTTGCTTCTCGGTGGTTTCGCGAAAGCGGGGGATGGGCGTGGACGGGGCGCGGTTTCGCGAAAGCGGGGAATGGGCGTGGACGGGACGCGGTTTCGCGAAAGCGGGGGCGGGGCGTGGACGACGGGGGGGGCAGCGTTGGCCCTGGCGGTTGTCGGGGTTACGGTTGTACCGTGCACGGGTGTTCAGAGACGCCGTGGTGACGAGGCGCTGTCGGCCGCTGAAGTCGGCGGGGATGTGGGGAGGTCGTGATGTCAGGGCATGGGCGCCACGGTGGGTTTGCCGGGTTGATCCTCGGTTGCGCGCCGGTCGGGACGAGGGTAGCGACAGCGCTGCGACCAGCGCTTGCCGCTGACATGCTGACCCGCGACGGGTTCCTGCCATCGAGCTGTCCCGGCGCCCGCACCTGCATGACCTTCATGACCTTCATGCACTTCATGGTGGACCGCTGGGAGAAGACTCAGGACCCGCGCCATCTCACGACCTGCATGGGCGATATCCGCAGTGGGTACGAGACGGCCCCCTCGCCACTCGAGCCGCCCGTCTTCCCTCGCCACCCGCCACCGTGGTCGGGCATCGGTACCGCCATCCGCGCCGGGTCCGTGACGGAGGACGATATCGACCTGGGCCTGGACGACGCGGTCAGGGTCAGCAATCGGCAGTACGCGTCGGCCTACCTCGACGTCCAGGTCGCCGACGTTGACCTGGGCGCGGAGTGGTTCACCAGCCTGCACCGCCAGCTCCGCTGGCCGCTCCAGTTTGGCAGTTCCGGGAAAAGGGGTCAGCCATGAGTCGTCTCGTGCTGTCGGTGTCGGTACTGGGGATCGTGCTGACGGCCGCGGCCGCGGAGGTCCGCGTGGTCCGGGCTGCGACAGGACTGCCCGTGGCGGCCGCCGGCGCCACTCCGGACCGCGGCGTGCTGACCGACTTCAGGGCCGGCCAGGCCGGCGAGGCGGCGGCGGTCCAGACGCGGGCGGTCGTCTGGCATGACCAGGAGGCGCTCCACGTCCGCATCGAGTGCCGGGAGCCTGCCATGGACCGCCTGCGGGCGGCGTGCCTGACCCACGACGGCCCGGTCTTCGGCGACGACTGCATCGAGATCTTCCTCAGCCCCAGCGCGAGCGGCACGCCTTATTACCACTTTGCCGCGAACCCGGCCGGCACCCGCTTCGAACAGAAGCTCAAGGACGTGGCCTGGGAGGCGCCGTGGACCGCCGTCGGCAGGCTCGACACCGAGGGCTGGAGGCTGGAGGTGACGATCCCGTTCGCGGCCCTCGGTGCGCGGCCTGAACCGGGGGCGCTGTGGCGTCTGAACCTCGGGCGGGAGCGCCAGGCGGGCGGCGCGACAGAGTTGAGTTCCTGGACCGCGACCGGGGCTGACTTCCACGATGCCGCCAGCTTCGGGTACCTGGTCTTCGCCGCGGACTACGCCACCTGCCTGACGCGGAGCGTCCTGGAGCCGTGGCAGGAACGGGTGGCCACACTCGAGGCGCGCCTGCAGGCGGCGGCGAACGCGGCGGGCGCGGCCGCCTTGATCCCGCGACTGCGGGCAGCGGCGCAGAGCCTTGATGCGGTGCGTGCGGCCGCACGGCGCGGCGAGGCGCTGACGCTGGCGGAGTTTACTGGCCTGCTGCAACAGAGCCGGGACGGCGTCGGTGCCCTGGCCCTGCTCGAAGGCGACGTTGACGACGTGGTACGCAGCAGCGAGGTGGCGCGGGCCATGCGGCGGCTGGCGCGGCGCGGTCAGTCCCTGGTCGTCTACAGCGTCCCGCCGATCAGCAACGCCAGGATCCTGCCGGTGCCAACGTCGGTGCCGACACGCGTCTCGGAGCGCCTGGCGGTCACCGCCTGTCGCGGCGAGTACGAACCGGCCTCGTTCGTGGTCTACCCCTTTACCGAGATCACGGACCTGCAGGTGATCGCGACCGAGCTCAAGGGGCGCGGCAGTCAGATCCCGGCCAGTGCCGTCGACTTGGCGGTCGTCAAGTGCTGGTACCAGAGCGGTGAGGGCGGGATGTACCCGCTCAACCAGCACCGCAAGATCCTCACCCCGGAACTCCTGCTGCGCGACGACTCGCTGGTCCGCGTCGACTGCGTGCAGAAGGAGAACTACGTCAAGCTCGTGCTGGCGTCGGGCGAGACATGCTGGCGCTGGATCAGCAACCCCGCGCCAACGGCCGCGGAGCGCGACCTCTCCGTGGCCGCGTTTCCAGTGCGGGACGCCGGGAGGCTCCAGCCGGTGACGATTCCCGGCAACACCGCGAAGCAGTTCTGGGTGACGGTGCAGGTGCCCGCCGACGCCGCCTCCGGAACCTACGAGGGCAGCATCGAGTTACGGCAGGCAGGCACGCTTCTGCGGGCGCTGCCGCTGCGCCTCGAGGTACTGCCCTTCGACCTGCAGCCGAACCCGCTGGAGTCGAGTCTGTACTTCCACTGGGGCTTCCAGCTTGACGTCGACGGCCCCGGTGCGGTGGACCGCGGCCGACGGAATGTAGCGCAGTACCGGGCCGAACTGGAGAACCTGCTCGCCCACGGCGTGAACAACCCCACGGTCTGCGTGCCCTTCGGCTCTGGCCGCCTGCCCCTGGTACTGAAGCTGCGTCAGGAGGTCGGCCTGAAGAACGATCCGCTGTACTATCTCGTTGCCAGCGCCGCCGCCGCGCCGGAGACGTTGCGGGAGATCATTGCCGAAGCCAGGCCCTTTGGCGTCCGCGACCTCTACTTCTACGGCACGGACGAGGCCTCCGGCGAGGCCCTCAAGGCGCAGCGAACAGCCTGGGAGAGCGTCCACGCGGCAGGCGGCAAGGTCTTCGTGGCGGGCTGCGCCGGCGACAACTACGCCCTCGTCGGCGACATCCAGGACCTGCTGATCTGCGCTGGGCGCCCGAGCCGGGAGGAAGCGGCGAAGTGGCACAGCCAAGGCCACCGGGTCTTCTGCTATGCCCATCCGCAGTCCGGCATTGAGGAACCCGAGACCTACCGCCGCAACTATGGCCTGCTGCTCGAGCGCAGTGACTACGACGGCGGCATGACCTTCCTCTACTACGACCAATGGAACGACTACGACGGCACGCCGTACCGCGGCCACAATTTCGTCTACCCGACCGTGGATGGGGTCATCGACACCGTGCAGTGGGAGGGCTACCGCGAGGGGATCGACGACCTGCGCTACCTGGCGACCCTGCGCCAGGCCATCACGGCGGCCGAGGCCGCGCCCTCCGCCCGACAGCGGCGCCGCGCAGCGGCGGCCAGGCAGTTCGTCGCCGAACTGGAGGTCAGCGGCGACCTCGATGCGATCCGCCGGACGCTGATCGACTGGACGCTGCGGCTGCAGCCCTAGGACCGGGCTCACTGGACCTGGAGTCGGAAGCGGTCCAGCACGATGGACTGGTCGGTCTTGCCGTAAGGATCGTCGCTACCGACATGGCCAACCACCAGGATCGTGCCGTCGGCAAGCTGGGCCGCGTGCGGGTAGTACCCCGAGCCTCGGCAGGCCGCCAGGGCGGTCCAGGTAGCACCGCGGTCGGCGGTCCAGTGAATGCCCGAGGGGGCGACATGGAGAATGGGCCCTTCACGGGTGCGCAGGAGCTCCGGGTGGCCAGTATGGGGAAACGGCGCCACGGTCACCGGTCCGGGCAACCAGGTAGCGCCGCTGCGGGTGAGGATGCTCTGGCGACGGTCCTGACCGACGGCACGGCCAGCGGCGTCGTACTGGATCGCCCGGAAGACCGCCAGCAGGTCGCCATTGGGCAGCTCGGCCGCATCCCATTCCTCGCAGGCGCACTCGGCGACGCCGGGGGCCACGTAGAGCGGCTCGGACCAGGTGCGGCCTTCGGGGTCCAGGCTCATCCACAGGCAGTGCCGCACCTTCGGCAGCAGGGCCATCCACTGCCAGTTATCGGGATCGAACTCCGCCGCTCCGCCGGTCACCATGAGGCGTCCGTCCTGCAGGCGCCGGACGCGGGTGGGGCAGGTCTGCAGGCGGGGGTTGGCGGACAGGTACTCTGGCGGCCCCCAGGTCTTGGCGCCGTCGCTGGAGCGCTGCACGAAGCCGGTTGGCCGCACGTCACAGTAGGTCAGGGAGTGTCCCCAGCCCTGACGCAGGAGCGTCCCGTCCGCCAGCACCGCCAAACCGCCTTCGCAGTAGCCATTCATGGCCGAACTGAAGGGATCGGAGCCGACCTTCTCCCAACTTGTCCCGCGGTCTGTCGAGCGCAGGTAGACGTTCTGCTGAGTGAGGCCGGTCAGGTCATAGGCGGGGTTCTCCTGCTGCGCCGTAGGCAGGCGCCGGAGGACCTCTGGCGGCGCCCGCTGGCGCCAGCCCGTGAGCGGGCCCGTGACCTCGGTGAACGACACCATGGCGGCGCCATCAGGCATCACCCACAGTCCTGCCCAGCAGGTGTAGCCAGGGGTCTGCGGCGAGTGATACACCGTGAGGCGCTCGACCGCGGTCGCGGTGACCTGCATGAGACCTCCTTCTGCCCCGATGGCGCTCGACAGCACCAGCAGGCTGGCGGCGAGCTGGCGGACAACGACGGGCGTCGGCATGGGTAACCCTTCGGCTGACCTCTGTTTCTGCAATATCGCCGCCCTCGCCGTGACCGCAAGGGGGCCACAACCGGGGCGGCTGGCATCACCGGCTGTCCGTCGCGGGTCAGCCGGGTACTTGCGCTGCGCTGCCGGCCTCTGTCGAGCGCAAACGACCTACCAGAATGCCGACGAAGCCTGGGCCGTCGGCGTGGCCTTCTACAACGCGCGGAACTTCGCGGCCAGCATCGCGCCCTTCGAGGCCGCTCTGAAGCTGGCTCCCGATGACGCCTTCCGCCTCAAGGTTTACGACGCTCTGCGGGCTGGTTACCAGACCCTTCCGGACAGTCAGAAGTTCATTGAAGCCAGCGAGTTCATCATCGGCAAGAGTCCCCAGGCGGCGGCGTGGCTGGCTGCCGGCGACAAAGCGAAGGCGCTGGCTGCCGCGACGCAGGCGGAGCAGTGCACGCCGGAGCAGCGCAATGACCCGTTGGCACACTTCTGGCATCGCGTGCTCGCCGCCGTGGGGGAGCCCAAGCGCGCCATCCCGCACTATGAACAGGCGATCGAGAAGGCCAAGATCCAAGGTTACGTGGACGCCTGCAAGAAGTCCCTGGCCGAGGCTCGCGCCAAGGCCGGGCAGTAGCCCGTGGTACCCGTGACGTCGTGGCCGGAGTCCGCTCCGGAGCGAGTCTCGCCCGGCCCTCGGCGCAGTCAGCGTCGGTAGACCTGGGTGCCCCAGCCCGCCACGTCTTCGGGGAAGAGAACGCAGCCCCCGGCGCGCCAGACACCGCCGCGCTCGAGATGCGCAATGATGGCCCGGCGCAGCGAGGTGTCGCGCGGCGCCGTGGCGAGATCGATCTCAGGGGTGCCGAAAACGCGTTCGACCGTCTGCCGGCCGCTGGCGTCCGCTAGCGGGAAGAGGTACACCTCGCGCAGGAAGCGCACGATGTTGCTCTCTGGCCCCAGCGCGCCCTCGAACTGCGGATCCAGCAACCACGAGCCGCAGACATAGGCACGCGAGGCATACTCCGGGAAGCACTTAGGGAAGAGTTTGCCAGCCTTCCGGAAGGACTCGCCACAGGCCTCGACGGCCATCGGGCTGCCCGCGGGAATGTGCAGGTTGAGCACGGGATCGCCGGGCTCGAGGCAGCCTGTCCACTCGGCCATGGGCAGCGCCACGGGCTCGGGCAGGGAATGGCCCCGCGGAGCGATCGGCAAGCCGTATACCGCGACGGCATCGCGGCGGTAGGGCGCCGCCAGCGGCAGTTCGGGCGCCGACCCGGCGCGCAACCCGTCGGCGCTGAAGCGTAGGTCGGTGTCCGCCAGCAACTGTACGCGGCCCGTCCCGGGTTGTCGCCAGGCGTGGTAAGGGTAGCGCGAGGTAGCGAACTGGAACTGCAGACGGCCGATCCGCAAGAGATTGCCGGAGAAGTGGTTGGTTAGCCACCGCAGGTTGCTGAGCCCCCAGCGGCCAGTCTTGGCGCGGTGCTCGCGGATCCACAGCTCGAGGTCCGACAGCGTGTCTACCAGCACCTCCCGTGGGAGGCTGCGTTCGCGGTAGCGGGCTTCAATCTGAGGCAGCCCGGCCAAGTAGGCGAAGGCGGGAAACAGATCGGCGTGCGGCATGGCGGCCAGCGGCAACGCCGGCCAGGCCGCGAGGTCGTCCTTCAGCATCCCCGGCTCGACGAAGAGGCGGCGGTAGAGGTGCCACAGCAGGCGGCAGAGCCGGGGATCGGAGGTCACCTCCGGCAAGGCGCCGAGAACGACGTCGCGGAGTTCGGTCGAGAAGCCAATGCGCCGGCAGGTGGCGGCGAGTTCGGCCGTGGTCAGGAAGCCAGGGAGCGGGTCGGGAAAGCACGCCTGGGAGGCCTCCCATCCTGCAGCCCAGACGCTGGCCGCCGGCGGCAATCCGAGCCCGGTTGCCAGCGCCTCGAAGGGCCTTGCTGTCATGGTCTCTCTCCCTGGGTTACGCGCCGGCCGTAGGGTACCGTACGACCGGCTGCCGCCACCATGGCCCGCCAAAGCGTCAGCGTCAACCGGCGCCAGGACGCGGGGCTTCCGCCGTCCGGGGGTCCAGGAGACGGCGGGTAGGCGGTGAGCCGTTCGGGAGATCCGGCCGGCGGCCGGCGGCTCAGCGGGGCATACGCCCCCGGGGAGCTTCGCCCTCCAAGGGTAAGCGCCCGTCCTTCACGCCCTCCAGGAGTCTCATCCAGACCTGATCGGGCGGCCGCTGCGCCCCGCGGGGGCTTAAGGCTGGACCTCGAGCGAAGACCTCCAGCGAGTCACATACAGGATCTGCGGTCTCCGACCGGACCACCGCGCCCGGCGATGCTATGTTGAGGAGCGTCGGGTGTTCTGACACCCACGGGTCGAGACCGGACCGGACCGCCGCGGGAGTCATGGATGAACAGCACAACGCGCATTACCGCCTTCCTGCAGGAAACGTCGCGGCTGCTGGGCGGGCTCGATCTGGCCGCGATCGACCGTGCCCGCGAGCTCCTGCTCGACTGCTACCGCCAGGGCGGACGCATCTACAGCGCCGGCAACGGTGGCTCGGCGTCCACGGCACAGCACTTTGCCTGCGACCTGGCCAAGTACGTCATCCCGCCCGGCCAGCGCCCGTTCGATGTCCGTTGCCTGACCGACAACGTCTCGCTCTACACCGCCTGGGCCAACGACGCCGATCGCGCCGATGTTTTCGCCAACCAACTATGCGGTCTGCTGACGGCCAAGGACGTGTTGCTGCTGATCTCGGTCCATGGCGGCAGTGGCTTCTCCGCCGACCTGGTGCGGGCGCTGCGCTTTGCGCATGGGGTGGGGGCGCGGTCGCTGGTCCTGGTGGGCTTCGATGGCGGCCTGCTGCATCGGGAAGCGACCTGCTCCATCCGGGTACCGGTCGAGTCAACGCCGCAGACGGAGGCGATTCACCTGGTCGTCGAGCATCTGCTGATGGCCCTGATCCGGGAGGACCTTGCCGCTGAAGCCGCACCCACCCTTCGTCCTGCCTGATCCCGCCCTCTTCGCCCGCACCCGCCTCGGCGTAGTGGGTAACCTCAATCGGGACCTCAAGACGTCACCCCTGCGGGCGGGCAGCCACCTTTTTGAGGATGGCGAGACCACGGTTGCGGCCATCCACGAAACCGTGGGCGGCGGCGCCGCCAACAGCGCCTGCAGCGCCGCCGCCTTGGGGGCGCGCGTCGCCTTCCTGGGCAAGGTGGGCGCCGACGCCCTGGGCGAGCGCCTGGAGGCAGTGCTGCGGCGGCAGGGCATCGCGACCCATCTGGTGCACGACGCCACGGTGGCTACCGGCACCACGGTGAACCTCAACTACGCCAGTGGCCAACGTCACTTCATCAGCGCGCTGCCGAACAACGCGGCGCTGCGGGTTGAGGAGTTGGACCTCGGTGTCCTCAAGGGCTGCGACCACCTGCTGCGGGCCGATGTCTGGTTCTCGGAAGCGCTGCTGTTCGGCGGCAACGCGGTCCTGTTTGCGGCGGCGCAGGCGGCGGGGACGGCGATCTCGCTGGACCTGAACTGGGATCCACAGTGGGGCGTGGCCTCGGCCGCGGTTGTTCAGGAGCGCAAGGCCGCGGTGCGCGCGCTGCTGCCGCTGGTGACCTTGGCACATGGCAACGTGCGCGAGCTCTGTGCCTTCACCGACGCGCCGGATCTGCGCAGCGCCCTCGGGCTCTTGGAGGCATGGGGGGTGGAGGCGGTGGTCGTGCACTTGGGAGCCGAGGGGGCGGGCTACTACAGCCAGGGGCAGTTGGCCGTGGCCGAGCCGGCCCCGCTGGAGCACATCGTGCAGTCGACGGGCAGCGGCGATGTCCTGAGCGTGTGCATGATGCTCTTGCACACGCAGACTCAGCTTACTATGCTGGAGCGTCTGCATCTGGCGAATGGCATCGTGGCCGCGTTCATGGCTGGCCAGTGCCAGTTCATCCCCGCTTTGGCCGGTTGACATCGGAGAGGAGTTCCCCGGTATGCCACACCCCGCGTGTTCCCCTGCCCTTCCGGCCGACCTGCCACTGAGCCCCGAAGGGTGGCCGCTGGTTGACCTGCACGTGCATCCCGACAACAGCACCCTCGCGGCGATCACCGCGTTGTCGCAGGAGCGCGGCGTCGTCTTCGGTATGGTCGAGCATGCGGGAACCAAGGAGAATGTGTACCCGCGGGTCCTGAGCACGGACGCCGAGCTGCTGGATTGGACCACCGCACTCGCCGGCCAGGGTGTTTTCAAGGGCGTGCAGGCCGAGTGGACGGACTGGGCGGTCGGCTTCTCGACCCAGGCGCTGGGCACCCTTGACTACGTTCTGACCGACACCATGACCTTCCCCGGTCCCGACGGCCGACGCATGAAGCTCTGGGAGAAGGAGGCCGTCCTCGACGCCAACCCGGAGCGCTTCATGGACCACTACGTCGACTGGCATCTGCAGATCCTCGAGCAGTCGCCGCTCGACGTCCTCGCCAACGTGTCCTGGATCCCGACGCCGTTCGCCGAGCGCTACGAGGCCCTGTGGACCGAGGCACGCATGGCGAAGGTGATCGAGGCCTTTGTCCGGCACGGCATCGCCATGGAGATCAGTGCCGGCTTCCAACTCCCACGGCTGCGGTTCCTGCGTGAGGCCAAGGCGGCCGGAGTGCGGTTCTGCTTCGGTTCCAACGGCCGCTATCCGGCCATGGGGAAGCTGGACTATGCCCTGCAGTGCGCCCGTGACCTCGAACTGACGGCAGCGCACCTCTGGTTGCCGGAAGGCAACGGTCCGCGCGGCGCCAGGCGGGCCTGAGCGGCCGCTCCTAACGAGGGTCGGCAGCGAGTTGCCGCCCCAGTTCAGCGGGCGCGGTGATCGGGGCTTGGCAGAGGTGGTCCGCGCACAGGAAAGCGGTCGCCTGGCCGCCCTGCGGCGCCAGGTCGCGGACGAACTCCAGCCGTGCGGCCAGGCGCTGCTGGCCGGCACCGCCGTCAGCCAGAAGCAGCACCCGGTAGGGGACGAAGCAGGCATGCACGGCGCGGAGCAGGGCCCGGGTGTCCGGCGCATCGGGCCGGCCGGCGATCACGACCTGCCGCGGCCCCTCCAGGAGGAAGCCGCAGGCCACGAGTAACTGCGGCATGGCCTGCGGCGCCTGCTCGAGGCGCGCCCCGAAGGCGGCAACCACGCGCTCGGCCTGCTCACGGAACCCGGGGTTGTCCGTCATCTGCGCGAGGCGCAAGAGGTTCAGCGCGCCGATCGCGTTAGCCGAGGGCTCAGCGCCGTCGTCACCCTCCTTCAGCCTCAGGATCAGCCCGCTATCGTGGCTGGACGTGCTGAAGTAGCCGCCCTGGGCGTCATCCCAGAAACGAGCATTCTGCTGTTCCTGGAGGGCCAGCGCCCAGTCCAGCCAATGCAGATCGAAGCCGGCCTCGTAGAGGTCGAGGAGGCCTTGGATCAGGAAGGCGTAGTCGTCGGCGAAGCCGGCGATGGCAGCCACGCCGTCGCGGCAGCGGCGCTGCAGGGCGCCCGTCCGCGGGTCGTAGAGCCGCGCCTCGATGAAGGCTGCGGCCGCGGCCGCGGCGTCGCGGTAACGGGGTTCGTCCAAGACCTGGGCCGCACGGGCATAGGCGGAGATCATGAGCCCGTTCCAGGCGGTGAGGGTCTTGTCGTCACGCGGCGGCCGCGGTCGCCGCGCGCGCTGCTCCAGCAACCTGGCGCGGCTGTGCGCCAGAAGCTCGCGGATCTGCTCAGGGCTCTGCCCATACTGCGCCGCGGCCGCCGCGGTGGAATGCCGCCGGATCAGGATGTTCAGTCCCCCAAACTCGCCGTGGGGGTCGGCGGGCGCATTGCCGTTCGGCTCGACCCCGTAGGTGTAGCCGAAGACTGCTGCCGCCGCACCGAGGGTAGCTGCGATCTCGGCCTGGCTCCAGGTGTAGAAGGCACCTTCGCCGTGCTCGGACGGATTCGTTGGCAGAGCGCTGTCGGCGTCTTCGGCGGAGTAGAACTGGCCCTCCGGTCCGCTCAGATCGCGGCCCACATAGTCCAGAGTCTCCCGCGCCACCGCGGCGTAGAGCGCATCGTGGGTGATCTGGTAGGCTTCCAGGTAGGAGCAGACCAACTGCGCCTGGTCGTAGAGCATCTTCTCGAAGTGGGGGACGTGCCAGAAGGTGTCGACGCTGTAGCGGTGGAAGCCGCCGCCGAGGTGGTCGTACAGTCCACCGGCAGCCATCTTGCGCAGGGTGAACAGGGCCATCTCCAGCGCCTCCGGCGTGGCGCTTAGGGCGTGGTAGCGCAGCAGGAAGTTCAGCACTGCCGGGCGGGGGAACTTCGGCGCAGCGCCGAAGCCGCCGTCACGCGGTTCGTAGCTGGCCGCGAAGTGGCGGTAGGCGTTGTCCATGAGGGCACGCGCCAGCGGCGCGGCCTGGCCAGCGGGCGGTTCAGTGCTGAACTGCCGCAGTTGCTGCGTGGCCTGGTCGGCACTCGCGACGACCTCCTCCCGCCGCTGCGCCCAGGCCGCGGCGATCCGCTGTAGCAGCGTGGCGAACCCGGGCCGGCCCCAGCGCTCGGCGGGCGGGTAGTAGGTACCGCCGAAGAAGGGCTTGAGATCAGGGGTCAACCACACGCTCAGCGGCCAGCCGCCACTTCCCGTGGTCGCCTGGACGTAGGTCATGTACACGCGGTCCACATCGGGGCGCTCCTCGCGGTCCACCTTGATGGCCACGAAGCTCGCATTAAGAACCCGTGCCACCTCGTCATTCTGGAACGACTCGCGCGCCATGACGTGGCACCAATGGCAGGTAGAGTAGCCGACGGACAGAAAGATGGGCTGGTTCTGCTGCCGCGCCCGCGCAAACGCCTCCTCGCCCCACGGGTACCAGTGCACCGGGTTGTGGGCGTGCTGCAAGAGGTAGGGGCTCAGTTCATGAATCAGAGCATTGGCGGCCATCGCGACGTCCTTGTGGTTGTGCACAGCCCGCTGCCGGCGGGCAGGGGCGGTAAGGGCCGGCACTGCCGTGAGCGACCGCGGCACCGCCACGAAACTGGCGGCGCTTTCTTAGAACCGCCCCGCAACCGCGGGTTGCCGGCGGTGGGTTTGGTGTTACTGTGATGGGCAGTCGAGCCAGAGGAGTGTGACATATGGATTCGGACGCACCGCAGTCGCGGGAATCGGAGCCACGTGGAAGATCGTTGTGGCGCCTACTTGCAGGGGGTCTGGTGCGCCTCTGCCGGTTGCCGTTCGACCTGCTTTTCCTGACCGTGGATTACCTGCGCCTGACCCTCTGGATGGGGATGGAGTGGCGAGCGCCGCTGCTGGCTGCGCGCTTGACGGGCTTCGGCCCGCCGGCGGCCCTCGACACCATCGAGGTATCAGGACGCCGGATGCGGCGTTGTGGGCTGGCCAGGAAATACGGCAACCCGGCTCTGCTGAGGCTGCTTCTCCCGGACCTCCTGCCAGTGCGTGTCCAGCACGGCAAGGTCATCTGGGCCTGGGAGCAGGGCAGCATCCTGCACCCGACGACCCCGACGCGCTACATCACACTGGGCCTGGCGTTGGCGCTGGGTTGGGGCGGCCCCGCACTTGTGTTGGCCGTTCCCGTCTCGCGGCATGCCATCCGGCAGCGCCTGCCCTGGCTACGCCCGGCACCGTCCGCGACCTTAACCCAGCACGCCCGCAGTCGGGAGGCCGTAGCGGGGCTGTGTGCCAATGCTGACCGGCTTCTGGCCGCGGCATCCTATCCGGAAGCCCGAGCCGCGTATCGTCAAGCCCTGGCCGTAGACCCCGGTAACCCCACGGCGCTTCTCGGCAGTGGCATGGCGGCCTTGGAACTGGGGCTGAATAGCGAGGCCGAGGAGAGTCTGAACAAGGTCCTGCGCGACGCCCCCGGCAACCACCGCGCCGCCTGGGGCCTGGCACGGCTCGCGTTCCAGGCGAGCGCCTACAAGAAGGCCATCGAGGCCCTGAAGAAGGTGCTCGCCGCTCAGCCTGACGATGTGCCGGCCCTGGCCCTGCTGGCAGACTCCCACCGCTGCCTGGGCGAACTCGACCAGGCCCTCGCAGTAGCCCTGGATGCCCTCAAGCGGAGCCCCGCGGACGGGAAGTTGATGCTGACGGCGGCCGGGATTCAGGTGGACAAAGAGAACCTGGACGAAGCCGAGAGCCTCTTCCGCAAGGCCTTGGAGGCCGGCGAGAAGGGCGCCGATGGACGGCTCGGGCTGGCACGGTTGCTCCGAACACGCGGCCGGACCTCCGAGTGCGAGACCGCGTTGCGGTCCATTCTCCAGGATTTCCCGGACCACCCCGATACGGCCGTTATGCTGGTCGATCTGTGGTCGACACAGGGAGCCACAGCGCGCGCGACGGAGTTCTGCCGAGAGGTCACACAGCGGCGCCCGACAATCTACGCCCTGCGCGAGCGCCTCGGCGGCCTGCTGATCAGGAGCGGTGACTTCGACGGGGCCTTCGAAACGGCCTCGGCGCTGCTGCGTGACCAGCCTGGAAGTGCGATGGCGCACGTACAACTGGCCTCGATCTTCCTGCAGAAGGGCTTGCCGTCGCAGGCCATCGAGCAGTGCCTGACCATACTGCAGCAAGGTAGCAACCCGGCCGAGGCGCATCGACTGCTGGCGGCGGCCTACATGATGAAGCGGGATCCGGTCCAGGCCATGGCCTCATTGGAGACGATCCTGAAGGCCTTGCCGAACGACCTCGAGTCGCTGATGCGCTTGGCCGAGTGCCAGGCCCACACGGGCGCAGCGGAGAAGGCGATCGAGACGCTCACCGGGGCAGCACAGCGGCATCCGCTCTCCTTCGTCCCGCTGGCGGAGTTGGGGCGGCACCATTTCGGCGCCAACCGTCCCGCAGAGGCGCTCGCGGCGTTCCGCAAGGCCTACGAGGTCGCCCCTGGCGAGTGGTCCGCCCAGAACAACCTGGCCGCGATGCTGGCACTCCAGTCCCAGGAACTCGACCTGGCCCTCGACCTGGCCCGGAAAGCGTACAGTACAGCCCCGGCCAATCCCTCGGTTGCCGATACGCTGGGATGGATCCTCGTGCTGCGCGGCGCCTATGCTGAGGCGGAGCCGTTTCTGGCCTTCGCCGAGGCGACCCTGAGCGACTCGGTATCGCCGCTCTACCACCATGCTGAACTGAAGGCGCGCACGGGCGACCGGGACTCGGCCCTGCGCCTGGCCCGCCGGGCCATTGAGGTCGGGGCCAATGCCCCGGACGCGGCGCGCGCCAGGCAACTGCTGGAGACGCTGACGCGCGAGAAGCAGCGCTAGGCCGGCTTGGCCTGCGCCGCAAAGTGCTGCCGCAGGGCTGCCAGGTGGTCGTTGGTCCGGCGCACCCCCTGCAGGAGCTGTTCCGTGCAGGCCGGACTGGCCAGCAGGGCCTGGTGCATGAGAACCAGCCCGGTCTGCTCCGCGGCCTGCTCGACGCCAGGCAGGCGCAGCGTCGCGTAGTCCTGTTGCCCCTGGCGCTGCCGATACGGCACCGGACTGGTGCGGTCCGCCAGATTGAGCAGCGGGTGGCGGTAGACGGGGGCGTAGGGGGTCGCCAGGCCGATGCCCTCGGCCTGCAGGGCCTGGCAGTACTGCCCGCGCGACAGGCCGTCGGCGCCGGTGGGGTCAAAGCGCAGTGTCATCCCATAGTACGCCTGAGTGGTGACGCGCGGATCGCGGGGGACGGCCTGCAGCGGTCCGCCCATGCCGGCCAGGGCCTCGGCCAGCACCCGCGCCGTTGCTTCACGCTGCGCGGTCTGTGCTGCCAGGCGGCGCAGGCCGCAACGCAGCAGGGCCGCCTGCATCTCGGTGATGCGGTAGTTGTGGCCATAGCGCCCGCCAGGCACGAGTTGGTCGTAGGGTGCATGCTCGGCATCCGCCGGGGCCCAGCCGACCTGCTTGAGGGCGAAGATGGTCCGGTAGACCTCGGGGTCGTTGCACGACACCGCGCCGCCTTCACCGGAAGTCAGGACCTTGCTCTGCTGGAAGCTGAAGCTGCCCGCGTCCCCCAGTGCTCCGGCGGCGGTCCCGCGCCAGCGGCTGCCATGCTGGTGCGCCACGTCCTCCACGACCTTGATGCCGTGCTGCCGGGCGATCTCGGTGATGGCGTCCATGTCACACATGCAGCCATACAAATGCACGGGGATGACCGCCTTGGTCCGCGGGGTGATGGCGGCCGCAAAGCTCGCCGGATCCAGGCAGAGGGTCGCCGCGTTGACGTCGGCAAAGACCACCTCGGCGCCAATGTCCATAGCCGCTTGTGCCGTCGCTACCCAAGTCAGGCCGGGCACGATGACTTCGTGGCCCGGTTCGACGCCCACCGCCTGTAGGGCACACTGCAGCGTGACCGTCCCGTTGGCCAGGCACAGGCAGTAACGCGTCCCCAGAAAGCGCGCGTACTCCTCGCAGAAAGCGCGCTCCTGTGGCCCCAGCCAACTCCAGGTACCGCTGCGCACGACGCTGGCCACGGCCTCGACATCGGCTTCCGTTACCAGCGGCCAAACCGGGCGCGGCAAGGTCTGCGCGGCCAGGCCGCCCAGGAGTGCCGGCTTCGAGTGCTCGTTCATCATCGCTGCCATCCTCCGCTTTCCGTGTGCATCAGCAGACTATCAGACATGACCCGCGACTCCCGTCCCGTAGCCGGCCGGCTCAGGGCGACGGCGCGGGCGCCAGCTCCAATTCGACGATACCCCAAAGGCCCAGCCGCGGCAGGAAGAGCCGGAGGCCCTCGGCCAGGGTCTCCATCTCGACGGGCTGCACCTCCTGGCCGGGCGTGTGCCAACGCGCCGCCGCCACCGGGCTGCCGAGGGTGCCTGTGGGCAGAATGATGGAGACCCAGCGCACCTCATCGTCGCCGCTATGGTTGAGCACATGCAGCGCCAGCAGGCGGCGCGCCGGGTCACGCGGCGCCCGCGGCAGCACGACGAGGCCAGCAGGACCCCAGACGCGGCAGCGGCTGCAGGCGCGCAGATCGCGATCGTCGAGGTCGCGGTCCTGGCTGATCGGGACGGTCTCGGCCAGGGCCGCCAGGGCCTGCCGGTCGGCCTCGGGGAGAGCCTGCGGGTCGCAGGCCAGCAGGATCCATTGCAGGGCCTCGAGCCGCTCGCTCCGCAGGGCGGCCGGATAGTAGTTGGACCCCACCGGTGCGATCACGAAAGGGACCCCGGCGTCGAGCAAACGCTGGCAGGCGGTGGCGCTGCGCGCCGCATCCGGATGGTCAAGGTCAATGACGAGGGCAACGCTGGCACAGGTATCCAGGCCGTCCAGCAGTGGCCGCGAGCGGCGCACGAAGTCGAAGAGGTCGCCGTACTCGGCCACGGTGCCGAAGTAGCGCGGCTTGATGCCGCTGGCATCGCTGCCCATGTAGATGTCCCAGGGCACCAGCATCGGCTGTCCGAGAGCGTAACTCGTCGCGATGGCGCGGCGGGTGGTGCGAACGTCCGGAGGGATGGGCGAGAACACCTGCCAGGTGCCCAGGGCCTCGGCCACCCGGGCCGGGACCACCAGGTTCAGCAGGTCCAGAGGTGAGGTCTCACCCTCGAGGAAATCGACCCCGTCGACCAGGAAGTTGTCGCGTTGCCCCGGACGGTGCAGGGTGGTGTTGACGGAGAACGGTACGCGGCGGCCGGCGGCCGCATCGACGGCCTGACGCAGGTCACCAAAGAAGCGGCGCACGGAGCGCCGCTGGAAGGCCTCGAACAGAGGTGTGGTGGGCAATCCGGCGCGTCTGGCCAGGTAGGTGGCGGCGGCTGTGATGCCGTTGCGGCGCAGGAACTCGCGGTAGTCGAAGCGGTCGAGGGGCTCGAGACCCAACTCCTGCCGGGTCGCCGGCGGCACGTTGGCGGCCAGATCGGCGCGAAAGAGCCGCATGCAGTCGTCGCAGAAGCAGGCTCCGCTCCAGCCGTGGGCGCTGACCACCATGCCCCAATCGTCGAACTGCACCCAGTCCACCCCGAACCCGAGGGCTTTGCCGGCCCGTTCAACGCTCAGGGCCAGGAAGCGCGGGCGGTTGTTGCAGCCCCAGTACCAGGGCGCGACGCGGTCGAAGGCCACCATCCAGGGTGCGATGACCGGCTTACCGTCCAGATCGCGGGCCTGGGCCTCAGGTTCACTCGCCCCGGCGATGGAGTTGATGGCGCCCTGCACCGTTGCCACCCCCGCCGCGCGGCAGGCGGCAACGAAGTCCGCGGCGCTGGTGTAGTGCCAGAGCAGACGGTCCGGGCGGAAGGCCGTGACCGCCGCCAGCGCGTCTGGCCGCTGGCTGCGGCAACTGAAGACCACATCACCACGCTGGAAGAGTCCGCTGGGGGGCGGGGTGCCGGCCGTAGCCCGCTCCAGGGGCAGTCGGGGCCCGACCTCCGCGGCCAGTAGTCCGAGTTCCGCCGCGGAGAGGGCACGGTCGTAGATGCGCAGGCTGTCGAAGCTCCCACGGAAGGGCCTGATCTTGCCCAGGTTACCGACCTGCAACGGGCCGTCGGCCGCATCGGGCACAGGAATCGCGGTCCACTCGGCGACCCGCCGCAACGACGTGCTGGCCGTGGCCTGATACAAGGCCGCCCGGCCGGCCGCCCGCTCATGCACAACCGCGACGAAGGTCCATTCGCCAGCGCGCCCGCCGGCCGCGCCTGCCGGAATCGCGTAGCGCTGGTCGGCGCCGCCGTGGCGCAGGCTGAAGCCCAGCGTGGAGCCGCTGAGAACCAGGTCCCACTGGTTGGAGAAGTAGAGCAGCCGCGCGATGGAGTTTTCCCCCGCCGGCTGAAACCACAGGGCCAGGGTAACGACCGCGAGGTTGTTCAGACCGGCATGCTCATAGACCACGGCCCCACCGGCCGGCGTCTCGCCCGGCCCGCCGGCCCGCGACGGCCGCAACTGGCCCATCCCCATGCCCCGGATACCGGGACTTGGTAACGGCCCTTCGCCCGCGGCATACTCCTCGACCTTGGCCGTTCCCCCCAGCGAGCCGGTGTTGGCCAACCCGCCGCCGAAGGTGAGCTCAAGCAACGGCCCAGGCGCCGGCAGGGTCCCGGCTGCCAGACTGCCAGCAAACAGCAGGGAGAGATAACCGACAGAGGCATGGTGACACATGGTGCGCAAAATCTGACTCCGCTGCGTGGCTTCGCGGTGGCTAATGTGGCCACGCGGCGCTAGGAAGCAAGGCGCCCCACCAGGGCCATCCGGCCCGGCGGTCGCGGCGGAGCGGCGCGGCACCAGGCAGCGTTGCTTTTCCCCGGCCAGGGCATACCTTCCTTGTCCGCAGGGCCGTCAGGGGCGCTGCCGCAGGTTCCCCGGCCGGAAGCAGGGCCCCACAGGCAAGCAGGTGCAGGTATGGCAGCCAAACGCATCCTGATTATCGGCGGCAGTGGCCACGTCAGCGGCGCGCTGGCGCGGCAGGCCGTGGCGGCCGGGCATGAGGTCACCATCGTCACCCGTGGACAACGGGCCATCCCGCCCGGAGTGACCGCCCTGATCGCTGACCGTCAGGACCGCGCGGCGCTGCCGCGGGTGTTGCCCGGTGGCGTGGTCTGGGACCTGGTGGTCGACTGCATCGGCTACGAGCCCAAGGACGCCCAGCAGGACGTCGCCCTCTTCGCCGACGGCGCCCGGCAGTTGGTCTTCATCTCCACCGACTTCGTCTTCGATCCGGCCCGGCGCCGCTTCCCGCAGCCCTTCGATAACCCCCACTTCCTCACGGACGACAGCTACGGGGCCAGGAAGCGCCGCTGCGAGTTGGAGTTCATCCAGGGCGACACCCGCGACCTGCAGTGGACCATCTTCCGCCCCTGCCACATCTACGGCGCACCCTCGCAGTTGGGCTGCCTGCCCGCCGCGGCGCGCGATCCGCAGTTGCTCAACAAGTTGCGGGCGGGCGAGCCGGTACGCCTGGTCGGCGGTGGCCATTTCCTGCAGCAGCCCATCCTGGTGACCGACCTGGCCGGACTGGTCTTGAGCGTTATTGGTAACCCATTATCACATAAGAAGATCTACGGCGCGGCCGGGCCCGACATCGTGGCCTCGCGTGAGTACTATGAGATCATCGCCAAGACCCTCGGTGTACCCGTGCGCTTCGAGGAACTCCCGGTGGCGGCAGCCGTGCAGGAACACCCGGAGTGGCGCAGCTTCCTGTGCCACCGCCTCTACGACCTCGCGCCCCTGCGACTGGACGGCCTGAAAGTACCGAACACGCCGCTGGCCGAGGGCTTGGCGGCACATACGGAGTGGCGCCTGCGGCAAGAGTAACGGGAGGTCACAGACAGATGACGTGGAGAACAGGCATGGCACTGCTACTCATCGGGGTGACCGGCGGCGCGGCCGTCGGGCGGGCGGCCGAGGACCCATGGCAGGAGGCCAGCGCGCAGAAACTGCCACGCTGGCACGGCTTCAATCTGCTGGAGAAGTTCCAGAAGGCCTCCAGCAAACCCTTCGTCGAGGCTGATTTCCGCCTGATCTCACAGTGGGGCTTCAACTTCGTCCGCCTGCCGATGGACTACCGTACCTGGATCGTCGACGGCGACTGGCGGCGGCTGAACGAGGACGTGCTGAAGGAGATCGACCAGGCCGTGAGTTGGGGCGAGCAGTACGGCGTCCACGTCTGCATCAACTTCCACCGCGCGCCCGGTTACACCGTCGCCGAGCCCAAAGAGGCCAAGAGCCTGTGGACCGACCCGGAAGCCCAGGCCGTCTGCGTCCAGCACTGGAGCGCCTTTGCGCGCCGCTACAAGGGCATCCCGAACGCCCGCCTCAGCTTCAACCTGATGAATGAGCCGGCCAACGTCGATGGCCCAACCTACGCGACGGTGGTGAAGCTGTTGGTGGACGCCATCCACCAGGAGGATCCACAGCGCCTGGTGATCTGCGATGGCCTGCAGTGGGGCTCGAAGCCGTGCCTGGAATTGCTGCCCCTGGGCGTGGCCCAGGCCACCCGCGGCTACACGCCCTTCCAGATCACGCACTACAAGGCCAGTTGGGTTCAGGGCACGGACACGCTGCCGCTGCCGACCTGGCCGCGACTGCTGATCCCTGGCGTACTCTACGGGCCAAGCAAGCCGGAGTTCGCCGGAGCGCTGCGGCTCGACGGACCGTTCGCCGAGGCCTACCGCCTGCGTCTGCACGTCGGCGTGGTCTCGGCCAAGAGCACCCTCGTCGTCCGTGCCGATGGCGCTGAGATCCTGCGCCGGGAGTTCGTCTGCGCAGCGGGCGAGGGCGAGTGGAAAAGGGCCGAGTTCAAGGCCCAGTACAACCTCTACCAGAACGTCTACGACCTGGATTGCACAGCGCTGATCCCCGCCGGTACCAAGGTGGTCGAGTGCAGCAACGAGGCCGGCGACTGGATGCAGGTGACCGAACTGGGCCTGACGCCGCAGGGCGCCGCCGCGGACGAGCGGAAGGTCGGCCTTGATACCGGCTGGGGCCGGAAACCGGGCAGCGTGCGCTTCGCTCCGGCGGGCGCCAGCGGGCCGTTCGTCGCCGGTTCGTCGGAGAACCGCGAATGGCTGCGCGAGACCACCATCGCGCCGTGGCAAGAGGCCGAGGCCAAGGGCATCGGCATCATGGTCGGCGAGTGGGGCGCTTTCAACAAGACCCCGCACGAGGTCTTCCTGCGCTGGGCCGAGGACTGCCTGCGCAACTGGCAGGAAGCCGGCTGGGGCTGGGCGGTGTGGAACTTCCGCGGTTCCTTTGGCGTGCTCGACAGCGACCGCGCCGATGTGACCTACGAAGCGGCCGAGGGCCACAAGCTCGACCGCGCCTTCCTGGATCTGCTGCAACGCTATGCGAAGTAGGGGAGGCCCAGACCGGCAGCGCGCCGGGGCGGTTCAACCGCCCCTGTGCTCGCCCTCCAGCCCGAGACCGTGCCGACGCCTGGAGGGCAAGGGCAGGGCCGGCGACCGCCGGCCCGAACCGCAGCCGGCCGACGCCTGGAGGGCAAGGGCAGGGCCGGCGAACGCCGGGCCGAACCGCAGCCGGCCGACGCCTGGAGGGCAAGGGCAGGGCCGGCGACCGCCGGCCCGAACCGCAGCCGGCCGACGCC
>CAILUI010000077.1 GCA_903837355.1 uncultured Victivallales bacterium
CATCGAGTTCAAGCAGATCGTCGGCCGCGGCACCCGCCTCTACGACGGCAAGGACTACTTCACGATCTACGACTTCGTGAAGGCCCATCACCATTTCAGCGACCCGGAGTGGGATGGCGAGCCGCTTGCGCCCGAGCCCTGCGCGGCCTGCGGCCAACTGCCGTGCATCTGCATTCCTGAGCTCTGCCGCAGTGCGGCCAGTTACCGTGCGTCTGTCCCCCCGTCGTCTGTCCCCGCTGCGGCCTGCGGCCCTTCGGTACTCGCTTCGGCACCCGGCAACAGGCCTTCCTCGACTTCGTGCTGGCCCATTACGTCAGCGTCGGGGTCGGGGAACTGGACCAGGAGAAGCTGACGCCGCTACTGCGCCTGAAGTACCACAACTCCATCGCCGACGCCCTGGCCGATCTGGGCCGGCCGGAAGAGATCGGCCGGGTGTTCGCGGGCTTCCAGAAGTACCTCTACCAGCAGCCGGCCGCGGCGTGACCATGGGGCCGAGGGTGCGGCCGCGATCACCGGCACCACCGGCGACGGGCAGGGCGCCAGGAGGGCACCGCGGGGGCTCTGCCGGCTGCGTGGTGCTCCAGAGCGCGGGGGCTCTGCGGTGGCGTCAGGCATCCGCAACTGCCGGTGGTTCGCCGCACGCTTCCCTTACTCGTAATGCGTCCACATCCGGATGACCTTCACGGTCCTGATGTCATCCAGGATCTGGTACACGAGCCGATGCTGGATGTTGATGCGGCGGGAGCAAGCTCCAGCAAGGTCACCAACCAGCTTCTCGTAGGGCGGCGGCGTCTGGTAAGGATCCCGCGCGAGGATGTCGAGCAGCTTCTGCGCCTGAGGCTTGAGTCCCGAGCGCCCCAGCTTCTTCGCATCTCGTCTGGCCTGCGTGGTGTAGACCAGCGTCCAACTCACCAGTCCAACTCCTTGGCGCACTTCTCAACCGGAGCTCTCAACCCCTTCAGGATCTAGTCCCTCATGCCGGGGATACTGGTGAGGTACAACGTCTCCTGCACGGCACGCCAGTCCTCCTCGGCGATAAGGACAGCGGAATGCCGCTTGCCGGCAATCTGCAGGGGCTCGTGGGATTCGGCGACGTCGTCCAGCAGGCTATACAGCAGCCTACGGGCCTCAGTTGCGGTCATGCTGGTCATCGATGGACCTCCATTACGTACGCTATAACGTACGCCACCGGGACCGCGTCGTCAACAGCGTGCTCGAGATGCCAGCCGGATGGGTGTCTTCCTACAACCGTAAGCCGTTCCGCAAGGATGATCTGCCCCAACAGATGGAGCAGGCGCTGGGCGGGAAACCATGACTCCTGAACACGCTCACGCCCCGGCTCGCGGACCAGGATCTCATCGCGGCGAGGCGACCCCGGGCACCGCCGTCACCTGGCGCGGCGCCACCCGCGATCTAGGGAATGGATCCATAGCCCCGGCGCCATAGTTGTCCCCCCAAAGCCCGTCTCGCCCCTGGATGACCGCTTGCGCAAGCCGCTTGGCGCGCTTCCTGCTTATCCTCCTCTCGACGGCATGCGTGCCGAGTCGGCCGCAGCGGAACAGCAACTCCAGCAAGCGCAGGCAGCGGCAAAGGCAGGTGTGCAGGAAACAGCGGATTCCTCGAGTCTGGCCGAGGCCGTCGATCGCATCCTCGACAAGGGTATCGTGGTCGACGCCGGGGTGGAGGCGTCCCTGGTCGGCACCGAACTGCTCTCGGTCGAAGCCCGCGTCGTCATCGCGTCCGTCGAGACCTACCTGAAGCACGCCGAGGCGAGCGGCCTGACGGCCAACGGCGCTACCCCGACCTGAGTCGCAGTCGGCCACCCGGGGGGTAGGGGGCTTGCAGGCGTCTGCGCGACCCACCTGGCGGGCTGGCTGGAAATCGCCAGTTGGCGAAATCCAGCCGCTGTTTCCAGCCAACGGCTCCCGGCGGTGACGTCCGTAACGCCGTGCAGGTTCGGCCCTCTCAAGAAGAAACACCTGGCCAGTAACGACCCTGCATGTACCTACCTGGAAACTCTATAGGTGACCATCGTACGCAGGTTGGGGAGGGCCAGGCCGCCTTGGGTTTCGAAGGTTGGCACAGTCAGTGCTGTTAGCCCCGTGTTCTCGAAGCTCCATCTGAGCTTCGGAACCGAACGCAGCGCGGTGCTGAGCGAGGACTGCAGCACCACCCGGCGCGGAACAGACCTCAGAACAAGCAAGTCGGGAGGTGCGAGATGAGTAGAACCCTGCGGGTGTTGGCGGCAACGGTTGTAGTGGCGGGGGGACTCGCCGTGTCGGGGGCGCGGGGGGATATCATCACCCACGGCGCAGCCACCGTCACCATGGCCTTCGTCGATATCGGGAGCGCGGGGAACGCGGCCGACAACACCGGCTACGGCAGCGTGGGCTACGACTACCGCATGGGGACCTACGAGGTGAGCGCGGACCAGTGGGCGGCTGTCCTGGCGGTGGATTCCGGCGTCGGCGATGCGGGGGTTGGGAGCGGCTCGCAGCCGACGGCTGCCACAAGCTGGTACGAGGCGGCGAAGTTCTGCAACTGGCTAACCACCGGAAACACTGCGTCCGGAGTCTACGACACCAGTGCTTCCGGTTGGGGGTCCCCAAACGCCGGGGCCTTCACGGCGATCATGGACCACCAGGCCGCGGCCGCGCTTTACGGGACGGCTTACTTCATCCCGACCCAGAACGAGTGGTACAAGGCGGCGTACTACAGCGCCACGGGGGTCTACTACGACTACCCGACCGGCAGCGACAGTGTGCCCGACGGGATCGACTCCTTTGGAGACTCAACCTTCGATGCCGTGTTCGCCGACCCATTCATCCAAGACCAGCCGAACGCCGTGACCAGTGCGGGCGACTTGAGCCCATTCCTCACCATGGGCCAGGGCGGTAACGTCTGGGAGTGGAACGAGACGAGGATCGGCCTAGATCGCGGGCGGCGCGGCGCGACGTTCAACTACGACTCCAGCTTCCTGCTCGCCACCTTCCGCGACTCCGACTCCCCGGAAAACGAGGCCTACGACGGCGGTTTTCGTGTCGCCTCGATTTCGATTGGTGTGGTCCCTGAGCCAGGCTCGCTCGGGCTGCTGCTGCTGGGCTTGGCGGGGCTGGCGACGCGGCGGAAGCGCGTCAGTCGCTAAGGCTCTGGTTTCTGCTCTTCGCGTCGAGCTAGAGCCTTTCCCAAAAGCCTCTGACGGCGTAGTGCCGCCGGGATGGTATCATGGTTCGGCGACCCCGGAGGTCCGTTTTCGGGCCTGACCCGGGCCGTCTGCCCCGTCTCAGGCGGTGTTTGGCCAAGTACTGCG
>CAILUI010000078.1 GCA_903837355.1 uncultured Victivallales bacterium
GATCACCTGCGTCATGGCCACCAAGAGCCCCGAGCAGCTCCCGTGGAAGGCGCTGGGGGTCGAGTATGTGATTGAGTCGACCGGCCTGTTTACCGACAGCGAGAAAGCCAAGGGGCACCTGGCCGCCGGCGCCAAGAAGGTCATCCTCTCGGCCCCCGGCAAGGGCGAGGTCAAGACCATCGTCATGGGCGTCAACGAGGCCGAATACGACAGCGCCAAGCACATCATCGTTTCCAACGCCTCCTGCACCACCAACTGCCTGGCTCCGGTGGTCCACGTCCTGCTCAAGGAAGGCTTTGGCATCGAGACCGGGCTGATGACCACGATTCACGCCTACACCGCCACCCAGAAGACGGTTGACGGCCCATCCAAGAAGGACTGGCGCGGCGGCCGCGCGGCGGCCTGCAACATCATCCCCTCGACCACCGGCGCCGCCAAGGCTGTCGGCGAAGTCCTCCCGGCCACCAAGGGCAAGCTTACCGGCATGGCCTTCCGCGTGCCGACCCCCGATGTGTCCGTCGTCGACCTCACCTTCCGCACCGTCAAGGACACCTCCATCGAGGAGATCGACGCGGCCCTGAAGAAGGCGGCGCAAAGCTACCTCAAGGGTATCCTCGGGGTCGCCACTGAGGAGCTGGTCTCCACCGACTTCATCCACGACGAGCGCTCGTCGATCTATGACTCGCTCGCTACCCTGCAGAACAACCTGAAGGGCGAAAAGCGCTTCTTCAAGGTCGTGTCGTGGTACGACAACGAATGGGGCTACTCGAACCGCGTCGTTGATCTCGTCCGCTACATGGCCAAGAAGGACGGCGTGGCCTGAGGCCGGCAGCGTCGCTTCTGAGTTGACTCACACCAACGCCCGGCGGGATTCCCCCCGCCGGGCGTTTTGGTCTGGTCAGACGGCGGCCAAACGACAGGAGGCCGGCGATGCCCGTCTGCAAGCACTGCGGCATGGAGATCAGCGGCCCTCACATCAGGGCACTCGCTGCCGCCTGGCATCCCGAGCATTTCCGCTGCGCCCACTGCAGCCTGCCGATCTCCGGCCAACATACCATCGCGCTGGGCAAGGCCTGGCATCCGCACCACTTCCTCTGCGCCTACCGCGAACCGCACGTCGTGGACGGGCGGTTCCATGAGCGGAACGGTAAGGTCTACTGCCTCCCCCATTACGAACAGTTGTTCGGGATGCGCTGCGCCGCCGGCGGCGAGCTCATCGGCCCACGCCGGCCCATCCTGCACCAAGGGCGCACGTACTGCGAGGACCATTACTGGGAGACCTTCGGCACACGCTGCGCCATCGGCGGCGAGATCCTGAAGGGGCGCCATCTCGTCACCCGGTGGGGGGAGCCCTACTGCGCCCGGCACGCGAAGGCGCTGCCAGGGTGCTACAGTTGCGCGCGGCCCATCTGCGAGCGCCTGACCGGCGGCGGCCAGCGTTACGCTGACGGCCGCACGGTGTGCAACCTGTGCACCCCCACCGCGGTCGACGCATTGGGGGTCGGCCAGCGCCTGCTGGACGCCGTCCGCGACGACTTGGGGCAACTGGGTATCGGCACCGGCACCACAGCGATCCCGCTCCGTCTCGCGGACCGAAGCGACCTCGCGCCTCGCTTCGCCTGGTGGCGCCGGGGGTCACCCGTTGCCACGGCGCACTACACCACCAGCACGCAGGGCGGCGTCATCGTCGAGCGTCAGGTCGACGCCATCAGTATCCTGCACGGCCTGCCCCGCGAACACTTTGAACCCGTTGCCGCGCATGAACTCATGCACGTCCACCTCTTCCTCAACGCCTATCCCGCCATGAAACCCCTCGTGGAGGAAGGTCTGTGCGAACTGATCGCGGCGCTCTGGCTGCAACGGCAGAGGACCCGAGAGGCCGAGGTGCGGTTGGTGGCCATGCTGCGGAACGAAGACCGGCTCTATGGCGGCGGCTGCCGCGCGGCCAAGGCCGCGCACGACCGCGTCGGCCTCGCCGGACTGCTGGACCACGTGCGCCGCACGGGCCGTTTGCCCTAGGCTTAGGCGGACACAGGTTACTGAGCCGCTGGCGCGACCCCAACCTGGAGGACAGGAGCACGGTCCGGTCACCCCTTACCCGAGCCGAGGCGGCCCAGGTTCGGCGGCAGACGCCACAACCGTGCCCCGCCCACCCCCGCGCCTCAGATCGGCGGCACGAAACGGCGACACCAATCATAGGGCGGCTGGAAGCTGGTGATGCGACGCTACATAGAGGAAACTGGAATAGCGCCAGAGATCCTGCGCCCGATCCAGCAGCTCTTCCGTCGCTCTGTGGTCGCTGACGGGGCACTGATCGTCGAAGACCCAGACCACCGGCACCACCATGCGTGTCGCCTGCCGGGAGTGACGTCGCGGACGCCGCGACTGGCGAACGTAGACCGACTGCACGCCCGTGGCAAAGGTGCGGATCGTCTTCCGCCAGTCGGGTCCGTCACAGAGGCTCCCCGCGAAGGCCCGTGAGAACGACTCGCGTTGCTGTTGAGCCGCGAGTTGGCGGGCGCGCTCATCCATCAGCGGCCGCAGCGTGTTCTCGTCCGGCCAGGTACGCAGATGCTCAGCCCGTCCTCGCCGAGTTTGGAGTATCTCCGCGTGGCTCAGCTCCAGCGGAACCGAGATCCGCACGCGCCGGCTGCCCTGCCCCTCCCCCTGCGGGAGCTGCAGCAGAAAGGCCTCGCGCCCGACGAGCACCAGGTACGCGCCGCCCGCCCCGGGCAGGACTCGCGCCGGCGGGATGCCGGCCGGCAGCGGACAGGGATAGGCGAGGGCCACGTCCTTCAGCACCTCGGCAAAGCGGTCTTCCACGCACGCCGCCGCGGCGTGCACCAGGTGCCCATCGAGCTCAGGAACCCAGCGACCCGCTCCCGCGACCAATGCCTGTGCGTAGCGTTCCATGGCCTGCAGGCGCCGCACCGATGCCGGCAACCGGGCCGCTTGCGCCGCCACAACGCTCTCCCGCCACACGCTCGTCACCGCGGCGCGCTTGTCAAAACCCATCCCCCCGCGACGCTGACAGGCCTGTTCAAACTCCCACGCCACGCGCGGTATATCATCCAGCCAGCCCCACAATTAGGCCACAGCCGGCTCAAGGGTCGCCAGTACCAACCGCTGCGGTCGCCGCTGCTCCTCGCCGAGCGGCAGGTCGCGGCGACCGCAGTCCAGGTAGGCACGGATGCTCTTCCAGTGCGCCGCCCCGCACACGAACAGGACTTCCTTGCCCTGGTCCAGATAGTGTCGCAAGCGCTCCCCGTGCCGGGCTTCCCTCGACCCTCGGCCCTCGACCCGCATCTTCTCACGCCTTCTGCGGCGTGACCCCGCTCCTCGCGACCTCACGGGTACGGGACGGTAAACCGGTAGATTCCGGATCCGGCCTCGAAGAGGGCACAGCCGGCTTCCAGGCGCAGGGGTTTCAGGCCGGCTGCCAGCGCCGCCGGCTTCCCGCTCTCGAGAACAGCGTCGGCGCGGCCGGCAGGGATGTGCAGGGTGGCGCTGGTGTTGGCGGGGATCGTCACCGCCAGCGTCAGCGTGCCGTCGGCACGGCTCCAGTTGCTCTCGATGCGGCCGTACTGGCAGTCGTGGTAGCATTTCACCCAGGTCAGGTCGCCCACAACCGTCGGCTTGATGATGATCTTCCTGAAGCCGGGCGCCATCGGGTCAGGGCGGATTCCAGCAAGCACCTGGTAGAGGTAGGCCCCGATCGGACCGCCCAGACTGGGCATCTGCACCTGGCCGCCGTCCCAGGTCTCCATCTGGACACCGTCCTTGACCAGCGTGTTCCAGCCCGGACTGTCCGGCTGCATGACCATGGCATGCGTCAATTCCGCCTGGCCGGCATCGGGCAAGCCGAGCAGCAGGTGCAGCGTCCCGATAAACCCAGTGCTGATGTGGTCCTGACGCTGGTGGATGTTCTGAACCAGCCGGTCCAGAACCCGTTGGCGCTGCTCCTCGGGGATCATCCCCAGGTAGAGCGGCAGGATCTGGGCGGTCTGGGTGTCGGGATGGGCGCCGACCTGGCCGGTCTGCAGGTCGAGAAAGCGCCGGACAAAACCCGCTTTGATGGTCGCCGCCAGGTCATTGTAGCGGGCGGCGTCAGCGCCCTTGCCGAGAACCGCGGCGGCGCGGCTCAGGATGGTCGCGTAGTGGTAGTAGCCGCAGGTCGACGTGATCGCGACGGCCGTGCGTGTGGGGGGCCCCACGGAGCCGACCTCGATCCAGTCCCCCAGGCCCCAGGCGACGACCTGGTCGGCATCCGCCTTGGTGGCCAGCCAGTTCATGTAGGCAACCATCGCCGGATAGCTCTCGGCCAGGAAACGCGGGTCGCCGTAGTACTCGTAGAGCTTCCAGGGGGTGTATACGATCATCCCGTTCCACCAGACGCAATTGCAGTCGTCGAGAACACGGTCGACCAGGGGAATGACGGAGCCCAGGTACCCATCGGGGCGCTGGTTGTCGCGCATGTCCTGCCACCAGTTCCAGTAATACGCGGCGACATCGAACTCGTAGACCGAAGTACCGAACATGGTCATCACATCCTGGGTCCAACCGGACTTCTCGCGGGTCGGATCCATCGGGTAATCGAAGTTGTAGTTCAACTCGGTCCGCCGCAGCGCCTGGTACTGGCGGTTTAGGAAAGCACTGGAGCAGGAGAAGTCACCGGCCCGGGGCAAGTCGACGCCCACGCACTGCCGCGTCAGCGTGTCGGGGGTGGCGCCGGCGCGCAGACCCTCGACGGTTACCGTCCGGTCGATGGTGTGGAAGAGGAAGCGCGGTTCGAAGGTCTCCTCGTCGCCACCCCTGAGGACAAACTCCGTCGCCAACGCCCGGCCGTAGTGCGCATGCCCCGCCGCGCTATCGATGTAGTGGACCGTGACCTTGTCACCGGCCAACCCGGTCGCCTTCAGGCGCAACCAGCCGGAGCCAACGGTAGCGAAGGTGAAGCGGTTGCCTTCGACCGTGACCGGCCGCTCCGAAGCCAGCACCCGTAACGGCGGGATCGACCGTACGAACAGCCTGCCGGCCGGAGCGGCCACCACCCGTACCGGAGACCAGCCGGCCTCATCGAACCCGGCGCGGTCCCAGCCGGGCTGGGCCAGCCGATGGTCGACGGTCTCGCCTTGCCAGAGATCGTTGAACGTGATCTCACCGGTGGACCACTTCCAGGAGCGATCCGCGGCGACGGTCTGCCGGGTGCCGTCGGCGAACTCAATCTCGAGCTGCAGCAGCAACCGCGGCTGACCGCCATTGCCATACCACTGCAAATAGCCGAGACCCGGAGTCGCCGAGAACCCGTTCCCCAGGATCACGGCGATGGCATTGGGGCCGCGCTGCAACGCTGCCGTTGCATCCAGGACGACATACTCGACCCGCTGGTTGTAGTCCGTGAACTGCGGGGACAGGACCTGGTCGCCGAGTTTCTGCCCGTTGATGGTGAGTTCCGACCAGCCGAGGCCGCTCATGTACGCCGTGGCGCGCACGATCGGCGTGGCGATGGCGATCTCCTTGCGCACGAGGATGGCAGCGTGAGGATAGGCCACCGGCTCTTCGGGCAACTCGGCGGGCTGAGCACATAAGAGCTTGCCGTCGGTGAGACGCGCCTTGCCCCAGCCTTGACCCTCGTAGCTGCCGCTGGCCGTCACCGGCCGGCCCTGCGCCACGTTGACGCCTGCGGAGAAGACCTGGATCTCGGCCAGCGTCACGACGTACGGCAGCGGCCCCCCGCGCTGCCACAGTTTGGTCACCCACAGCCTGAGGTAACGGGCACTCCTGCCAGCGCCTGCAAAAGGAACCTGGACCAGCCCAGGGTTGACGAAGTCGGCCGCTGTCTGCTCGGCCAGGGTCACGCACGTCCTGAAGTCAGCCTCAGCGCTGACCTCGATGCGAAAGCGCAGCGGGAAGCCGTAGCCCTTGATGAGACCGCCGGCGCCGGGATCGTTGTGCAGCATCGGGTGCAGGATAACCTGGTCGATACGCCGGCTCTCGCCCAGATCGATCTGGGCCCACTGGGGGGTGCCGGCGGCAGTGGCCTCGACCGCCCAACCCAGGACGCCACCCGCACCGGGCGCGGCGGCCTCCCGGGCGCCGATCCAGCCTGCCTGCCAGTCCTCCGGCCTCAGCAACCCCATCGTCCAGCTTGCCGGCGCACTCCACGGCGACGGCGTACCCTCCTGATCCCAGACCCGGACCTGCCAGAAACAGAGCCGGCGCGAACCCAGCGGCTGGCCGGCGTACTCGATGTGCGCGGACTCGTCGGACGACACCCGCCCACTGTCCCAGAGGTCGCCCTGCTCCCGCACCAGCAATTCCGGGGAACTCGCCACCAGCACCCGGTACGCCGTCTGCCGCACCCCGCGGACGACGTCCCCACCAGCGCTGTCGAGAGCCCACCCGAGCCGAGGCCTGGCAGCATCAATGACGCACGGGCCGGTCCGGTACTCGCAGCGCAGCCGGGTTGCGATCGGGGCGGCCCACGCGGGCCACGTGCCAAGCCACAGCAGGGCCAGGCCAGCGAAACAGGTTCTCATAAATGGCCATCCCTCGCCGGTCCCGACGGCAGCACTAACCCCACGACGGTACCCGCGCCTGCCCCGGTGCCCCTGGCTTTCCCGTTCTGCTTGGCAGCGCCAGGCACGAGCGGGCGGAAGAGACCGTAGCGCCTCGCCGAACCCTCATACCATACGCTGTACGCTTCATCACCTCAACGCTGCCGATGGTCGTTGGGTGATGCAAGTGAAGTTCGGCACTTGGACCTCCGGGCACGCTTTGGCGGGCGAATCCTGCCGTCCAGCAGGATTCGCCCGCCAGGGCCCGCGGCAGACTTCGCTGAGGCATTACCCGCGCACGGCGCTTGGCTTGGCGCGGGGGCGCGGCTACACTGGAAGCGAGCAGCACGGCTCTGGGCCGTCAGGGAGGGAACACCATGACCGGTAACCGCAATCGGGGCCTCGCCCGCCTCGGCATCGCCCTGCAACTGGCCCTCGTTGCCGCCCTCAGTGCTGGGGAACCGGGGCCGCGGGCAAGGCTCGAGCACTACCAGCAAGCCCTGCGCGCGGCCCAGGCGCAGGACGTCGACACAACTGCCGCCGAGCGCTTGGCGGCGCGCTCGCGCCAGGCTGCCAAGCAGGGGAAAATGGAGGACGCCCAGGGCCTGCTTGAGGCGGCCATCGAAGCGCTCCCCAAGGCGACAGCAGACAGCCGCCCCGCGGCACCCCTGCCGACGCCAGCCCCGGCGGCGGGCCCCGCTCAGCCCGTCTTCTTCCTCGCCTTCACCCACCACTACAACGGCCCCGGTGGCTACTACCCCACTGCCGCCGAGGTGCGCGAGATCGGCGAGTTCTTCCACCGCCAGCACGTCCCGGGGACGCTCTTCTTCGACGGCATCCTGGTCGAACGCCTGCAGCAGGAGGACCCCTCGGTCCTCGCCCAGGTGCGCGACTGGGGGTTGCCAATCGGCTACCACGGCGAAGAGACGCACGGGCCTTACCCGGTCGCCTCCGAGCTCCTGGGCGAGATCCGCACTCTGCGCGAAGCCCAGGGCTACCGCGGCCCCTGGTCGCTGACCACAGGCAGACCCTGGGCCGAGGCCGTCCGCCTCGTCACAGAGCGCTACAGCTTTGCGCGGCCGTACCGTATCGACCCGACCACCCGCAGGATCGACCGGCAGCAGGCCGCCGAGACCGACCGCACCCACGTCGGCGGCCTGCGCCTGGTCCAGCAGGCCCTCGGCAAGGACGTCTCGATGATGACCAGCCACGCCCTCGAGAGCGCCCCGGAGGGCTATGCCTTCCGTCGCCTGAGCGGTTTCGCCTACGACCAGCCCGCCGTCCCCATCGCCGCCCACGCCCTGCGCATCTTCCGCGCCGAAGCCCTGGCGCCCCGCGTGATGGCGGTGGCAGGCGAAAACGAGAGCATCTTCTGGTTCATGGGCCGCCTGATGAGCAAGGGCGATGACGATGGCGAGGCCGGCTCCACCGCCGTCGGCCTGCGCCGCACCACCGCCGACCTGGACCGCTCCCGACCCCGGCTGTTGCTGGTCGGCTTCAGCCACCTCGACGAACCGCGCGCAAGCAACGCCGTCCGCTTCGTGTCGAGCGAGTTCCTCCCCGCCAACCCAGGCAGCGCCTGGGTCAGCGGCGAGACCATCATGGCGCATTTCCAGGGCGAGAAGGAGCTGGCGCTGCGCGCCGCCGACCTCGATGCCGTCGCCGCGGCGCTGCTGGCCGGCTGGTCGAACCGCCCGCCAGACCTGGTGCCGCTTCCCGATGGCCGCGTACTCTCGCTCTGCGACGCCTTCGAGGCCTTGGTCCAGGCCGTACTCCCGACAGCCGCCGCTCGCCCACTCGCGATACAGGCTCTCTACGGCCCGCTGCTGGAGGATGATCGCGCCCTGCTCAAGGCCGAGTCACACCTGGAGCGCCGCGCCCTGGCCGCTGCCGCCACGGAACTCCTGGCTGCCTGGGAGAAACAGCCCGCGAGCGAACGCTTCGTCCCAACCCGCATCACGGTGGGCCGCCACGCACTCAACCCCGCCGAGTTCCTCTATGCCCTGGCAACCGCCCGGCGAAACGCGGATGCCACCGCGATCACGGCCCGGCCAAGCCAGGCTTTTCCGCCCTACGCCGAGGCTCTGCAGGAGCTGTTCACGCCGAAAGCCATCCAGCCGCTGTGCTACACCAAGGGGCAACTCTGGACCGTCAAACCGGCCCGCCTCCGCCGGCCGCCCGTGGCTCAGGCACCCGCCCCGACCGTGCCGACACCACCCGCCCCGACCGTGCCGACACCAGCCGCGCCGACGCCGGCAGCAGCGGGCGGCGAGGTCCTCCGCCTGGCCTTTGCCGCCAACCTGGACAGCCTGGAGCCTTGCCACCGCGATGGCCGTGCCGGCGCGGACCTCTACACGGTCCGCTTCGACACCGCCACGGGAAGCGCTACCGAGCTGCAGCGCCTCACCCGCACCGCCGGCCTGGCCGAGTGGTTTCCGGCCCTCTCGCCGGATGGCCGCAGGCTCGTCTACGATGCCGAAGAGCCAACCCCGATCGGCCGACCGCGCCACGTGCTGCGCTTGCTGGAACTCAAAACGAGCCGCGATACCCTCATGGAAACCGACGCCCGCTGCCCGGCCTTCGCCGCCGACGGCCGCACGCTGTTTTTCTCGCGCCAGGCCCGCCACGAGCGCGGCCTCTGCCTGGCAGCGCTGACGGACGGCGCCGCGCCGACCCTGGGCGCTACCCGCCTGTTTGCAGACCGTACTGTCGGCCCGGAGTTGGTTGAGGACCCGGCTCCCCTGCCGGATGGCTCGGGCGTCGTGTTCCATCGCAAGATGGACGCCCGCACCGGCGCCGGTCTGGCCTTCATCCGGATCGACGGCAGCGGCCTGCAGCAACTCACGCCGTTTGACGGCTGTGGCCACGCGGCAGTGGCCCCCGACGGCACCGCCGTGGCTTGTACCCGCTCCCGCGACGGCGCCGTGATCATCGTCCCCAAGACCGCCACCGGCTGGGGTGCCCCGCAGCAACTGCCGCTGTCGACGGCCCCCGCCGACTGGAACGCTTACGACGCGCGCTTCGGTCAGGTGCGGCAGGTGCGCCACTGCTATGTAGCCTGGGTCACGCCCGAGCTGCTGCTGCTGACCACACACGGTGCCGAGGGCGACCACGACTTCCGCTTCGCCCGCGTTGTCCTGCTCCGCCTGCATGGCTGCGAGCGCCCACCGCGGATCCTGGACGTCTCGACCGCCATCGAGCGCCTCGCTGGCAAGAGCGGCCGGGATTTCTGCTCCGCCGACGGCGTCGTCCTGCACTGAGGCCAACGGCGCCGACGTGTCACGAGGTCCCGCGCGCCCGGCACCACTACCTCGTTCGCGCGCTTGCCGTTTCACCATCGCCCGCTATCTTCCGTCGGTGTCTGGGATGCGTTGGGACACTACGCAGCCGGGGAGAGAGGCCCATTCGCAGGCCGTTCCGACTATGGCCACCGAAGCCGATACCTGCCGTACCTTCGTCCTGCCGAAGCTCTATGCCGCCGGCTGGACGGATGAGCTGATCTCCGAACAGCGCAGCTTCACCGACGGCCGCATCGTGGTCGCCGGCAACAAGGCCTGGCGGCGCCCGAGGAAGCGCACCGACTTCCTACTGCGCTACACTCGCGACCTGTGCCTGGCCGTGGTCGAGGCCAAGGCCGCCTACAAACTGCCCGCCGACGGTCTCCAACAGGCCAAGGACTACGCCCAGATCCTCGGCCTCACCTTCGCCTATGCCACCAATGGCCATGGCATCGTCGAATTCGACTTCGCCACCGGCCTGGAGCGCGAGCTGAGCGAGTTCCCCTCGCCCGCCGAGCTCTGGGCGCGCCTCTGCGCCGCCGAGAAGATCAGCGACGCGGTGGCGTCCGGGCCCTGGCTGATGCCCTACAACCTCACCACCGGCAAGGAACCGCGCTACTACCAGCACCTCGGCATCCAGCGCGCCATCCAGGCCATCCTCCAGGGCCGCCGCCGCGTGCTGCTGACCATGGCCACCGGCACCGGCAAGACCGACGTCGCCTTCCAGATCTGCTGGAAACTGTGGTCCGCGAAGTGGAACGCCAAGGGCGATCCCACCCGCAAGCCGCGCATCCTCTACCTGGCCGACCGCAACTTCCTGGTGAACGACCCCAAGGACAAGATCTTCGCGCCCTTCGGCGATGCCCGCTGCCGGCTCGAAGGCGGGGTCGCCACCCTCGGCCGCGAGCTCTACTTCTCCACCTACCAGTCCCTCGCCAAGGACGAGCACCGTCCCGGGCTCTACAAGGACTTCCCGCCCGACTTTTTCGACCTCGTCATCGTCGACGAATGTCACCGCGGCAGCGCCCGCGACGACTCGAACTGGCGCGAGATCCTGGACTACTTCCAGCCCGCCTTCCAGCTCGGCATGACCGCCACGCCCCTGCGCGACGAGAACCGCGACACCTACCTCTACTTCGGCAACCCGGTCTACACCTACAGCCTCAGGCAGGGCATTGACGACGGCTTCCTCGCCCCCTACCGCGTCTACCGCATCGTCACCCAGTGGGACGCCGCCGGCTGGCGCCCGAGCAAGGCCGATCTCGACCGCTATGGCCGCACCATCCCCGACGAGAACTACCAGACTGCCGACTTCGAGCGCCTCGTCGCCCTGCGCGCCCGCACCCAGGCCATCGCCCGGCACCTGACCGAGTTCCTCAAGAAGACCGACCGTTTCGCGAAGACCATCGTCTTCTGCGTCGACCAGGAGCACGCCGCCGCGATGCGCCAGGCGCTGAACAACCTCAACGCCGACCTCGTACAGCAGCACCCCGACTTCGTCTGCCGAGTCACCGCCGACGAGGGCGACATCGGCCGCGGCCACATGCAGCGCTTCCAGGACGTCGAAACGCGCACCCCCGTCATCCTCACCACCTCGCAACTGCTCACCACTGGCCTCGACGCGCCCACCTGTCACAACGTCGTCCTGGCGCGCCTGGTCAACTCCATGGTCGAATTCAAGCAGATCATCGGCCGCGGCACCCGCGTGCGCGACGATTACGGCAAGCTCTGGTTCAACATCATCGACTACACCGGCACCGCCACGCGCAACTTCGCCGACCCCGCCTTCGATGGCTTCCCCGTGCTCGCCACCCAGGAGGAGATCGACGAGCAGGGGCAGACCACGGCGGAGACGGTTTTGACCACGGATGGCGCGGAGGACACGGATGGGGAGGGGATGCCGATGGGCGAGGGCTTGGAGCCGTATGGGGAGAAGGCCCCGCAGAAGCGGCAGAAGTACTACTACGACGGCGGCAAGGTCGAGATCGTGGCGGAACTGGTCCACGAACTCGATAGCGATGGCAAGCAGCTCCGCGTGGTCAAGCTCACGGACTACACCGCCGAGAAGGTACGCACCCTCTGCGCCAGCCCGGCGGACCTGCGTGCCCGCTGGACGGACGCCAGCCAGCGCGCCGAGATCAGCCGCCAACTCGCCGAGCGCGGCATCGACTTCGCCCAATTGGCCACCCTCGCCGGCCGCCCGGACGCCGACCCCTTCGACCTGCTCTGCCACCTCGCCTTCAACGCGCCCCTCCTCACCCGCCGCCAACGTGCCGACCGCGTCAGGCAGCAGGAAACCGTCTTCTTCGCCTACTTCACCCCCGAAGCCCGCGATGTCCTCACCGACCTGCTCGAGAAGTACGCCGCCGACGGCGAACTCAAGTTCACCCTCCCCGACGTGCTCAAGCTGCCGCCCATCTCGGACCGCGGCAACGTGAACGAGATCGTGGACAAGTTCGGGGGGGCGGAGCAGCTCCGCGAGGCCGTGGCGGAACTGGAGCGCATGCTCTATGCCGCATGATGCAGATGCCGTGCTGGGCATCGACGCTGCCTGGACCGACCGTGAACCTTCGGGTATGGCCTTGGTACAGCGCCGAGGCACTGGCTGGACGTGTCTCCGCGTCGCCCCCAGTTGGGAGTCGTTCTGCTCTGCCTCGGTTGACTGGTATGGCTCTGGCGCCGTCTGCGGTTCGCCGGTTGATGCAGGTGCGGTGCTGGAGGCCTGCCGTGACCTTCTCGGTGGCCGCGAACCCGTGGTGGTTGCCGTGGACATGCCGTTGGCTGTTGACGCATCGGACGCCCCAGCCTGTGTCACGGGCCGCCGTGAAGCAGACAACGAGGTCTCGCGCCGTTTCGGCCGCTGCAAGTGCGCAGTGCACTCGCCTTCCCCGCGAAGGCCTGGCGTAACCGGCCGGCGCCTCCACGAAGGCTTCGCCGTCCGCGGCTACTCGCTGGCCACGTCGCGGGATTGCCGTATCCCGGCCCTGATTGAGGTCTACCCGCACGTCGCTCTGCTCGGCCTGACGGGGCGCCGCGCGCGCCTGCCCTACAAGGTCGGCAAGACCACGACCTACTGGCCTGGCAAGACCCCTGAGGAGCGCAAGCGGCTGCTGCGCCGGGAGTGGGCCTCAATACTCACTCACCTCAAGTGCCGCGTCAGCCATGTGGAACTGCCGTTGCCGGGATGCCCGGAGGGCTGTACCTTCAGTTACCTCAAGCGTTTCGAGGACGCCCTCGACGGTCTCGTCTGTGCCTGGGTCGCCACGCTTTACCTGCAGAAAGACGCGGCGTGCCCGCTGGGTGACGTTGCGAGCGCCATCTGGGTGCCGAAATCTCTCAAGGTCTGCGCGGGAGAACCGAATGCCACGTAAGACGAAGGCACCCTTAGCCCCAACGCCCCAGACAACGGCCCAATCCCTAGGCTCCTTGCTCAAGTCCGCGCGGGACATCATGCGCAAGGACAAGGGGCTCAATGGCGACGTGGACCGGTTGCCGATGCTGACCTGGATCATGTTCCTCAAATTCCTGGATGACTTGGAGATACAGCGGGAGCAAGAGGCGGGGCTGGCCACCAAGCGGTTTGTGGCGGCGATTGAGGCGCCGTATCGCTGGCGGGATTGGGCGGGGCGGGCGGATGGGATTACGGGCGATGAGCTGCTGGCCTTCGTCAACCAGGAGGAGTGCACGCGGCCGGATGGCAGCCGCGGGGCGGGGCTGTTCCGCTATCTGCGCACGCTCACCGGCAGCGGTGTCACTGGGGTGGCGGACGCCCGGCGCGAGGTCATTGCCACCGTCTTCCGCGGGGTGCAGAACCGCATGGTCAGCGGCTACCTGCTGCGGGACGTCATCAACAAGCTCAACGGCATCCACTTCACCTCCAGCGACGAGCTGCATACCCTCGGCGCGCTCTACGAGTCGATGCTGCGCGAGATGCGGGATGCGGCGGGCGATTCGGGCGAGTTCTACACGCCGCGGGCGGTGGTGCGGCTGATGGTCACGGTCAGCGATCCGCGCCTGGGCGAGACCCTGCTCGATCCGGCGGCGGGCACGGGCGGTTTCCTGGTCGAGGCCTACAAGCACCTGCATGAGCAGGTCAAGACCATCGCCGACCGCACCCTGCTGCAGGAGCGCTCGGTCTTTGGGGCTGAGCCCAAGCCGTTGCCCTATCTGCTCTGTCAGATGAACCTGCTGCTGCACGGGCTGGACTCGCCGCAGATCGACCCGGGCAACTCGCTGCGCTTCAAGCTCAGCGACATCGGCGAGAAGGACCGCGTGGATGTGATCCTCACCAACCCGCCCTTTGGCGGCGAGGAGGAGAAGGGGATCCAGGGCAACTTCCCGGAGGACAAGCAGACCGCCGAGACGGCGCTGCTCTTCCTGCAGCTCATCATGCGGCGGCTGCACCGGCAACCGACCGCGGCGGGGCGCCCGGCCCGGGCCGCGGTGGTGGTGCCCAACGGCACCCTCTTCGGCGATGGCGTCTGCGCCCGGATCAAGGCGGAGTTGCTCAAGGAGTTCAACCTGCACACCGTCGTGCGCCTGCCGAATGGGGTCTTCGCGCCCTACACCAGCATCCCGACGAACCTGCTCTTCTTCGACCGCTCGGGGCCGACGCGCGAGGTCTGGTACTACGAGCAGGCCCTGCCCGCGGGCCGCAAGAACTACACCAAGACGGCGCCGGTCCAGTTCGAGGAGTTCGCCGACCTCATCGCCTGGTGGGGCCAGCGCGCGGAGACCGAGCGGGCCTGGAAGGTCCCCGCCGCCGAGTTACTGGCCAACGGCGGCAACCTCGACCGCAAGAACCCGCGCGCCAAGGAGGACATCACCCACCTGCCGCCGGAGCAGCTCGCGGCCAGCATCCTGGAGAAGGAGCAGCGTATCGCCGCGATCATGGGCCGCATCCGGGAGTTGCTGGAGAAGAAACCATGAGTCGTGGATCCCGGAAACCGGAGGCGCCTGCCGCGCTGAGCCAAGGCGGACCGGGCGGGGAGATCGTGCTGTACCGGGCCGCCGACGGCACGGTCAGCCTCGATGTGCGTCTGGAGCGGGACACGCTCTGGTTGACCCAGAAGCAGATATCCGTCCTGTTCGACACAGAACGCAGCGTGATCACCAAGCACCTTCGTAACATCTTCACCAGTGGCGAGTTGGTGCGGGATTCAGTATGTGCACTTTTTGCACTGACTGCCGAGGATGGGAAGACCTACCAGGTCGCGTTCTACAACCTCGACGCCGTCATCTCGGTGGGTTACCGCGTCAACTCGAAGCGCGGCACGCAGTTCCGCATCTGGGCCACCAACGTGTTGCGCGAGCACGTGGTCCGGGGGTATACCATCAATGAGAGCCGTCTGCGCCAACTCAACCAGGCCATCCGCCTGATTTCGGACCTCGCAAACCGCCGCGCCCTCACCGGCGACGAGGCCGCGGCGCTGCTGCGGGTGGTGGCGGACTACTCGTATGCTCTCGACCTGCTCGATGACTATGACCACCAACGGGTACGCGCGCCCAAGACAGCCGCCGCAACCGCCGCCCTACCCGTCACCTACGACGAGGCCGGGCGCATCGTGGAGCACCTGCGCAGTCAGTGCAAGGCGAGCGACCTCTTCGGGCGCGAGAAGGACGGCAGCCTGCGGGGGTCCTTAGACGGGATCATGCAGACCTTCGGCGGCCAGGAGGTCTACCCGAGTGTTGAGGAGAAAGCGGCGCACCTGCTCTACTTCCTGGTCAAGAACCACCCATTCGTGGACGGCAACAAGCGCATCGGCACCGCGCTTTTCCTGTGGTTCCTGGAGAAAAACGGCTCCCTGTACCGGCCCGACGGCAGCAAGTGCCTCGCCGACACCGCCCTGGTCGCCATGACGCTGCTGGTGGCAGAGAGCCGGCCGGACGACCGGGAAGCCCTGGTCAGGGTCCTGGTCGACCTCATCTCCCGGAGGGATCAGGCGTGAATGCGAAACAGAACCCTGCCGAATTGTGGCACCCCGCCGGGGTGCATATCGTGGGGATCTCCGATCCGGGGGTGTCGGCGCGCTGAGCGCGCCTCAACCCCCGGCTACGTTCTGGCATCCCTCCGGGATGACCGATGCCACCCCGCAGGGGTGCCAGACAGTGGCCGGGGGTCGTGCAGAGGGTCTCACCGGGATGACCGATGCCACCCCGCAGGGGTGCCAGGCAATAGCCGGTGGTCGTGCAGAGGGTCTCACCGGGGTGACCGATGCCACCCCGCAGGGGTGCCAGGCAATAGCCGGTGGTCGTGCAGAGGGTCTCACCGGGGTGACCGATGCCACCCCGCAGGGGTGCCAGACAGTAGCCGGTGGTCGTGCGACAGCCGACCACCGGAACCCAGGATTGGACGGAATTGCACCCAGAAGGGGTGCCAGACAATAGCCGGGGGGCGTGCGACAGCCGACCACCGGAACCCAGGATTGGACGGAATTGCACCCAGAAGGGGTGCCAGACAATAGCCGGGGGGCGTGCGCCAGCCGACCACCGGAACCCAGGATTGGACGGAATTGCACCCAGAAGGGGTGCCAGAGAGCGACACCGTACCCATGAGCACTACGTGGCCCACCGTGAAGCTGGGAGAGGTGTTGAGGCGGTCGCAGGAGACCATCTCCCCGGACGCCGATGCCGAGTACCGCGAGATCACGGTCCGGCTATGGGGCAAGGGCGTCGCCGAACGGGGGCGGGTGTTGGGCGCACAGACCAGCGGCCGGCGCTTCGTGGCCCGTGCGGGCCAGTTCATTGCCTCACGCATCGACGCCCGGAATGGTGCGATGGGCCTGGTGCCACAGGCGCTCGATGGCGCGCTTGTGACCAACGACTTCCCCCTGTTCAACCTCGACGGCGCGCGCGTCGAACCAGCGTTCCTCGGCTGGCTCTGCCGCACCGCCGGATTCGTTGAGCTCTGCCTGCGTGCCAGTGAGGGCACGACCAACCGCGTACGGCTCAAGGAGGACCGGTTCCTCGACGGCGCGATCCCCCTCCCGCCGCTGGCCGAGCAGCGCCGGCTGGTGGCGCGGATCGAGGCGGTGGCCGCCCAGATCCAGGAAGCCCGCGAACTCCGCAGGCAGGCCGCCGAGGAGGCGGAGGCGTTTGGGCGATCCGCTGCAGAAACGGTCTTCCGAGAGCTTCAGGATGGGTCAGAGCAGCGTGCTCTTGGTGACGTCTGCACAACAGTGACGGACGGCGACCACAACACGCCTCAGTTCAGCGACGAAGGGGTGCGCTTCATCTTCGTGGGAAATGTCTCCAGTGGGCGCCTGCACTTCGACGGCTCGAAGAGAGTCAGCCCGGAGTATTTCAGGAGTCTCAAGGCACATCGGCTGCCCGAGCGTGGCGACATTCTGTACAGCGCCGTTGGCGCGACGCTCGGCATCCCGGCAGTGGTGAACACCGACGAGCCGTTCTGCTTCCAGCGTCACATCGCCATTCTGAAACCGGACCGCAAGAGAGTGGACAGCCGGTTTGTGTGGCACATGCTGACTTCGCAAACGGTGTTCGAGAAGGCATGGGCATCAACCACGGGCTCTGCGCAACCGACCATTCCGCTCCGCGCGATCCGCGGGTTGCCAATTCCCATCCCTCCTCTCCCCCAGCAACGCCGGATCGTGGCCGAGTTGGACGCGTTGCAGGCCGAAGTCGACGGGCTGAAGGCATTGCAGGCAGAGACTGCCGCCGACCTGGACGCCTTGCTCCCTGCCCTTCTTGATCGCGCTTTCAAGGGCGAGCTGTAAGGCCGTAGGCAGGTGAGGCCGTAGCCGGCCGGCCACCTGCGGGCCACCCAGAGCGTGGCATCAGCATCGTCCCCTAGCCGTGCAGGGCCCGCAGGACGGCCACGCTGTGCTCGATCAGCGCCTCGGCAACCCCGGCCCTGAACGTTGAACTGCGCGCCTCATAGCCGCCTTCAGCGTAGGCGTCCCGCGTGGGGAAGTAGGCTTCGCAGCCGTTGGCGCAACAGCAGTACAGCGTCAGCGCGTAGGGCGAGGCGGCCTTCACCTGACGACCGATCTCGGTGAACGGCTCGCCCGGGGCACCGGTGATGGCGATGCCGCCGCACACGAGCGCGCTGACGTAGAGCGTGATCAGGTCGGGGCCGTGCTCGAGGTTCTTACGCGCGTAGGCCTCGGCCACCAGCGTCACGACGCCCATGCCCGTCTCCGGGATCTCCGCATCACGACCGGCCTCGTGCAGCGCGATGACCGTCTCCGCCTCGCGCACCAACGCGGCGCCGACCCGGCTCGAGGGCACCTCGATCGACCGCTGCAGATAGCCGACCCGATCGCCCGCGACGGCCTCGGTCTTGCCGTACATCTGCAGTACGGCCCCCGCGATGCTCCGGCCCATGTGCTGACTGTGCTCGTAACCGCCGTTCGCATCCCACGCGGGCGCTTCCGTGTTGATGTGGTTCGTGTCGCCCTGCGCACCGTTGAAGTAAAGGCAGCGAGTGTTGCCCAACGCCCCCTCCACGGTCGTGCGCACAAAGCCCGGGAAGTCCGCGGAGAACGAGTCCCCGCCGATCACGTCGGGGTGCACCTGGAAGTTGACCAGCAGTATCTCCGGGGCGGTCCCGCGCGTGATGCGGACCAGTTGCACGCTGTCATCAGGCGCACCGATCGGCCCCTCGACCTGCGGGTTGTGGCGGCCGGGGTTCGTACGCGTCGTACCGTCCTTCATGCGGAAACGACGGATGAAGGCGATACCCTCGAGCGTCCGCCGCGCCATGCTGAAGGCCGCAGGCTGCAGGTCGGCAACGGCCAGCGCCGCGGCATCCGCCAGGCGCCGGAACAGGATGTCGTTGTAGGACGGATCCTTCGGGTACAGCCCATCGCAGACAACCGGACCCGTGTGGGTGTGCGTACAGGCCACAAACACGGCCTCATAGGGCAGCGCGGTGCGGGCGGCGATGGTCCGGCGACAGACGTCGCACTCCTCCTGATTGATGCCGATGACGTCAAGGCTCAGGGCCACCGCGGTACGCTCGCCGTCGCCGAACGCAACGGCATTCACATACAGCGGGTCACGGATGCCCACGGCCCGGCGCTCGTGGTAGTAGCCCTGCATGCAGATGCCAAGTGGCGGCGTAACCTCGAGACGCGCGAAACCTGCTTTCAGCATGTGCTGGCTCCTTTCCCATCCGGCAGCGCCAACGCGCCCCGTCGGCGTGCCCTTGCCCGGCCGGCGCGTGCCCCCCTCGCCCGGAGGATCCACCGCTGCCGACATCCGCACCGTACCGCCTCGCGCGGCACGTGTCGAGAGCCGCCGCAGGAATCACGGCCTGACGCGGCGGGATGCCGGAAGCCGCACCGGACACGGCCACGGCTTTCGCGAAAACCCGGCCCGCGGCGGCCACGGCTTTCGCGAAAACCCGGCCCACGGCGTACACGGCTTTCGCGAAAACGCGGCCCACGGCGTACACGGCTTTCGCGAAAACGCGGCCCGCGGCGTACACGGTTTCGCGAAAGCACCAGGGCGCGGAGCACGGGTTTCGCGAAAGCAGTCAGGGGGCGCGATCTGACTCGCGTGAACCCGGTTTTTCGCGAAACCTCTTCCACCCACAGGTGCATCTTCGCGAATCCCACGGGTTGCGTCCCCATGCTTGCGCTTTCGCGAAAACGGCTCCCCCCGGTCACTCCGCTATGTTTTCGCGAAACCTCTTCCACCCGCACGTGATTTTCGCGAAACCGGAGCCGCCGTCCCCCTGGCGTTTTCGCGAAAGCGGCCCGAGGGCGTGGGCGCCGCGGACGCGGGCGCGTTTCTGCACTGCCGCCGGCGTTGCCTTTCGCGGCTGCCGGTGTATCCTCGTCGCATGCATTCACCAGGAGACCCTACCCAACGCCGGCCCGGCGGACCGCGCCTTGCGCTCTGCGTGCTGCTCGGGATCCTGCTGGCCGGTGCGGCGAACGCGGCACCGACAGCCCTGACACGCGCCGACCTGGCGACCGCCGGGCCAGACCACGTCGCCTACCTTGGGCCGCTGCTCACACCGGCGACGCCGGGACATGCGCTTGAGGTCGATGCCGACATTGCCGGCGCCGCCTATCTGTCGCTCGTGGTCGCGGACGGCGAGGACGGCTACGGCTGCGATCACGTCGCCTGGGGCGAGGCGCGCTTCATCACCCCCGCCGGCGAGGCCCTCCTGGTCGACCGCGAGTGGGAGCACGCTGCGGCGGGTTGGGGTGAGGTGGCTAAGAACCGCGGCGCCTCGGGTCGCGGCCTGAGCGTGGCGGGCGAGCCTGTACAGAACGCCATCGGCACGCACTCGCCCTCGCTCATCGTCTACGCCGTACCCGCCGGCGCCACCCGCTTCCGTGCCCGCGCGGTCCTCGATGATACCGGCGTGAACCAGGGCTGTGGCTCAAATGTGCAGTTCATCGTGCTTACCGACCTGCCGAACTCGGCCCAGTTCACGCGCCTGAAACTTGCCGCGCCGCCGGACTTCGCCTTCCTCAGGGCTCTCCGTCAGGTCGTCGGCGCCAGCGCTCACGACGAGGCCGTGCGCGAGTTCGAGGACCTAATGCTGGACCTGCAGCGGCGCACCTGGACCCACACCTTCCACGGCGGCATCGCCGACGCCGACACCCGCGCGCAGCAGACCTACGATCGCCAGGCACTGCTGTTCGAGGGTGACCGCGATCCTGTAGACGTCGTGCTACGCCGTAGCCGTGCCCTCTGGGAGGATCTGCGCGCCAGCGCCGACCTGACCGCCGCCGGGGCGCGCCTGACCGCCCTGGACACCGCCAATGCCGGCACCGCGACCACCGACCTCGCCGCCCGCCTCGCCCTGTTCCGGCAGGCCGTCGCCCTGCGCCGCGAGATCGCCTTCGCCAACCCGCTGCTGCGCGGCCTGGACCGCATCCTCTTCATCACCCGCGAGGCCCTGCCGGCAGATGAGTACAACGGCGGCAACCACATGTGCGATCAGTTCTTCGGCTTTCACGCCACGCTGCACGGCACGACCAAAGGCGACGGCCTGTACGTGCTGGAGGCGCCCTTCTCCGCGCAGCCGCAGGCGCGCAACCTGCTGCAGAACGCGACGGTCAGCAACGGCCGCCTGGCGGGGAAGCGGCTGGATCAGGGCGGCTTCCTGGCCCCCGACCTCGCCTACGACGCGCAGCGTATCCTCTTCTGCTACACCGAAGCTGCCCCCGAGATCCGCGTCTGGAATGAGCGTACCACCTTCCACGTCTTCCAGGTCAACGCGGATGGTACGGACCTGACCCAGCTCACCGACGGGCCATGGAATGACCTTGACCCCTGCTGGTTGCCCAACGGCCGCATCGCCTTCATCTCCGAGCGGCGGGGCGGCTTCGGGCGCTGCCACGGCCGGCCGGTGCCCAGCTACACCCTGCACTCGATGTTTGACGATGGCACCGACATCGTGCGCTGGAGCCCGCACGAGACCAACGAGTGGCAACCCAGTGTCGACGCCAACGGCATGGTGGTCTACACGCGCTGGGACTACGTGGACCGCGGCTTCAACCAGGCCCATCACGCCTGGATCACCTTCCCGGACGGCCGTGACGCGCGCGCCCTCAATGGCAATACTCATGCGTCGGAGCGTACGGCGCCGCACATGGAGATGGACGTGCGCGCCGTCCCCGGTTCGCCGTGCTACATCGCCGTGGCCGCGGGACACCACACCGAGGCCCGGGGCTCGCTGGTCCTCATCGATCCGCGGATCCCGGATGACGACGCCATGGCCCAGGTGCGCCGCCTGACGCCCGACCAGCTCTTCCCCGAGGCGGAGTTCTATCGCTGCCGGGGCTCGGGAGCCTATGCCACGCCGTGGCCGCTGAGCGAACGCTACACCCTCTGCGTCTACGACCACGACGCCAACGCGCAGTACGGCGAGATCGGGGTCTCCGCGCGCCACTACGGCATCTACCTGGTCGACGTCTTTGGCAACCGCGAGCTGCTCTACCGCCATCCGGGGATCTCCTGCCTGAGCCCGATGCCGCTGCAGCCCCGGCCGACACCGCCCGAGATCCCGCACGCCACCCTGGTGGGCCGGCCACGGCTGCCGAACGGCGGGAAACCCCCTGCCCTCGCGCCGGCGGAGCGGCCGGCCACCGCCCAGATGGGGGTCATGAATGTCTACGAGGCACTGCGACCGCTGCCGCCAGGGACGCGCATCAGCCGCCTGCGCATCTGGCAGGTCCTGCCCAAGAGCACCCCCATCGCCAACCAGCCTCGGATCGGTTACGGCGATCAGAAACCCGCCAAAGCCGCCCTCGGCACGGTGCCCGTCGAGGCCGACGGCAGCGCCCTCTGGGAGCAGCCCGCGGGGATACCCGTGCTCTTCCACGCCCTGGACGAGAAGGGCCTGGCGGTGCAGGGCATGCGCAGCGCCACCTACGCGCAGCCAGGGGAACGCCTCCTCTGCGCCGGCTGTCATGAACCGCGCAGCCGGCTGCCCCGTCGGGCCGGCACCCCGATCGCGATGACCCGCGCCCCCTCCGTGATCGCCCCGGACCCTGATGGCGCCAACCCCTTCAGCTTCCCGCGCCTGGTCCAGCCGGTATTGGAGCGCTACTGCGTGGACTGTCACGCCAAGGATCCCAAGGCCCCCGTCCTCGCTCGCGGGGACGTCACCCAGGACCCCGACCGCTGGTATGCGTCATTCCGCAACCTGCAGCCGTACTGCGCCTTCTACGACAACGCGGCCTTCGTCGAACCGAGCACCATCCCGGGTCAGTTCGGTGCGCGGGCGTCCAAGCTCTATGAACTGCTGAGCAAGGGGCACCACGACCTGCAACTCCCGGCCGACGACTGGCGTCGTCTCACCCTCTGGCTCGACTCGAACGGCCTCTTCTTCGGCCATGAGAACGACATCACAGCCCAGGCCGCCGGCGAGGTCGTCCAGCCCAGTCTGCAGTAGCCCCCGGCAGCGGCGCCGCCATGGGCGTCAGCGCGGCGGCACGAGATCCAGCGCAAAGACCTGCAAACCCGGGCCGCCGGGCAGCGTCAGCGTACCGTCCCGTATGGCTCCGTCCAGTTCCCGGTCGCGCCGGCCCTGCTCACCCACGGCGAAGACGCGGCACGCGGCTGCCGAGCGCCGCCCCACGAGCCTGATCAGATCGACAGTGGCGGGCTCCGCACTCTCCAGGGTACAGCCCCACTGCTCCGCACCCAGTTGGTAGACCGCCAGGGTGCCGTTGACGGCCAAGCCGTCCTCCTGCCGACGAGCGGCGCACTCCAACACCTGGAATCCCGGCGTCCGCAGGCGCGTGACCACCTGCCCATCCTCCACCAACCGCGACTGCTCGAAGGCAGCGGCGCGCGCCAGGAAACCGTAGGGCGCCAGGGTAACGGTACGCCGCAGCCCGTCGCGGTAGGAGCGCGCCTCGGCACCGAAGTTAACCACCACCACGGCTCCCCCGGCGAAACGCGTCCGCTGCAGCAGCCGGTCCACACTCAGGAACTCGTGGCTGAGCATCTCGGCGAAGCCGATGGCCTCGTGGGATTTACACGTATTCCGATAGGTTTCGAGGAAGCGTGCGCGGTGGCGGTTCCAGCCGTAACCGCGGTGGTCTACCCAGAGCAGCGGCACCGTGCCGTAGAGCAGATTGGCGAGGTCCTTGACCGTACTCAGTTCCGGAGCGACGTCGATGGTGTAGCCCGAGGAGTCGCCCCAGTACCAGGTCGTCACCACGCAGTCGCGGAAAACGAGTTCCCAGAGGGGAATGCGCGCCGCGGGGTTGATGCCGTAGCGCCGGTAGTTCGCCTTGATCTCGTCCCGACTCGTGGGAACCACCAGGTGTCCGGCGGGCATCTCCCACCAGAACGGGCCGCTCATCGTGCCTTCCGCATAGTCCAGGAGATCGGCATTCCAGGCTTTGCCATGCTCGCCGCCGACGACCAGTCCCAGCGTCGCGATATAGCTGAGCAGTTCCCGGCGGCTGCCCAAATCCTGGCGCCGGTCGGCCGGACCGGCCGGGTTGTAGTCCTCCACCAAGTCGACCGTCGGGGTCACGTCCAGGAAACGGGCGGTGAAGGGGTAGGTGGCGAGGATGGGGGGGATGAGTTGCCGGGCCGCCGCCAGGGCGTGCGAGCTGGCGCGGCGGCTGTAGCGCACGCCTTCGAGCGTGACCCAGCCCGTAGCGGGCTTGCCGTCGGCGCCGCGCAGAGCGACCTGCTCCACGCTGTCCGAGGTCATGCCGAGGGGGCCGTCGCGGATATCGTCGTAGTTGTCGTACTCGCCCGTGATGAAGCCCATGGCGTTGATGCGGACCGTGTCCTCCGGCGGGAACTTGCCGTTACCATTGATGATCCCGCGGGTCATCCCCGCGGCCCGCGCTTCCAGCGCGAAGGGCAGCGCCGTCGGCCCGCCGGTGCCTGAGCTGACCCCCCAGGTGTCGGCGGCGCCCTTGAGCAGCGCCACCGCGGGGCGTTCGCGGGCCTTCTCGTCGAGGGTCTTCCAAGGCCCCGTCTCCTGTGCGTAGCGGCGGTAGACCTTGGCCAAGGCGATATAACCGCCCTCGGCCACAAGACGCCATGAGGCCCGGCGCGCGTAAGCCCACTGCCCCCGTACCGCGCTCCAGCGCAGTTGCGGCCACCACCTGCCGCCCGCATCGGACTGCAGCGCCACGGCCGCGTCCACCGGCGTCTCCAGCAGTAGCATCACACCGTCGCCGCGCTGCCGATCCGTCACCCCGAACCAGGGCAGATCCAGCCCCAGGTTGCCGTAGCAGACAAAGTGCCGTTGCGGATAGCCCTGATCCTGCTGGTCGATCAACTGGCCGCAACTGCGGTTGCAGAACACCAGGTCTCCAGCCATCAGATCACTTTCCAGACGAGGTGGATAAGACAGACCTGAGAAGGCAGCGACAGGGGTGTCGGCGTCCAGCTCAAAGCGCACGGTGGCGTCCTGGCAGACCGCGACGCGGCAGGTGAAGAGCTGGCCGCTCCCCGAGAGGCGTAGCGTCATGGCGTCCCGGCCGGCGTTGACCGCATCCAGTAGCCGTACTCCGGTCGGCGGCGCCGAGAGCCACTGCCGACCGCTACGCCGGTCGTGCACCGCGAACTGGTGGGCCGCGGTATCGAGACTGACCCGCAACGGGCCGCGGCCGATGGTCAGACGGCTGGGCAGGTCCGGGTTACGGACTGCCGCCAGCGCGTCGTCGGCGGGCGGCGTCACCAACTCGATCCACTCGATCTCCACCCGCGCCGAGGTCCGACAGGGGTCAAGGCGCACCTGGGTGATCTGCCCCTCGTCAGGAATGGGCACGCTCACCTCATGCCACTGGCCGTCATGGGCCTGGTCGAAGTAGCTGGCGGCGTCCTCGCTCCAGGCGGACGAGACCAACGAGGGCTGCAGCACCGTCCAGTAGACCCGCCCTTGTCCGGCGCCGGCGCAGCGGGACCGGAAGCGCAGCAGCAGCGGCCCCTGGCAGGTGACGGGTGGACTGTGGAGGTAGGGATCCGCACCGGTACTCTCCACGACCAGAACCCCGTCCTGCGCCACGAGGCGGCAGTCGTGCGCCGCAACCCAGCCCTGGTTGTCCTGCGTGAACGACCAACGCACCAGGGGTGCCGAGGGCGACGCCTCAGCCGCCCGAGTCTGCACAGGTCCGGCCAGCGTCGCCGCCAGGGACAGTGCCAGGCCGGCAGAGGATAGACGCGGAATCATGAAATGGCCTCCGTGGCGACAGTAGAAGCGCTCGGCGGGTAACGGCGAAAGACCTGGACCACCAGCACGACGGCCAGAAACAGGCAGAGCACGTCGGCCACGCCCTGCGCGGCAAAGACCCCGGACACACCGAAGACCCAGGCCAGCGGGAACAGCAGCGGCACAACCAGCAGGACGTTGCGGCTGAGCGTCAATAGCATCGCCCGCCCGCCCATGCCCATGCCCTGGAACATGAACACCGCCATCATCTGCGGTTCGACCAGGAAGAAGGTGCAGACCCGCAAGCGCAGCGCCAGGGGCCCGAGGCGCGCCAACTCGGGTTCTTTGGTGAACGGCGACAGGATCGGGACCGCAAAAACGCAGAGCAACGCACTCAACACCAGGCCGCCGATGCCCGTCCACAGCGCCGCAATGCGGTAGGCGCGCCACAACCGCCGGTAGTCGCCGGACCCGAAGCAGTAACCGACCGTGGGCACCAGGGCCTGGTGCACCCCGCCCCCCAGACAGGAGACCATCAGCATCATCACCCGCATCGACAGACCATGCGCCGCCAGCGCGGCGGGCCCAAACCCGCCCAAGACCCAGTTGGTCAAGGAGCCGACCACGCTGCGTAGGAGACCATCCGCCGCCGCCGGAGCCCCCACCTGCGCAATGTCGGCCAGGACCGGCCAGCGCAGCGGGAAGTGACGCAGACGCAGCCTGAAGCCGCTGCGCGGACCGTACAGATAGGCCGCCGAGCACGCCGCCCCAACCCCCTGCGAAATCACGGTCGCCAGGGCCGCCCCCGCGATGCCCAGGTGCGGAAACGGCCCCCAGCCGTAGATCAGGAAGGGATCCAGGATCGCATTGAGCACCGCCCCCACCAACTGCAGCAGCATCGGCATCAGCGTGTCCCCGGAACCGCGAAAGAGCCCGCTGGAGGTCATGGTGAACAGCAGGAACGGAAAGCCGCAGGCGACGATGGTCAGGTAGGAGACCGATGGCTCCAGAATCTCGGTCGTAGCGCCAAACAGCAGCACGGTGGGACGTGCCAGCGGCCACACGCCCAGGGCCAGCACGCCGCCGAGGGCCACGGACAGCAGCAACGCGTTGCCGGCGGCGCAATGCGCCTCCTCCAGTCGTGCCGCCCCGAAACGGCGCGCCACCAGCGAGGTCACGCCGGCGGTCAGACCCATCCCCAGCGCCCCTGCAACCATCTGCAGCGGAAATAGCACCGTCAGCGCCGCGATGGCGTGCGTACCTTCCGGCAGGCCGGCCACCCAGAAGGTGTCCACCACATTGTAGAGCGACGCCACCAGCATCCCGACCATGCCGGGGATGCTCAACTTGACCATCAGCGGCCCGAGCGGGGCCGTGCCCAATGCCGTAGTCTGCTTCTTCATGGTGTGCGCTGGTGCCGCCGGCCTGCCGCCGGAGTGGCCTTTCGCGAAAACCAGCGACGATTCCTGTGGTTTCGCGAAACCTGGCCGTGCCTCAGCCCTCGCCGCGCCGCCCCCATTCCAGCCGGCCGCGCGCCGTTTTCGCGAACGTACCAGTATCGCACGGAATCCGGTCGCGGCAAGTCCCGCACGCCGACCGCCACGGCGCCGCCGGCCGCGCGCCCAGCCGCCGCCGTGCCTGCGCCGGCTGGGCGTGCTATGTTCACGACCAGTCGGAGCCCGTCGTTCTGCAACGGAGCCGCGCGCGCCGACCGCCGTGGAGACACGCCATGCGAAGCCGAATCGGAGCACGCGCCGGCTGGCACCTGGCCCCCCTCATTGCGGCAACGCTGACCACGGTTACGGCCCTCATTCCCGTCACCGCCAAGGGAGCTGACATGCCCACCAAACCCACGTTCTTCGACATCAAGGACCCCGGCAGCGCGGCGGCTACCATCCCCCGTCTGCAGCCCTGGAAACGGGTCCCGCTCGATCCCGAGTACAGCGGCGCCTGGACCCTGACCGGCGACGTCGACGGCGACGGCCAGGCGGAGATCGTCTCGGCCCGCAATGTCAACACCGGCGACGTCCACTACACCAGCACGGTGGTCGCGCAACGCCTGGACGGCAGCGTGCTCTGGCGTTGGGGCAACCCAGCCATTGGCCGCCGCGGCCTGCACCATGACGTCGCCTGCCAGTTGCATGACTGGGACGGCGACGGCAGACTGGAGGTGATCCTCTGCACCGACGGCTTCCTGGTCGAACTCGACGGCGCCACCGGTCGTGAACGCCGGCGCCTGGCGATCCCGCCCGAGGCGACCGACTGCCTGGTCTTCGCCGACCTCTCCGGGCGCGGGCGGGCCACCGACGTCCTGGTCAAGACGCGCTACACCCAGATCTGGGCACTGAACGAGGCCGGGCGGGAACTCTGGACGATCACGACGCCCGCCGGCTACCCCACCGCACACCAGCCCATCCCCGTGGATGTCGACGGCGATGGCCGCGATGAGGTCATGGCGGGGTACGCCCTGCTCGGCGCCGACGGCGCCATCCGCTGGGCCCTGCCGGACGGCGGGCGCTTCCAGGGCGGCGGGCACCTCGACTGCGGCCGGGTCCTGCGCCGGGGTGCCAAGGCCGCCGAGACCGTCCTGCTGCTGACCTGCTGCGGGCACAACCGGCTACTGGCCGTCGACGGTAACGGCGGCGTGCTGTGGGAGATCGCGGGGCACCACTTCGAGTCCATCGACATCGGTAAGCTCCGCGCCGATCGGCCCGGGCCACAGTTGCTGGTGGATGTGGTGCCGACCGCCACCGTCGGCGACCAGAACGAACTGTGGATCATCGGCGCGGACGGCGAGTGGCTGGGGCGCATCCCGGCCGAGTATACGCGTTTCCACACCTTGGCCGACCTCAATGGCGACGGCCTCGACGAGATCATCCTGCCGCACTCCCGCGGGGTCTTCGACGGCAACGGCCGGCGGATCGGGACCCTCGACATGGAGTCGCAGGCCGACCTCTATGGCGGCAGACCCTACGCCGAAGGTGAGATCGGCAACCTGGTCGTGCGTGGCGACATGAACGGCGATGGCATCCCCGACGTCACCCTCACCACCCCCCAGGCCGCCTACGTCTTCACCGCCAGCCCGGTAGTCGGCGGCGGACCGCGGGCGCCGCTCGGCTGCGGCGTCAACTACACGCTGTACTGAGGCGCATACGGGCTCAGGGCATGACCCCGAGGCGCCGGAGTTCGCGGTAGCAGCGGGCACAGGCGCGGACGTCGGCCAGGGCCTGGTGGGCGCCGACCGCGGACTCCCCGAAGAGCTTCCGGTGCAATTCGTCCAGCGACGGCCACTTGAAGCCGTAGCGGCCGGGGAGCTGGCAGAGCTCGGTGGCTGACTGCATGGTGCACAGCCGGCGCTTGGCGGGGAGTGGGTTATGCCGCTCCAGGCGCAGGAACTCGGCGCCGAGGATCTTCTCATCAAAGGGCATGTTGTGTGCGACCAGCACGCTGGCTGCCGCCAGGTCAACCGTGATCTCCGCGAGGGCCACGGCCAGTTCGATCCCGTACTGCTGTGCCCTCTCGGTGGTGATGCCATGGATCCGCACCGCGTCCGCGGGGATCACGAAGCCCTGCGGTTTGATGAGGTGCTCGACGCTGCGCAACTCCGTGCCATCGGCGTCCACCAGCAACCAGGCGATCTGCACCAGCCGAGGCCAGTTCGACAGCGCAGTCACCGGCGCCTTGCCGTCCCGCGGTAGCCCCGTGGTCTCGGTATCGAAGAAGAGAATCATTCCCCCGTCCCCTCCGCCGCGCCGAAGCGCCATTCCCGCAGCGTTGATCCAGCGGCATCCTGCAAACGGATCCAGGCGATCTCGACGGTGCCAGCGGCGGTGCCCGGATCGAGGCGCAGCCCGGCCAGGGGCGCGTCTGCCGCAAACGCCGCCGCCGCCTCGTGCCATTCCCCGTCGTGCCGGATCGCGAAGCTCACTGCCCGCTGCGCCTGGAAGCGCGGCTCCTGGAGGGTGGTCCAGAAGACCTGACCGGGGCCGCGGCCGCTGGCGCGCAGCCGCACGACGACCTGCAGGGCGCCGCTCGCCGCTGGCACCGCCGTCGTGATCAACTGCGGATCGTCACCCTGGGTGGTGACGACCAACGCCTGCGGCCCCACGGTCAGCGTGGTCGCCGCCAGCGGGCTCGCCCAGCCGCCCAGGCCGGCGCGCCGCCGCTCCGCTTCCCGGTAGAGGCCGTCATAGGGACCCAGACCAAGGTCCTCAGGCACGACGTCGACGTGTGCCCCGGCGGACGCCGCGAAGGTCGTCCGCACGGCGTCGAGGTAGCCGAAACCGGCCCGGCGGTGCGGGAAGATGAAGTGCCCTTCCCCGAACTCGTTCCAGTTGTCGAGCAGGACCAGCCGCTGCTCCGGGCCGGTCCCCGGCTGCCGGTCCAGGAAGGCCTTGGCGCGACCACAAAGCGTCGCAAAGTCCGCCGGCTCCAGCCGCCAGCCGGGACCGGCTCCCGGGTTCCAGGGCCGGTCATCCCAGCCCATGCTGGCGGTGACGAAGGCCGGCAGACCGCTGGCGGAGCTCAGCCCGGCCCAGCACTGCTCCTGCGCCGCGATCAAGGCCGCGGGATCGCGTCCGGCCGGCAGCAGTCCGGCGAACGAGGGCCAGTGGTAGGACGAGGCGTAGTCCATGTCCAGGGCTGCGGGCAGCGTTACGGGACGGTCCAGACCCAGGTGATGCTCACCCACCACCACCAGGCCCGGCAGGCCGGCCGCGATGCAGGCGCTCCGCATGGCGAGCACGGCCGCGCGGGCCGCCTCGACGCCGCCCAGTTCCGCGACCAGGACGTCAAGTCGGTAGATGAAGAGCACCGGTTTGCCATCCAGGGTCAGGTAGTTCGGCCGGCGGAAGTAGTGCTCGATCCAGAAGGGCAGGACATTCTCAAGCAGGTCCTGCGCCGAACTCACGCCGCAGGCGATGGGGTTGCCATTCTCCCAAAGCAGGGCGAACTTCATCCGCTCACCGTAACGGCTCTTGAACAGCCCTTCGTGGAGCCAGTGACCGAGTACGGGCTCCGCGGGTTTGCCCAGGTTGCCCTTGGCCCGGTACCAGCAGGGCACGAAGAACGAGATCCCGTGCTCGAGCGCCCACAGGATCTCCCAGTCGGTCACCGCGGGCGTCCCCTCGTCGTACCAGCCCAGCAGCGGCTGGCGCTCGGGAAAGGGCACGATGGGCGCCCAGCAATCTCGGCCGCCACTCTGCTCCCAGGCATGGTTGTTCCACAAGGGGCACATGAAGGCCCCGACCAGGTAGCGGCCCGTGTCGGCAGCCTTGGGCACGGGGACATAGACAGGCGCTGCCGCCGGGGCCTCGGCGGCAGCCACGGTCATCCCCAGTCCGGCCGTCAGCAGCAGCAGTCCCACGATCCCGGGCATGGTGTCCTCGACCTCTCTTGTGTGAGGCTCGCGCGTCTCACGTCGACAGATCCGGCCGGACTTTGGAAGCCGGGGTTTCCGCAACCCGGCCGCGGCATGCGGAGATGCCGCGTTCCAGCACCGTGGGCCGCAGGCAACGCCGCCGGCCCCCCGGGCCCGCACTTCAGCCGTAGCGGCGTCCTTCATCCAGCATCGCCAGGTAGTTGTCCAGCGGCACGTAATTCGCGACGCTGTTGCCGGTACCCAGGCAGTAGCCGCCGCCGGGCTGACACACCGCCAGCGTCTCGCGCACCCGTTGGCGCACCTCGGCTTCCGGCGCCCGACAGAGGAAATCCAGGTCGATGCCGCCGAGCACCGCGATCCGCTGACCATAGCTACGCTTGGCGTCCCGGACGTCTTCGATGGTGTCCTCGAACGAGTGCTTGGCGTCGATCCCGACGGTGTCGATGAGGTCGTCCATGATCTGCGTCAGCTTGCCGCAGGAATGCAGCAGGTACGGCCGCCCGGCGGCGTGCGCCAGGGTGGCCATCCGGCGATGCGCCGGCAACACGAACTCACGCAGGTCAGCGGGGCTGATCAGCGTCCCGCCGCGGAAGCCCATATCGTCACTGCCCCAGATGATCTTGACGCATGGGAACTCCAGCATCCGTTGGATCAGCGCAACGTTGATCTCCAGAAGCCGGTCGGCGATCGCCTTGACCAGATCGCGCTGATCCACCAGGGCATAGCACAGCGTCTCATACCCCAGCAGCCAGGTCAGGTGCTCGGCGAAGTGCGCAAAGCCGCCGCAGCCGATGACGCACATGTCGTCGGGCAGATTCCGCTCATACCACTCCAGAGCCCGCGTCGAAAACTGCGCTGGCTGCGGCCAGGGGTAACGCTCGAACTCCTCCCAGGAGGTAATCGGGCCCCGCGCCTCGTCGACATAGGACCGGCCGGCCGCACGCGACAGCGCCCCCGCGCTGTCCTCGACGAGCTGGCGGCGCAGCGGCATCGCCACCCCCTCGACCCACTGGCGCACGTAGTCGTAGCCCAGGACGCGCTGCAGACGCAGGGTGCGCTTCTCGGCCAGGAACGGATCGTCGGCCGCCAGGCCCGCCAACAGGCCAAAGCGCGTGCTCAGCGCGGCCTGCACCTCGCCATCCAGAAACAGCTCGATGGAATGCACACGCCGTGGCGTGCCGCGGCGCAGAAGGCAGTCTCGCAGCGCTTCCCAATCCGGCCGGATCTCGCGCGCGAAGGGGGTGTCCATATCCGTCTTCCTAGCCTCAGTTTGAACCCGCGCACAGGCGTCAACGTCCCTGCAAACATTGCCACGGTCCCCGCGAAGTCAAGGCGCCGCCGGCCACCGGCGACCCGGCGACCCGGCGAGCCTGGCCTGCCGGTCGGCGCATGGGAGTACCGAGCCCCGGCAACAACGGCACGTTCTGGACTGCGGCGGCTTGGACACCGCTTTCGAGCGTTGGGGCCGATGCGTGGACTTGAACCCGCTGCGACCGGGGCGACATTCAGGGGGTGAAGACGGCGCTGGCGCCTATACTCTCTGCAGTCAGCGCGCGTGCACGCCGCGGCGTCATCGGGTGGCAGGTTCAGGCCAGGCAGCGCCAGAGGAGACCGTCGAGATGGCAGCAGTATCAGCAGCAGCTTCCAAGACCAGAGCCCAGCGGATGGCGTGGTGGACGGATGCGCGCTTCGGCATGTTCGTCCACTGGGGACTCTATGCCCAACTCGGCCGGCATGAGTGGGTCATGAACCGCGAACGGATCCCGGTGCCGGACTACGAGAAGCTCGCGGACACCTGGAAACCCACGCCGCGACCGGCCCGCGAGTGGGCCAAGCTGGCCAAGGCCGCCGGCATGAAGTACATGGTGATGACCACCAAGCACCATGAGGGCTTCTGCCTCTGGGACACCGAGCAGACCGACTACAACGCCGTGCGCCGCGGCCCCGGTCGCGACCTCGTCCGGGAGTATGTCGAGGCCTGCCGCGAGTTCGGCCTCAAGATCGGCTTCTACTACTCCCTGATGGACTGGCATCACCCCGACGGGGCCGACTGCGCCCACCACGAGAAGGCCCGGCGGCGCTTCGTCGAGTTCACCCACGGCTGCGTCCGCGAACTCTGCTCCAACTACGGCCACATCGACATCATCTGGTACGACGTGGCCTGGCCCCTGGCGACCCCCGAACTGTGGGAGAGCCGCCGACTGAACCGCATGGTGCGCAGTCTGCAGCCCCACATTCTCATCAACAACCGTTCCCTCCTGCCCGAGGACTTCGGCACGCCCGAAGAACACATTAAGGCCGAGAACAAGGGCCGCGCCTGGGAAGCCTGCATGACCTTCAACGGCTCCTGGGGCTACCTGCCCTACGGCGCCGAGAGCGACTGGCGCTCCACGCGCGAGGTCATCGGCATGCTGCGTACCGCTACCGCCGGCCAGGGCAACCTCCTGCTCAACATCGGCCCCAAGCCGGACGGCTCCGTGCCCGCCGAGGCCTATCCCCGCCTGCAGGCCGTCGGCCAGTGGCTGGAGCGTAACCACGAGGCCGTCTATGGCCAGGTCGACCGCGCCGACCGCTTCGAGTGGATGCCCCTGGGCCAGTGGACCCGCCGGGGCAACACGGCGTACTTCTGGTGCAGCCGCTGGCCAGGCCGCGAGATCGCCATCGGCGGCTTCCACGGCAAGGTCATCCGCGCTTCCGTCCTCGGCGACACCACCCCGGTGACGGTCGAGCAGAAGGGCGAACGGCTCCTCCTGCGTGGCCTTCCCGCGCCCTGCCCCGACACCATCGCCGCGATCGCCGTCATCAAGCTGGAATGCGCCAGTGAACCCCGGCAGGAACTCGGGGCTGGCTGCGTCATGCTGTAACCCGTACCACCCGCGGCGCCATGGCGCCGCGGGCGTCAGGGGATTGCCGTGATCCGACGGCGCACCCATTACGGCCATCTCATCCTGGCGCTCGCGGTCCTGGCGGTGTTCGGCTCGCTGGGGCTGGGCCGGTTCGGCTACAGCATGGTCCTGCCGGCCATGCAGAACGATCTGGGGCTGAGTAACGCCCAGACGGGAGCCATGCAATCGGCCAACCTGCTGGGCTACCTGCTGGTGGTAGCCTTTGCGGGCGCGGCCGGAGCCCAGTACGGTGCCCGCCGCATCATCGTGGCCGGCCTGGCGGTCGTGGCGCTCTCCATGGCCCTCACCGGCCTGGCCCCGTCCTACCGGGCAGCCTGCGGCGCCCGCTTCCTCACCGGTGCCGGCGCCGCCGCGGTCAATGTCCCCACCCTGGCCCTGGTGGCCGCCTGGTTCGCCGCGCGCCGGCGCGGCCTCGCCAGCGGCATTGCCGTCGCGGGCTCCAGCCTCGGCCTGGTGGTCACCGGCGCCCTGGTGCCGGCCCTGCTCCAATCACCTACGGGCGACGGCTGGCGCACCTGCTGGTTGGTGTTTGCAGGCCTCACCGCGGCCATCGGCGTGCTCGCGGCATGGCGACTGCGCGACCGCCCGGAGGACCTCGGCCTGACCCCCAGCGGCGCTCCGCCGGACCCCGAACGTGGTCCGACGGTGGCGCGCGCGTCCTCCCTGGCCTGGGGGGCCGTGTACGCCTCGCCGCACCTCTGGCACCTGGCGGCGGTCTACCTCGCCTTCGGCTTCTCGTACATCATCTACTCGACCTTCTTCGTGCAGCACCTCGTGCGCGACCTGGCCCTGCCCACCGCCGCCGCCGGCCGGTTGTGGCTGCGGATCGGGGTGGTATCGATGGTCAGTGGCCTGGCCTGGGGCGCGCTGTCGGACCGCTGGGGACGCCGGCTCGCCCTGGTGCTGATCTTTACGGTGCAGGGCACGGCCTACCTGCTGGTCGGCCTGGCCGGTCACAGCCTGACCGCAGCCTACGGCTCCGGCCTGCTGTTCGGCGTGACCGCGTGGAGCATTCCCGCGATCATGGCGGCGGCCACGGGCGACCGCTTCGGCCCGCGTCTGGGTTCCGCCGCCCTCGGCCTGGTGACCGTCGTCTTCGGGGTGGGCCAGGCCCTCGCGCCCTATGTCAGCGGCCGCCTAGCGGATGCAACGCACTCCTTTGCTCCTGCTTTCACGCTCGCCGGCCTGGTGGCTCTGGGGCTGGGTGCCGGGGGCTCACTGCTCCTGCCGCGCGTCAAGGAAGGCTAAGCGTGGGGCGATCCAGGCAGATATGTCCGTAACCGTGGAGTCACGATGGCCTTTTCATACATGCTGCGCGTGACGATCGCCCCCGGATTCCATGAAACGGAAAAGGTGGAGCCCCTGCTGCGCTTCTGTCAGCAGGCCGCGATCGACGATGTGATGTTCTTCACCAGTTGCGGCGAACTGGATCAGGGGCACCCGACCCTTGCCGAACTGCGGCCCTGGCTGGAAACGATCGGCAGAGTCGGGGCGACCCTCCAGACCATCGGCGTCTCGACCTCGATCAACCCGTTGACGACCCTCCGCCACAGTGATCACGGACGCATGCTCAAGCCCGGGCAGTCCTTCGAGTGCATGGTCGACAGTCGCGGCTTGCAGTCAGAGGTGACCCCGTGTCCGCTGTGTCCGGAGTTCGGGACGTACCTGGCGGCGGTGTTCGCCCTCTACGCCAGCGCCAAGCCCGCCACCCTCTGGGTTGAGGACGACTTCCGCTTGCACAACCACGTGCCGCTCGACTATGGCGGCTGCTTCTGCGAGCGGCACCTGGCCGAGTACTCGAAGCGGGCCGGCCGGCGGCTGACGCGCGCCGAGTTCGTCAGCGCCATGCTGGCTCCCGGCGAGCCGCACCCGTACCGGACAGTCTGGTTGGATGTGGCCCGCGATGCCATGGTGGCCCTGGCCGCCAGAATCGGCAGCGCGGTGCACGCGGTCTCGCCGACGACGCGGGTGGGCCTGATGAGCAGCCACCCGATGGTGCACTGCTCTGAAGCCCGCGACTGGCGCGGTATCCTCATGGGCCTGGCGGGACCGCACCACGCACCCGTGCTGCGGCCGCACCTGCCGGCCTATCGCGAACCGCCGGCCCCGAGCTACCTCATCGCCTTCAATGAGGTGGCCCGGCAAGCCCGGGCCCTCATTCCGGTCACGACGGAGTGTTACCCTGAACTCGAGAATTACCCGCATTCGCGGTTCACAAAGTCGCGCGCCTTCTCCAGCTTCCAGATCACCTCGTCCCTGGCCCTGGGGGTCCGCGGCATCACCCTGAACATCTTTGACATGATGGGCAACGGGGTCCAGGCTGGCCAGGGCTATGAGGCCATGCTCGCCGAGATCAAGCCCTTCGGCGCGGCGGTGGCCGAACTGGGGCTGGAGTCCATGACGCCGCAGGGGATCCAGATCCCCGTCTGCCCAACCTCGTCGTACACGCTGCACACCGAGAGGGGCGAGCGCATCGAAGAGGTCTACCCGGCAGAAAGCCTCTGGTCCGGGATCCTCTCGAGTTACGGGATCGCGAATGCGTTCTGCGCGGCCGCTCCGCAGCAGCTTGAGCAGGGCTGCGTGGCGGTGTCCGGCCAGTACTTCCGCAACCTGGCCGCGGCAGCGATCACGTCCCTCTTCGAGCGCCACCTCGTCATCCTCGACGGCGAAGCCGCACAGACGTTGCTGGACCTGGGCCTCGGTGAGCTGGCAGGGCTGCAGCGCGCCCGTTGGCAACCCCTCAACCGCGGCCGCCATGCCTACGAACAGGTCTGCGATGGCGAACTCTACTGCGGCTTTTCGGAAGCCCGCCTGTCGCTGCAGGAGACCGGCTGCGAGTTCCTCGATATCGACTACCGGCAGGCGCCCGCGCTGAAGACTCAGGCCAGGAACCCGGCGGGCGAGGTCGTGGCGCCCGGAATCGCCGTCGTCAACCACCGCGTCCTGATCTTCCCCTATGGCCGCTATGGCGCGGGCCCGGCCCTGTACCTGCAACCGGTACGACAGGCGATCACCCAGGCGGTGCTGCGCGCCCTGCCGCCGCCGCAGACCCCCTTCTTCGTGGTCGGGGAACCGTACGTCTCGTTGTACGTTTTCCGGTCGACGGCTGACCGCCGGATGGTGTGGTACCTCACCAACGCCAGCCTGGACGACGTGTCGGAGCTCACCGTCTGCTGTCCCGGACTCCGCATCACCGACGTGCTGGAGATCAGCCGGCGCGGACGGGCCAAGGCCGAACTGGCACCGTGTGGCGACAGCGTCGTGCTCAGGACTGGCCTGCGGGGGCTGGAGTCCAAAGCCCTCGTCTTCTCCGATCTCTGAGCGGGCGCTAACCCTCCACGTCTCCCTCCAACAGGCAGACCTGCGGCAGCCCACGCGCTGCCCTCTCGAAAGTGACCATGGCCGCGACCTTCGCGCGCCGGTACTGCTGGTGAATGAGGCGGTCTACGAACCCGGGCTTGGCTGAAGCCAGGCGTGGTGTCTCCAGCACCTCCGCGGCTTCGCCGCAGGCGACTACGTCGCCGCTCCTGAAGAACAGCGCCAGTTGCCGCAACGCCTCGACCTTGGGCACCCCGTAGTGGTGCTGAAGCGCGAAGTACACCTCACTCGCCACCAGGTCGGAAATGACGACCGCGGTGCCCGCGGCCTGGGTCTCGCGCAACCAGCGGATGGCGGCGCGAGCCTGCGCCGTGGGTTCCCCGGTCAGCAACCGCAAGACCACAGAGGTGTCCAGGCCGAAGCTCACGGCCCCCGCCCCTCCTGCGCCCGGCCGCGCGCGATGCTCTGCCGGATGGACTCCAGGTCGTGCCGACCCTCGGCGTTGACCGCGTACCGGCGCAAGGCGCCAAACCACGGCGGTACGGGCTGGCCATCGATCTGGCCAGGCTCGTCGATGGCGTCCGCGTCCGCTCGCCCGCCGTCGCCAACCCAACCACGAAAGAGGCCGACCGTAACGTCACGTACGGACCGCCCTTCCATGGCACTCCTCGCCTTGACCTGGCGGTAGATCTCGTCCGGGATATCGATGGTCGTCTTCATACCATGCAATATAACCATATTTATGGTAACCTGTCAAGGCACGTCAGGCCGGCTGGCGATGACGCCCGCCGAGCCTGGGTTGAGGGTCCCCATTGTCCGTAGCCCTGTGATACCAGTTTGCCGTCCGTGGTAAAGCAATGGCCCGCATCGGCACCGCATTCTGCTCCAACTCTGGGCCCGCACTGGAGCGCCCACGGCCTCGTGGGCATGGCCGCGGGGGCGTTCGCCCCTGGGGCCGCGGCCGCTCCAGCAATGCTCTGCGGTTGGTGTGCATGTGGTATGAAACAAGAGCTCGCGGGGTGCAGGGCACCCGTGGACGCTCGCGCTCCAGCGGCGATCCGATGTTTCGCTCTGACATGATCGGGCGGACACTGCGCCCCGCGGGGGCTGACGGGGCGACCTAGGTGCACCGGGGCCGGTGCGTCGTCCGCCTATTCCATGGGTGTACGGCACAACGGATCTTGCGGACGTTACACTACCGCGGCGCCAGTTGCCAGGTGTAGGTCCGGCCGTTCGTGCGCGGGTCGGAGTTGTCCGACGCCGAGAGGTAAAGGGCGTTGATCCAGTGCGAGAACCGGCCCTGGCCGGCCGTGCGGATGTCGGCGTGCACCGCGTGTGCCGGGCCGAGTTCCTTGCCGTCCTCGAAAAGCTGGAGCGTCGAAGGCGGCGCGTCCTTAACGCCATCGCCGACGGCGCGTGCCCCGAGTGGCGCGATGAAGCAGTGGCCGATCTCCGGCTGGATGCGACTGGGGCAGAGGGTGCCACGCTGGGATAGCAGGTAGCCATACCCGTCCGGATCGGTCACCGACACGAAGCCGGTCGGCACCGCCGCGTCCGCGGCCGCGCTCGCCGTGGGAGTCTTGGCGACCCAGTCGAAACCGTCGAGATTGAGCCCGGTACCGTCGCCATTCTCCAGGCGCAGGCGGTGGGTGCCCTGGGTCAGGCGCAGCGCCAGCGGCCGCTCGTCCGGGCCGCGGTTCGCCGTCACGCCCCAGTTGTCGACCAGATTGGAGCCGTAGCCGCGGGTCGAGGGGAAGCGTAGCGCGGGCTGCGGCTGGCCATCGACCGTGAAGCTGCGCGTCGCCGCGTCGGGCGTCGCGTAGCGGATGAGCAGGAAGTACTCGTCGGTGCGGGGCACCTCGACCTCCCACTCCAGCCAATGCCCGGCGCTGTTCCAGTGCGACAGGGATGCCCCCGAGGCCCCGAGCTTGTCGGTACGGACGTGGATGGTACCCCCGCCCTCGCCGACGAAGCCCTCGGCCTCCGTCCGCGAGATCAGGCCCCACTGCTGCAGCCCCAGGTCGCCCGGCGAGAGTGGCAGGGAGACGTTGCGCGTCAGCGTCTGCCGGTTCCCCTGCTCATCGGCCACCGTCAGCGCCACGCGCACGCTGCCGCTGCGCTCGAACTCGCGGGTGACGGTCACCCCCGCCGCGGCCGTCCCGTCGATGTCCCAGGTCCACGAGGTCACCTTGCCGACGGCCGAGACCGAACGCGTCCCGTCGCCGCGCAGGCGCGACCCGCCCGCGGTCCGCTCGACGCTGATGTCGGCCGCCGCCAGGATCGGGTTCAGCAGGTTGATGCGGGCGTAGCACAGGCCCGGCTGCTCGTTGGTCTGGCCCAGCACATCAAGGTAACGGGAGGGAGCCGAGCCGCCGCGCCAGCTCGCGGTGATGAACTCCCTGAAGGGATACTCCAGCGGCACCGGCACGGGCTCGCCGGCTTCGCCGTCGGCCAGAATCTCCAGGATCCGGTTGCCGGCGACGACCTTGCCGGCGGCGTCGACGCCGTTGGCGTAGTAGAACACGAGCAGACGCCCGTCCGCAAGCGCGTGGAAGCGCGCCGCCCCCACCACCTCGCCCGGCGCGTCCTCGGCACTCCTGAGCAGAGCCTTGCGAACCACAATCTTGCCGGCCCGCAACACGGCGTAGCCGAGCGTGTCGCTCTGCTTCTCGGTCGGGTAGAAGGTCTCGCGCAAGCGCTCATCCAGAGCCCGCTCCCGCCACAGCAGATGCACCGCACCGTCCGCGGCCACCCACAGGTCGCAAGGCATGACCCCACCGCAGGTCTTCTCCCGGCTGGCGACCTCGATCCAGTCGCCGAAGCCGCCCTTGGTGATGTCCGGGCACCAGGCGAAGAAGAGTCGACGGAAATCGTAGTCCCAGTTCTGCCCGGTGATCGCCTTCTTCGCCTCGCGCCAGGCCGAGTTCGGCTCGACGATGTCACTCACCCCGAGGAAGTAGACAGCGCGGTCGCGCAAGGCCACGGCCGGGTAGCACAGCCGCACCGGCTGCGGCGTCTCATACTCGGCGCCCCAGGGCCAGGTGATCCGGCCGCGTGCCGACCAGGTGCCGGTACGGTCGTAGAAGGACCACTCCGCATGGTCGTAGCCGATGTTCTGCAGGAGGATGAACTCACGGTTGGGGCCATCCACCGCAAAACTGCGGTAGGAGTGCTCGGTGAACGCCGGCGTCCCTTCCCAAACCGGGCGCAGCGTCTTGCCGGCAGCCTTGGGGTCAGCGGCACTGATCTCGAGAATCTGCGGCTCGGCGGGACCGTTGTAGGTGTTCGGCTCGGTCAGCGTCGGGTTTACCGAAAGCAGCAGCCGCCCGTCGGGGAAACACCCCAACGGACAGGGCTCACGAGTGCGGCCCGTGGGATCGGCCTGCTGCAAGCTCCAGCCCTCAGCCCCGCTCTGGAACAGCAGCCAGCGCACGTTGTTCAGCGGCTTGACGTCCTTCAACGTCTCCAGGCCGCTGGCGAAGACCTCCTCGCCCAGGCGCACGATGCAGCTCGAGGCATTGCCCCAGAGCGGCCCAGAGCCGTTGTTGGCCGGCGCGAAGGTGTAGACGACGTCCTCGGCCTCCACCGCGGGCAGCAGTCGCGGCGCCGGGACGGGCTGGGCCAGAGCGGGCGTCACCGCCGCGCCGAGGAGGGCAGCGGTAACACCGCAGAAACGATGGAGTATGAGCACGGTGGTTGGTCTCCTGCGACACCTGAGGACACGCTGGGCCTACTCCCCCTGGTAACGGTAGCGGAACCGCCCCGCCGGGGCGGCGTCGCCACTGACGTAGGTGTCCATAATGTCACCCGGCTTCTGAGCGTTGTCGATCCACTTGAAGTCGAGCGCCACCTGGCTGCTACCGACCGCCAGCCCGAGCGCGGCGCGCGGAATCACCAGGTGCAACTGCTTGCCCACGACCCGGAACTCCACCTTCGCCACTTTACGCCAGCGCCAGCCGCCCTCGCTCTGCTCCAGCCAGGTGCTGCCCGTGCCGTCGACCGTGCGGTTGACGATGAACGTATAGCCTTCCCAGTTCGGCGCCCCGGCGGGGCCGGTGCTGAGCAGCAGCCACATCCAGTTGGGATCGGTGCAGGGCGTGATCGGCTCGCGGGTCTCGGCGTAGAAGGCCACGGTCTCGGCGTCGCGGGCGACCTTCAGGCTGACCAGGTCGTTCCGGCCTGTCCGGTTGCTGTAGTGCGTCCCCGCCGCACCGTCGCAGTCGCGAACGAGGGCGCTGCCCGCCGGCGCCCGGAACTCCGGTGCGACCGCCTGCCACTGGGCAAAGCCGTCGGCGAGCTTGATGGACTGCGGTGCGGAGGCCGCTGGCAGCGGCGGCACCCCCTTGAATCGGCGCACGTTGCTCACCAGTTGCCAGTAGTAGTTGTCGGCGTGGCCGCAGTTGGCCGGCTCGATATCGCGGCTGTACTCCTGGGTGAACTGGTCGACGAACACCAGCGGCTCGTCCGGCTTGCCCCAGCGCCCGGCAATCCACTCATTCCAGCCCGTCACCATCACGAAGGGCGGATCCAACTCGAAGGCGCGTTGCCACTGCTCCGCGTGGTTGTAACCATGATTCACCGCGTCCGGCCCCGTCTCCACCTTGCCCTTGTGGAAGCTGCGACCACGGGCGTCGCCGTTGCTCATGTTGGTGACCTTGCCGTCCGCCTGCCGCAGGTTCTGGGCCACGGCCACGTTCACTTGCTCCGCCTTGGTGGGATCATCGGTGTAGCCATACGGCTGCGGGTAGGTGGCTTCCCAGTGCCAGGCGTAGGAGGTGTTCACCAACTCGAAGGGCCAGTGCGCCCGGCGCAGCGTGAAGAAGTCCCGCACCGCCGGACTCGCGGCCGCCGGATCGCAGATGAGCAGCGGCTTGCCCTGCCACTGGAACCAGAGCTCCCGGTAGAGGCCGGGCTGGTACAGATCGCGGTAGAGCTCATCCGCCGTCTTGCCGGCTTCGGTGTTCACCATGAAGACGATCTGCGGGGTGCGACCGCCCTCGCGGCGGACCTCCGTAAAGACCTCGCAGAGCTTCATGTAGACAGTGCGGTAGGTCACCGCGTTGGTAGTGTCGAAGATGAGGGTGTCGATGCCGGCGTCCGCCAGCAGGTGGGCATGGCGGCGCAGCACCCAGGGATCCTCGCTGAGGTAGTAACCGTAGAGCGGCTCCCCCCAGTAGTGGTACATGCCGATCGGTCCCCACAGCGGCGATTGCGGTTTCTGCAGGGCGGCGGGATCGGCCGCCAGGATCTTGTCGATGTCGTACGGGCCCTCGGCAGCATTCGGGTTCTTGCCGCCGCGGTTGTCGTGCCAGAGAAAGTAGAAGATACCCACGAAGCGCCCTGGCCGCGGCGGGCCTACCTCCGCCGCGGTGGGCAGGCGGCGACCCAGGGCATCCGTCGCCGGCCAGGAGGTGCAGGGGTTGCTGCCCGCAGGCTCGGCGCCAGCCGCCAGACTGGCCGCCCCGAGCAGGCAGACACCGCCGAGAAGAGAAGGACCGAAAATCATGGTGTGCCCCTTGGTTCGCCCGACAGACACAGACTCAACGCCGTCCACTGACGAGAACCGTCCCAGGCGGAACTACGGAAAGATGGCGCCTGGGAGCGCGATGCGCAACACGGCGCCGCCCGAGTCGGCCATGGAAAGGCGCCCGGCCCGCCGCATCTTTCTGGAGAGGCGCCCGGCCGCGGGCGCGCGGCGGAGGCCCGCCGCATCTCCATTGTCTTCTGGGGCGGCGGAGGCCCGCCGCATCTCCATTGTCTTCTGGGGCGGCGGAGGCCCGCCGCATCTCCATTGTCTTCTGGCCGCCGCACTTACCGCAACAACCGCGCCTCGGCCCAGTCGCCGTGGTCCGCGGCGATGCCGTCGCCGGCGTCCTCAAGGATCAGGCTCAGCGTCTTCACCCCCTTGATAGAGACATCGACCGCACGCAGCGGCGTATCGCGGCGCATGACGGGGCTGCGGAAGAGGGTGCGCCCGTCGCCCTCCACCACGAAGACGACCGAGTTGGCCTGCACCTCCTGATCGCAACCGATAGTGGCGGCGAAACGACGATAGCCTGGTGGCAGCGTGTACACGATGCGCGAAGCCGCATGCGTGCCGAGGCCACGGGCGAAGGTGCGCCCGGCCATCAGCAGCGGCGTCCCCATGACGCTCAGGTTGCGTCGCGCCTCCCCCCAACCGGTGGTGGCCGAGTCCCAGTCCAGGCTGTCCAGGTAGACCCCGTCGATCTTGACCAGACGGCGCTCCACGCGCCGCGCTGCGCTCGCGGCGTCCGGGGCGGTCAGCGGCACCAGCGTCTGCGACCAAGACCGCTCGCCGGCGCGGTACAGGGGCAACGGCGGACCCGCCCCAAACGCTTTCACCCGCGCTCCGGCCGGCACCCAGCCGCGGACGAACACCCCGCACTGCGTGCTGTCGGCAGCACCCAGCACGCGGAACTCGACCGTGTGGGTACCGGGCTTGAGCGCGGCCAGGAACCAGGCCCAGTCTTCGACGGCCATCGCTCCCGTGGCCGAGAAGGCACCCGCGGAGCGCGCTGGGGTCGTCTGCACCTCCTTGCCGTCGACCGTGAGCTGACAGCGCACGTTGACCATCGACGTCGGCCCGCTGGCCAGGATGCAGAGCTCGGCCGGCGCCGTGAGTTGCAGTTCGCCCGCGCCGCCGTACACCAGCAACTCGGCCGCGTCGCCATCGGGCGAACTCCAGTCGGGGCCGAAGGCCGGCACGGCGGGATCGAAAGAGAGGCGCTCGAAACCGACCGCACCCCGGGCCGTCCAGGCGACGGGCGCCACGACCGGGGCCAGGGCCACCACGGGGGCCACGGTGCTCGAAGCGACGCTCGGTACCGCTTCCAGGACCGCCAATTCGTAGGGCCCCAGGTGCAGCGCCGGCAGCGGCGCGCCGGCAGCGAGGTAGCCGAGGACCTGGCGGCGCGGGTAGAGCAGCCGCAGCTCGCGGGCCTCTGCACCGGCCGACTGGGGCAACTCGAGGCTGGCCGTCTCGATCCACGGGTTCCGCGCAAAGACCAACTCCCGGCCCGGAGCGCGGTAGGCATACCCATAGGCCTGACGCTGCGCCGGGTCCCCGCCGATTGGCAGCGGCTCCTGCAGGAACTCGCGATTCGCCCGCGCCCAGCGCATCAGTTCCGCGAAGAAGCGCCACTCGTCGGCGTCCATGTACTTCGGGTTGATGTACGTCGACTGGAACCCGTGTCCGCGGGCGACGGCCATCACCCCGTGGTTCTCGAAGTCGCCGGGACACTGCACGATGGTGTCAAAGCACTCCAGCGCCGCGCTGGGCAGCAGAAAGGCCTCACGCCCCTGCAGATTGGCCACGTCGCGGCCGGTGGTCAGCGCCTCGATCCATTCCGGGCATGGGCTGCGGCCGTTCGGGCAGTCATCGCCGAAGGGGCCGATCACATAGGGCGTGTGCAGCAGCCACCACGGGCTGGGCCAGTACCCCAGGCAGGTCGGTTCCAGCGCGATTGTGGGATCCTGCTGACGCAAGGCGTCGAAGACGTCCATCAAGCCCTCGGCGATGGGCTGCATCGACTCGATCCCGGTCGGGTGTCCATGCGTGGCCACGTCGCAGGGCCACACCAGACCATCGAACTTGACGTGTCCCAGGTTCCCCTCGCGGGCATGGCGCAGCACCGCCGCCTTGAAGGCGCGCTGGTAGCGTCCCCCCAAGGCCAGACAGGCGTAGCGCCCGCCGGGCTGCCGCACCAAGGTCTCGTAGCCGTTGGCCTCCAACCAGTCGTTGTCCAGCGCCGGCGGGTAGCAACTACTCGGCGACACCCACAGACCGGGACGCGCCCCCACCGTGGCCAGCGCCTTGCCAATCGTGCGGAAGCCGTCGGGGTAGTGCGCCCGATCCACCTCCCAGACGCTGCGCGCCTCCGACCAGCCCATGTCCATCGCATAGGAGTCAAAGAAGAAGCGCGGGGGCGAAACCTCCCACCAGCGCCCGGACAGGCCACGCTTGAGCGCCGCGATGTTCGCCAGAACCTCCGCCTCGGTGAAGGGGACGGGCATGGTCCACCAGTTGTTGTAATGGACGTGCAGGTCCGCGGGACGCACCCGCACCGTGTCCAGGTAGCGCAGGAAGGCCCGCCGCAGCGCCTCTTTGCCGAAGGCGGCATCGTCCGCAAGCGTGCTCGAGCCGAAGACGGCGCCCGGCAGCGTGACCCACTCCGGCCCCACGGCCGTGTAGGAGTGCTGGGCGAGATAGAGGCGCTCGCCATCCACCTGACAGAGCGCCGCGGGATGTTCGATACCGGCAAAGACATGATCGCCGAACACCGGACTGGAGACGTTGCCCTGGCCCATCAGCTTCAGCGCCTGGCCCGGCAGGCGCAGTTCCAGCAACCCGACGCGCTGAATCACCAGGGGCGCCCCAGTAGCCCGCAGGGCGGCACGCAGGCGCAAGGTCCGGCCGTCGGCGGCGAAGCTGAACACCTGGCGCACCTGCACCGGCGGCAGCGCGAGCTGGGTCTCCAGCACGACCGTGGGCGCCCCCGCCTCGGCCACCTCGCGGAGGGCACTGAAGCCCGCCTCGCCGACATTGTGGCGCTGGCCCCCGGCCGTCTGCAGGCTGAAGCGCTCGCCGTCGATGGCCCACGCCCGTCCGGCCGCCTCGTCCCCGTACCCCGTCCAGCGCCAGCCGCCGCCCTGGCGCTCAAAGGTCGCCACGACCCCCTCGGCACTGCGCAGCAAACAGCGCTCCGCCTCGGCAGCGCCAAGGCTGGTCGCCACGGCGAGGGTCAGAGCCAGCAGCGCGCCGGCGCGGCGGCTTCGGACGTTGGCCTGCTTTTCCATGACATCCCTTCCACACCTGCTTCCACGGCGTTCAGTGTTCACGCGTGAGCGCGTCCCCCAGAAAGCATCCTGTGAAACCCGGGCTCGGTCGCGCCGGGACTGGAGGGCAAGGGCAGGCCGCCAGCGGCGCCAAGCTCAGGCACCCGGCGCGTGCAGGGCCCACTCGAAAGCGGCGTCCAGCCGCCGCAGTCCAAGGAGTCCCGCCGCTGCCGGGACTCGGTCCCAGACCGCGCCGGCCAGCAGGCCAAGCTTTGGACTGTCGGTGGCTTGACACCGCTTTGCGCCTCCGCAACGTCGTGTGACGCCCATGGGCGCCGCTGCCGGCGCGTGCTCAAGGGGCCGCCGGCAGCAGGGGCCGGATGCTCTCAGCCACCTGCTTGGCCTGCAGACGCACGCCCGCTTCATGGTAGTGGTAAGTGTCGCTCCACAGGGCCCGATCCTGCGGATCCATCAGGCCGAAGAGGTCATCCGTCGGAATGCCACTCTCCTGCATCACCCGCGCCGCGATCGCGTTCAGTTCCTTGGCCTTGGCCGTCAGGGCGGGGTCCTTCAGCGGCGTCGAACTGGCCCAGACCAGCTTGGCGCCCTTGCCCTTCTCCTGGAGCGTCTTGACCACGGCGCGCAACGCGGCTTCCCAGGCCACCCGATCCGTATCCAGGCTGTGCAGGCCGTTGTTGAAGTGGATGACGGCGTAGTCGTACTCCTCCAGGATGAAACTCAACTCCCGCAGGTACGAACGGTCGGTGACACACTTCGAAGTGGCCCAGAACGAGGTGTAGGCGACCCCGGCCAGGCCCTCTTTCACGAAGCTGTTGTAGCCGTTGCAGATCGAGTCGCCGATCAGCAGCACCCGCGGCAGCTTTGTCTGGTTGGCGTCGAAGGCGTAGGTGACGCTCCACTCGGTGCCTTCGCGCTGGCGCTCGGCCGCCCCCGCCGCCAGGCTCAACACCAGACCGGACAACAGCAGTCTGCTCATGATCTGTCCCCCACCGTCAACCCACCACCCGCACCGCCGCACCGCCGCACCCGCACGCCGTCCGCCAGCGCGCCTGCCCAGCACTATCGCCTGCCGCCGGAACCGCGGCAAGCGCCGGGCAAAGCCAGAGGCCTACCGGCCCTCACGCAAGCAACTCGCCAAGCACCGCGGGCGTGACTAGATCCACGTCGCGCTGGCGCTCCAGGAAAGGGCGAACGTCGGCGCGGGCTTTGTCCCAGTCTACGATCGCAAGCCGCTGCCAGACAGCGCTGCGCCAGTTCGCCTCGGCCATGGCGCCCCCACCCCACCCAGTCTGCGTCAAGGCGGCATTCAGCAGGGGCAGGTTAGGAACAGGCCAGGTACGGTCTGACAGGTACCAGGCCAGGTCATAGAGATCGCGCCCTTTGGTCCATGTCCGACTCATGACGGCATGCAGTTTGCCTGCCAGCAGGGACGCCTTGTCATAGTGGCATAGGTGCAGCGTCACATGACGCCGGACGAGGGTGGTCTGAGTCGCCGCACCCAGTGGCGGGTTCATGTCCACCTCCACCTTGATGGCAAGCGTCTGCTCTGCATGTCCCGACATGCCAAGCTCGTAGGGCAAGCCCGGGAATCTGACAAAAGCCGAGGCGACCGTCTTCTGGTCGCTCACTCTCACCTCGATGCGATAACCCTCCCGTTCCAGGATGCGCTTGACCTCGGTCAGGGCAGCCTTCACACCACAGTCCTGGCCAGGGGTGATCAGAGAGAAGTCAAGGTCTTCCGAGAAGCGCGGCAGCGAGTAGAGAAACCGTAGTGCCGTTCCCCCTAGGAAGGCCCAGCGCAGGAAAACCCCCGCGTCCTGGAGTGACTCGAGAATGCGTGCCTGGAGATACTCCCGCACCAGGCAGCCGCGGGCAAGATCATTCTCCGCCTGGTCCGCCAGTTGCCGCAGGTACTCTTTCACAGCCGTTCTCCCTCCTGGGCAAGCCGCAGTGTCGCAACGACCCGAGCAGCCCGGCACAGCTTGGGGCTGCCGCTGCGCGCGGCCAACGCCTGCAGGGCCGGCAGGTCCATGGCCTCCGGGGCCTGGAGGCGCAACTCCCGCAGGTAGTCGGCCGCGTCAGCACCCGGCGTGAGATGCACCAAGTCCAGCAGCGCCTTCTCCGGCCTGGCCACAAAGGCAAACTGCCGGGGCGCGACCTCCAGCCGAACGTAGCCGAACCACAGCCGTTCGGCTATGTGGTTGAACTGGAATGCCCCCAAGGGATTGCGCACCGTCTCTGGCCTGCCGGGGCCAACGCTGGTCACCACCGGAACATGCTCGGGGATGATACCATGGAACGCCAAGGCGGACTGCAAACTGACGTAGGAGCCTCGTTGCAGCGCATTGGCCACCGCGAACGGGTGAGGCTCCACCTTGCGCCAAGGCGGTGCCAAGGCGTAGACACCACGCCGAAGCTGAAGCAACCGACCCGCCCTCACCCATCGTGTGAGTTGCGGACGCACGGTCGCGGCCGACCCCTGCCCGGCCAGTAGCAGGGCCGATGGGAACACGACCTCAGCCCCAACCAGCTTGACCAATGCCTCGAATTTCATGCAGTAAGAATAACATATATGATAACTAATCGCAACAAATACCGAAGAGTAGCGCCCGCAGGGCACCGCGGCACGCGAGGACGGATCGGCCCTACGGCTTCCGGTTCTTGGCGAACCATTCGAGCAGCAGGCGCTTGCGGTCGGTCGGCGCGGCGGTGGGTTGGGGGTCGTTGCGGTCGGGGCCGTGCTCGACGCTCCAGCCGTCCCATTCGCGGTAGGCGTGGTAGGACCAGTCCCAGCCGTACTCCTCGAAGATCTCGATGCAGTCCTGGAGGTAGCGGCAGGCGCTGTCCCCCGGGGCCCAGCGGATGGCGCTGAACTCGCCGACGTAGATGTGGACATTGTAGGCGAGCTGGAAGTCGCGCACCGGCTGCAGGTGCTGCCGCAGGGCCTCTTTGTCGACCCGCCGGCCGTCGATGTCACCCGGGTAGGCCAGACCGCCGGCGGGCGCCGGGTTGAACACGCCCTGATGCGTGAAGCTGCCCGGGTAGTACATGTGGACCTGGTAGACGAGGTTCGGCACATCGACCGGGTCCAGCTCGCGGAAGCCGTCGGCCGAGTCCCACTGGCAGGACTCGATGAAGATCGGGCGCTCGGGGTCGATGGCACGGATGGCCTTGGCCGCCCGCGCCTGCGTCCCCAGCCAGTCGGCGACGCCGGCGGGCGGCGGCTCGGCCTGCACGGGCTCGTTCACCAGGTCGTAGCCCCAGATGGCCGGGTTGCCCTGGTAGCGGCGCGCGATCTTCTCCCAGAGCGCCACGAAGTGGTCCTGGTACAGCGTTTCGTGGAACATGGCCACATCATTGTTGGCGTAGCGGCCGCCGGGGGGTGAGTGCAGATCGACGACGACCTTGATGCCATAGCGGCGGCAGGCCGGCAGGGCCTGGTCGAGTTCCACGAGTTTCCCCTCCAGCCAGGTGTCGTACTCGACCAGATCGCGGTCTGTGCCCGGCGTGCCCCAGTTGCGGGTGAGCTGCCAGCGGATCAGGTTGGCCTTCCACTCCTGGCCCAGGACGCGCAGATCCTCGTCCCGAAAGGTGTTCGGGGACATGACCCCGCGCAACCGCGGCAGGTCGTGACCGCGGTAGGCGGGCGGCGGGTTCGGCTGGGGCGCCGGCCGCGGCGGCCGCGGCAGGGCCAGCACGGTCACCTTGACCTGGTCGAACCAGACCGTGCCGCTGCTCTCCTGCAGGCCGAGGGTTACCTCGCCCGCCGCGGCATCGGCCGCGATGTCGACGACGAAGGCGAGCGGCTTCCAGTCGAAGGTCCCCGCGACCCCGTTCTGATTATGCCAGGAGGGACCGGCGGCCGGCGAGCGGTAGTGCAGCATGTACTTGACGCCGAGGTAGGCCTGCGGCGGCGGCGTGACGTCCTGGGCCTTCGCCTGGCACTCAAAGCGCAGCCGGCAACCGCGGTAACGGCTCAGGTCCAGGGGAAGGCTGATCATGTGGCCGCCGGCCGCATCGGCCGCAGCCACGTCGACGCGCAGGCAGATCGCCCCAGCGTGTTCAGGAACCCAGGCGGCAAAGTCGGCCGTCGACCAGCCCTGGCGTGCCTCCGGTTTCGCGAAAGACTGCTCGAGCACCGTCGCCCCCGGCGCCAGCGGCGGCAGGGGCGACAGGTCGGCAGCCCCGAGGCAGGTGGCGAGCAGGGCGAGCCCCGCCAGGGGCGAGCCAACGGGCGGGAGTCTGCAGATCATCGGCCATCTCCTTGGTGCGGGAAGCGGTTACCCGCACTCTCCAGACTTCACGGGGAGCGCTGCGCCTCTCCCCTGAACCTGCGCGCCACCCCGGCTCGCCAGCGGCGCAGCCTACCCAGCCGTGGGCCCCAGAGGAAGGTGAAGAGTCTCGGCAGCCAGCCGCATGACCCGGTCGTTCGTGAGCAGGAGCCCGGCACCACAACACTCGCAGGAGGCCAGGTGAATGGCGTCCAGAGTACGCAGTGCGACGCGGCCGTCACATTGGCCGATGAAACGGTTGGCCAGGCGGAGAACCGGCAGAGTAACCGCCTGGAGGTGCAGCCGTTCAGTCCCAATGGCATCCTCCAGTCGGGCCCAGGCCTCGCCACGCGTCGCCAGATCGATGTCGCCGTCGCGCACCTTCCGGCACAGCGCCGACCAGCACTCGGTCACAGCCAGGGAGGAGGACCAGACGCCGCACTGGCCGTCGACCAACCCGGCGTAGAACAGACTGTCCGGCTCGCGAACCACCAACTTGACCAGGATGGCGCTGTCAAGGTACACCGCTGCCTCAACCCCGCGCCTCGCGGTCTTCCCGAACCAGTTGCTCGGACGGCAGGCCTGACCCGACCACCCGCATGGTGCGCAGCCATTCCAGGTCCACGGCAAAGGGGGCGCCCGGCAGATCCACGGGGACGATGCGGGCGGCCGGCCGGCCCCGTGAGGTGATGGTGACCTCAGAGCCTTTGGCCACTTGCCGCAGGATCGCGGACAAACCAGCCTTCGCCTCGCGCACTGTGAACTCGGCACCTACCCCACGCAGGGCCACGCGCCGCGACCGTAGGGACTCAGAGCGTTGTGCTTTCATGCTACACGAATGTAACCACCTGTGACCACAAAGGCAAGTCTGGTTGGCACCCCGTCAGGGCTGTTTCAAGATCCGTAGCGTGGCGTCTCCGGTAGGGCGCGCGGCCCCCGACGGCGGCCCTGCTGGGCAGCAGGGTCCCGAGCGCCTCCCGGCTACCGCGCGGGGCTCCGCATCTGCGGAACCGGGGGCCGCGCGGCGTACTGGGACAAGCGCCCGCCACGAAGCTGGCGGCGGCTTCTTGAAGCAGCCATGGCACCCCGTCCCCGCTGGCCGCGACCGCGCGGCCTCGGCTCAGCAGGCGCTTCGCCCTCCAGCCTACCGGCGGTTCGTTACCCCTCCCTTGGAGGGCGAACCTCCCCGGCCTGCTTGCAGGCGGTGAGCCGTTCCCGTCGCGGGCGGCCCGCGCCGGCACGGGCCTCGCGGTAGGCGTCGAGGGCGGCGGGAAAGGGGCCCAGAGCGCGGTCGAGGATGCCCAGCGAGGCGGCGATGGCGATGCCGTAGTTAGTGATGGGCACACCCTGACGACGGCACTGCAGCAACCGTGAAAGGATCTCGCGCCGGTTCGCTACGCAGGCGCCGCAGTGCACCACCAGCCGGTAGGGCGTGAGGTCGGCAGGCAGGTCATGCCCCTGGACATGCTCGAACTCGAGCTGGCCGCCGACGTACTGCCGCAGCCAGCGCGGGATCTTGACGCGACCGATGTCCTCGCCGATCGGATGGTGCGAGCAGGCCTCGGCAATGAGCACGCGGTCGCCGGAACGCAGGGTCTCGATGGCGGCGGCGCCACGGGCGAACTCGACCAGGTCGCCCTTGTAGCGGGCGAACAGGATCGAGAACGAGGTCATGGGCACGCCGTCCGGAGTGTCGGCGCCAACCTTCAGAAAGGCCTGCGAATCGGTGACTACCAGGGCCGGCGGCGTGCGCAGGCGCTCGAGGGCCTGGCGCAGTTCACGCTCCTTGACGACCAGGCAGCAGGCGTCGTTGTCGAGCAGGTCGCGGATGGCCTGTACCTGGGGCACGATCAGGCGTCCCTTGGGGGCCTCGGTGTCGATCGGCACCACCAACACCGCCAACTCGCCCGGCGGCACCAGGTCGCCGAGGATGGTGGGTGGGTTGAGAAAATCGGCGGGGACGGTCTGGATCAGGGCCTGGCGCAGGTCCAGCAGCCCAGCGCCGCTGGCCGCCGTGGTCTGCACGCAGGGCACCTGACGCGCGGCCAGGGACTGCACCAAGGCCGCCGCCGGCAGGCCCAGATCCGCCTTGTTGAAGACGACAATCACCGGGATCTGGCGCTCCTGCAGTTCGCGCAGCAAGCCGTCCTCGAACTCGCCCCAGTCGCCGGCCGCGGCCACGAGCAGGGCGATCTCGGTGCGCGCCAGCACCTGCCGCGTCCGCTCCACCCGCAGCGCCCCCAACGCCCCAACATCGTCGATGCCGGCGGTGTCGATGAACAGCACCGGGCCGATAGGCAACAGTTCCATCGGCTTCTCGACCGGGTCAGTCGTCGTCCCGGCAATCGCCGAGACAATCGAGACCTGCTGCCGGGTCATGGCATTGAGCAGCGACGACTTGCCGACGTTACGGCGGCCCAGGATAGCGATGTGCAGCCGCAGGCCGCGGGGGGTGCTTTGCAGAACCGTCATGCCGGCAGTCCTTTCGCGTCGGCAGGCGATAGGCTGGGCGAGCCCAGCCGCATGACCGCTTCCGCCGAGGTCAGTTCAGCATACTCGGCGGCCGTCAGCCGCCCGCTGGCCAGGGCCGCAGCGCGGATGCTGCAGCCCTCCGTACGCGCCCGCTCACCAAGGGCCAGCACCGCTTCGTAACCCAGGTGCCCCACCAGCGCCGTCAGCGTCGCCGTGGACGAGTCCACCTGCTGCCGACAGCGCTCCTCGTCAGCCGTCAGCCCGACGACGCAGTGCTGACGCAGAATCACACAGGCCTGGGTCAGCAGCTCGAGACTGCTGAGCAGGGCCTCGGCGATCAGCGGCAGAAAGGCGTTCAGTTCGAGACTGCCCAGGGCGCAGGCCTGGGTCAGGGCCTGGTCGTGTGCCATCGCCATCAGCGCCGCCTGCACCACGGCTTCGGGGATGACGGGATTGACCTTGCCCGGCATGATCGATGACCCCGCCTGCCGCGGCGGCAGGCGAATCTCCCCCAGGCCGCCGCTGGGGCCTGAAGACAGCAGACGCAGATCGTTGGCGACCTTGACCAGGTTCACCGCCAGGGCTTTGAGGATGCCGCTGACCTCGGCAAAGACGTCGGCATTCTGGGTCGCGTCGACCAGGTTCTCCGCCCGCGCCAGACCCAGGCCCGTGATCGCACGCAGGTTCTCGACCACGCGGAAGACGTAGGCCCGCGGCGCCGCCAGGCCGGTGCCGATGGCGGTGCCGCCCAGATTGACCACCCGCAGCCGCTCTTCACATTTATAGACGCGCCAGCGGTCGCGCGCGAAGGCTTCGGCATAGGCCGACATCTCCCGCCCCAGCGTCGTCAAGACCGCATCCTGGAACTCGGTGCGGCCGACCTTGACGATGTGCGCAAAGGCCCGCTCGCGCTCCTGAAACGCCTCCTGCAGAGCCACCACCGCGGCCTGCAGCTCGCGCAGCTTGCGGATGGCGGCCACCCGGAGCGCCGTCGGGTAGGTATCGTTGGTCGACTGGTGCAGGTTAAGGTCGTCGAGGGGGCTGAGGCGCTCCCCATCGCCCGCGGCGGCGCCCAGCAGCACCAGCGCGCGATTGGCGAGGACCTCGTTGACGTTCATGTTGGTCGAGGTCCCGGCCCCGCCCTGCAGCGCGTCGACGCGGATATGCTCCGTCAACCGCCCTTCCTCCATCTCCACGCAGGCCTGCTCGATGGCGGCAAAGGTGGCCTCGTCCCAGCGCCCCAGGTCGTGGTTGGTCCGCGCACAGGCCCGCTTGACGGCGCCGTAGGCGTGCACCAGCGCCGGACACACCGGACGGCCCGACAGCGGAAAGTTCTCCAGGGCCCGCACGGTGTGAATGCCATACAGCGCCGTGGCCGGAACCTCGGCGCTGCCCAGCATGTCCCGTTCGGTGCGGACCGGTTCCATGTGTCACCTTGCAGTGCTTCCACGACCTATGCAGTTAGCGCGTCGGGGTCTCCAGGCCACCCCTGGAAGCCGGGATCTCCGTATCCCGGCCGCGGCAGGCGGAGCTGCCGCGTTCCACCCCGGCCGGCCGGGCGCCGCCCCATGCCGCTGATTCCCTGGCTGCACCCCCGGCTGCAGACGGGCAAGTAGGTCGGGGGTGCCAGTACCCGACCCCGGTCGCTAGTCTGGCTGGCGACTAGCCGTCGCCCCGTGCAGCCAAGCCGAACGGCGAAAGCTAGCAGCATTGGGGCGCCGCCGCCAAACCCCCGCGTCTAGAAATAGACATCCCGCGTGTCGCTGCCGCGGATCTCGGCCAGGCGCGCCGTGAGCTCGGCCCGGAGCTCGGGCTGCTCAAGACGGTCCAACTCCTCGCCGATGAGCCGTTCCCCCGCCGCCCGCGTCTCGGGCGAGGCGTAGTCGGTCAGGTACTCGGCCAGCGTCGTCAGCGCGTTGGGCGTACAGAAACGCTTGATGAATCCGGGGATAGCGAACTCCATGAAGTGCTCGCCGGTGCGCCCCAGGCGGTAGCAGGCCGTGCAGAAACTCGGCACGTAGCCGTCCTCCATGAGCTGCCGCATCACGGTGTCCAGCGAGCGCACATCGCCGAGCTCGAACTGCTCGCGCTCCATGCACTGCGCGTCGCCGGCTTCGGTGTAGCCGCCGATTTCGATGCGGCTGCCGGCGTCGATCTGCGAGACGCCGAAAGCCATCACTTCCCGGCGCAGTTCGGGCCGTTCCCGCGCCGTCAGGATGAGCCCGGTGTAGGGCACCGCCAGGCGCAACACCGCCACCAGACGCTTGAACTGATCGTCGCTCACGAACCGCGTGGCGTCGAACTGCGCTCCGGAGGCCGGCCGCAGACGCGGGAAGCTGATGGTGTGCGGCCCCACGCCGTAGTGCTGCTGCAGGAAGCGCGCGTGACTGACCAGGCCAAGCGTCTCGAAGCGCCAGTCGTAGAGGCCGACCAGCGCCCCGATGCCGACATCGTCACAGCCCGCCTCCATGGCCCGGCTCAGGCCGTCCAGACGGTAGAGGAAGTTGCCCTTACGGGTGCGCGGCGGATGCATCCTGGCGTAGGTCTCGTGGTGGTAGGACTCCTGGAAAATCTGGTAGGTGCCGATGCCGGCCGCCTTGACCGTGCGGTACCCCTCGTGGTCCAGCGGCGCCGCATTGAGGTTCACCCGGCGGATCTCGCCATGGCCATGGCGGGTGTTGTAGACGGTGCTCACGCACCGGGCCATGAACTCGGCGCTGTAGTCCGGATGCTCGCCGAACACCAGAATCAGCCGCTTGTGCCCCTTCGCCTCCAGCGCCGTCACCTGCGCCGCGATCTCGACCTCCGTCAACGTCCGCCGCACCGACTCGTCGTTGCTCTGGCGGAAACCGCAGTACCGGCACTCGTTGACGCAGGCGTTGCCGATGTAGAGCGGCGCAAAGAGCACGATGCGGTTGCCGTAAACCCGGCGCTTCAACTCGCGGGCCGCCGCAAAGATCTCCTCCACCAGTTCCGGCGCATCGGCCCGCAGCAACACCGCGGTCTCCGCCACCGTCAGCGCTTCCTTGGCCAGGCTCTTGGCGATCACTTCCCGCACCTGCGCCGGGTCCGGCGCCGGGACGCTGATCAGCCCCTCCAGATAGCCATCGTCGATGAAGTCGGTGGCCGTCGGGCTCAGGGTCAGGGCAGGCAGTCCGCTCATAGGTCCGTCCTTTTCTCCGCCACGCCAACCCCCTGGCGCTGACGGTAACTGGGCGACTCGCCACGGCCGCCACCCACGGTCCGGCCGATCGACTGGATGCGCTGCGTCATGCAGCCGTGGCAGATGTCGGCGCTCTCGGCGATGCAGACTTTGGCCGGGTAGATCTCGTAGAGCGCGCGATACTGCACCGGGGTCAGATTGGGCATGACGATGTTGGCCCCGCGCGCCAGCCCCAACTCCCGGCCGGAGGTCTTGTTCAGCGTCGCCAGGGCCGTCGTGCTGGGAATATTGGCGCCCGGACAGGCCAGCCGCGTCAGCGCCACCATCTTGTAGGTCATCACCTCGCTGGCCGGCACCTGCTCGTGGCCCGCCGCCGCCGTCCCGTCCAACACCTGCCGACCCAGCGGCGTCTGCGGGTGTGGCAGATACGGCCCCACCCCGATCATGTCGAGGTCCAGCCGCTGGAAACAGGCCAGGTCCTCGGCCAAGTCGGCATAGGTCTGACCGGGGATACCCACCAGCGCCCCACTGCCCACCTCGTAACCCAACTCCCGCAGTTGCCGCAGGATGGCAAAGCGGTCCGAGACCACCCCCGGCAGCGCCGGGTGGATGCGCTCGTACAGCCGCCGGTTCGAGGTCTCGAAGCGAATCAGGTAGCGGTCCGCCCCCGCCGCCCGCCAGCGCGCCAGATCCGCCACCGGCCGCTCGCCCACACTCAACGTCACCGCCAACGGCGTCGCCGCCTTGATCGCCGCCACCACCTCCGCCAGCCAGGCCGCCGTACACTCGGGATCCTCGCCCGACTGCAACACCACCGTGCCATAGCCAAACTCGACCGCCTTGTGGGCGCACTCGAGAATCTCGGCGGCACTCATGCGGTACCGGCCCAAGCCCTGGTTCCCGGCGCGCAGTCCGCAGTAGGTGCACTGCCGAACACAGATATTCGAGAACTCCACCAGCCCGCGCAGATGCACCGCCTCGCCCACCGCCTGGCGCCGCGCCGCGTCCGCCTGCCGCCAGAGCTCCTCGAGGCGCCCCGCGTCAGTCTCCCGCAGCCACTGCAGTACCGTCTCTCTGATCATCGCTCCGCCCTGCCCTTCCCGCTCCCAACCTGCCTCACGGCGTCAGCAACAGCGACTTGGACTTCACCCCGGGCACCATCCCCAGCTTGCCGGACAGCGCCCCGAGCTGATCCGTCGTCCCCTCGACGATGATCGCAATGATGTTCAGATCGCGCTCCCGATACGGCACCCCGATCCGGCCGATGATCGTCTGGCCGAACTCGCTCAGAATCTCGTTCACCCGCGGCACCGCAGCCTTGCGATCCTCGACCACGATGGCCACCACGCCAATCCGGTTTCCCACGCGGCACCTCGCTGCATGCACCAAAACAAAAAGCCCGGCATTCCTGCAGGGGAATACCGGGCCATGACAGTCCACCCACGACCACCACGCCCTGCCTCACATTCACCCTTCGGTGTCAGGACGAACCCTCACCGCAGGCAATGCTTGCAGAGACCCGCCACCAAAGGCGGCATCACGCTCTACGACCCCCACAACATAGCCGCCGTTCCCCCCGGCGCCACCGCCGCCACCGGCGCTGAACCAGCGTTGGAGGGCGAAGCTCCCCAGGCGCTCGACACCGCCGTGCGAAGCGCCCCGGGGGCGCACGCCTATAAGCGCTAACTTACCGCGCTCCGCGCGGTGCCAAAGCTGTGTCAAGCCACAGCACTCCAAAGCGCCACACGTTGTTGTGACGCAGTATGCTACCGCGTGGCGTAATCGCCGCGCTTTGGACTGCGGCGGCTGGACGCCGCTTTGGCTCCA
>CAILUI010000079.1 GCA_903837355.1 uncultured Victivallales bacterium
AGCCTGGGTGATACCATCGTCAATGCCCCGGGCGCCACCGGCGACCGCGCCCGCCAGGCCTACTACGGGCTCCTGAACGGTGCCCTGCTGGAGGGTGGGCTACGGGACCCTGTCCTGGCGGAGCTGTTCACGAAGATCGCTCCCGATCCGCGCGCTGCCGCGTTTGCGGCACAACGACTTGGACCGACCGCGCCTGCCGCCGCCGAAGCCATCGCCCGAGCCCAGATCGCGAAGACCCCCGACAACCCCGAAGCCCTTTGCCAGGCGGCCTCGACGCTGGCGATGGCGGGCAAACGCGACGAAGCGATAGCCCTGCTGCGCGAGGCCGAGGGGCGGTTCCGTTACCCCAGCCGTGGCGAGGTCCGCCTGCGGCTGTACGGGCTGCTGCGGGGCGGGCGTCCGACGCCCGCCGGGGCACCGCCTGCCGCCGGGCCGGGGATGCCGCCGGGTCCGGGCCAGCCCGGCAAGGTGGGCGATGCCGCCCTGGCCGAAGAACGTGTCCGTCGCGAGAGTGCCGCCGGGGTGGCTGCCCCCGAGCGTGCCTTTGCCGTGGCCGATCTCTTGGCCTGCAGCGGCGACCTTCGCGGTGCGGCGCGCCTCTATGCCGAGGCCTTCGCAGGCGAGAAGGATGCGGCCTTCCGCACCGCGGTCTGGCGGGCCTGGTCAGGCTGCGACCCGGCCACAGCCTGGGCGTCTGCCGCGGAACTCGATGAGGCGCTGCGCGCCGCAGGGACAACCGACGAGGCGCAGTGTACCCGCGGTGCGTTTCTGGGCCTGGCGACGGCGGCCGGGATCGCTGCTGGGCACGCCGACGAGGCGGTGGCCTGGGCTGTGACCCGCCTGCCCGAGATCACCACCACGGGCGCGGTGGCGCCGCTGCAGAGCTTCCTGGTGCTGTGGGAGGCGGCCCACGGCCGTCCCGAGAAGGCGGCCGCACTCGCTCTCGGCAGCGGCAACAGCGCTGAAGTCTACACCATGATCGAGGCCCTTGCCGAATGCCGCAGCGACCGCATTCCAGTCAGCCTGGCCGGTGGCGGCCGGTTGGACCAGGCCTGCAGCGACAGCCTGCGCCAGGCGCTGGCGGGCGTCCCGACCTGGTCCCTGGCGGCAGACTTGGCGGCGAAGGCGGTCCCGGCGCTGAAGCAGGCGCGCGATGCCGACGGCATCTGGCAACTCATCCTGCGCACCGCGCCGCTGCCTCCCAAGGACGCCAAGGACGCTGCCCCCGCGCCGCCCGACCCCGCCCAGGTACGGCTGCGCGAGCAGCTCACGCAGGCCTGTCTGGTGCGGCTCGACACGGCGGGGAAGGACCTCCTGGCGGCGCAACGGCTGCTGGAGGCCGCGGGGGCGGCGCTGCAACAGGAGAATGCGGCGCTGGTACTGCCGCAGGCCCAGGCGCTCTTTGTGGGAGTGCTGGAGCGTGCCGCAACCCACGGCCTGGACGCCAACTGGGCCGCGCTCCGGGTGCGGGGCTATGCCGAGGGGCTGGCGCGCTGCAAGGCGTCGGCGGAG
>CAILUI010000080.1 GCA_903837355.1 uncultured Victivallales bacterium
CCTGATGGGCTCCGGTGCCCTCTTCGCCTGCGGTGCCAGCCCCCGGGGCGAAGGCCGCCGCTGCGGCCGCCTCGCTGCCCGCGTCCTCCTGGGCGAAAGCCCCGCCACCATCCCCTTCGAGCCCAGCCCGGAAACGGAGACGGCCGTCGACCTGGAAGCCGCGGCCCATCTGGGCGTGACCCTGCCCGCCGAGCTGTTGCGGGAAGCCAGCTTTTTCTACCATGCCACCGCCCGCCACGGCCGGCCCTTCCGCCTGGCCATGGTCAGCCTGGTGCAGAACCCGCTGCTCGAGACGGCGGCACAGGGCGTGTTGCGCGGCCTTGGCGAAGCCGGTTTCAAGGAAACCGAGGATTACACGGTCACGTCCTACAACGCGCAGGGAGAGATCGCCCAACTGCCGGCCCTCCTCGATGCCGCGCGGACGGCTGCCCCCGACCTCATCGTCACCCTCACCACGCCGGCGCTGCTGGCCGCGGCACAGCGCGTTGCTGACGTCCCCATCGTCTTCGCGGTCGCCAGCGACCCGGCCGCGCTGGGCCTGTTCACCCCCGAGAACCGCCCCGCCCACATCACCGGCGTGCATGACGATCCGCCCGTGGAACGCCTGCTCGAGATGGCCCGCCGGCACGACCCCCGCCTCAGCGCCGTCGGCATCCTCTATGACCCGGCCCAGGCCAACTCACTGATCTCGGTGAAGAAGCTGCGCCGAGTCTGCCTGGAGCGCGGCGTGACCCTGCACGAGGCCACGGCAGCCACGGTGTCCGAGCTGCCGGCGGCGGCCCAGTCCGTCATCCAACGCCGGGTCGGGGCCATTCTGCTATCGGCCGACAACCTGGTCGTCACCGGTTTTCCCGCCATCCTCAATGCCGCCAACAGCGCCGGGATCCCGATCTACGCCACCGATCCGGGCTTGGTCAAGCAAGGCGCGGCCGGGGCGGTGGGAGACAGCTATGCGGCCTGGGGAGTGCAGGCCGGACACCTGGCCGCCAAGGTCCTGGCCGGGTGTCGGCCCAGCGATCTGCCCGTCGAAGCGACGCGCGTGCAGGAGGTCATCGAGCCCGCTCCCACCGTCGCCACCGCCGTGCCCGCGCCCGCCAGCCGCCGCACCCGGCCCTGGGAAGTGCGCATTGTGCGCTTCAATGACGCCCAGTTCGCCAGCGACTCCGAGCGCGGAATCCGGGACGGCTTCAGGAAGCAAGGCCTGGTGGAAGGGCGCGACCTCAATCTCCGCAGCCTCAACGCCCAGGGCGACATGACCACGCTGACCAGCATCGTCACCGCGGTCAGCGCCGAGCAGCCCGACCTGATCATGCCCATCTCCACGCCCGCCCTGCAGGCGGCGTTGCGGCAGGCCGGCGCGCTCCCCATCGTCTTCAGCAGCGTCGGCGATGCGGTGCGCGCCGGAGCCGGGGAATCCGAGACCGAGCATCGGCCCAATGTGACCGGCATCACCACCCGCTCGGCCTTCGCCGGCATGGCGCGGCTGCTCAAGCAAGCCGCCCCCCAGGTCCGCGCCGTCGGCACCCTCTTCTCCCCTGCCGAGATCAACAGCGAACTCTACCGGCAATGGTTTGCCGAGGCCCTCGAGAAAGAAGGACTCAAGCTGGTCGCCCTACCCGTCAACAGCAGCGCCGAGATCGCGGAAGCCGCCACCGCCTTGCTGCGCTCCGACATCCAGATCGTGGCGCAGATCCTGGATAACGCCACCCGCCCCGGATACGCCCAGATCGCCAAACGCGCCGAGGCGGCGAACC
>CAILUI010000081.1 GCA_903837355.1 uncultured Victivallales bacterium
GGGAGTGGTTTCGCGAAAGCGGCTGGCGGGGCGACCAGGAGGGAGCGGTTTCGCGAAAGCGGGTGGCGGGGAGGGGGCGGTTTCGCGAAAACATGGCGTGGGTGGTGGGTGGGAGTCGGTTTCGCGAAAGCGGGTGACGGTGGGCCTTGGCGCTGTGGGTTCTGGCTCTGCTGCGCCTTGCGGAGACGACCCCGCGGGAATATGGTCGCGGCAGTTCATGGCGGTGACGGGCGTGGCTGGTAGTCAAGCATTGAGGGGTGTTCGAGATGACGCACAAAGAGCGGGTCAGGGCAGCACTTCGGCACGAGCAGCCGGATCGGACGCCGTACTGTATCGGCTTCACCCAGAAGTCACTGGCGAGCATGGAGGCGTGGTGCGGCAACCGCGATTTCCTGGCGCGCATCGACAACTCGGTGCATGGCGTCGGGGCCATGCCTGGCCCCAAGGATTGCTGGCTGAGTGAGACGCTGTGGCAGGACGAGTTCGGGGTGCAGTGGGACCGCAGCATCGATCGTGACATCGGCAATGTCTGCAACTGCGTCTTGCCGGAGCGCACTCTGGACGGGTTGGAGTTGCCTGACCCGCGCGCCGCGGCCAAGTTTGTGGGCTTCGCGGAGCAGTGTGCGGCGGGCAAGGACAGGTTCGTGCAGTTCGGTATTGGTTTCTCGCTGTTCGAGCGGGCCTGGACCCTGCGCGGCATGGAGAACCTCTTCATGGACATGATCGAGGCCCCGGCCTTTGTCGAGGAGTTGCTCGATGCCATCTGCGACTACAATGTAGCCTTGGCCGAGCAGGCGGTGACCTACGACATCGACGCCATCCACTTCGGCGACGACTGGGGTTCACAGCTCGGGCTGCTGATGGGCCGGCGCATGTGGGAGCAGTTCCTGATGCCGCGGTTGGCCCGGCAGTACGCCGCCGGCAAGCGTGCCGGCAAGTTCGTCACCATCCACTCCTGTGGCAAGGTGCAGGAAGTGTTCCCGCAACTGATCGAGATCGGCCTGGACTGCTTCAACCCCTTCCAGCCGGAAGTGATGGACCCTTACGAGATGAAGCGGCTGTACGGCGACCGGCTGAGCTTCTGGGGGGGCATCAGCACGCAGCGTCTGCTGCCCTACGGCACACCGGCCGAGGTGCGCCGGGAGGTACGGCGCATGATGGCGGAAGTGGGCCGGCAGGGCGGCTACATTCTGGCGCCGGCGCATGGGATTCCGGGCGATGCCAAGCCGGAGAACATCATGGCCATGATCGAGGCGGCGAACGCCTAGCGACGGGGATAGCGCGCCCTACTTCAGCACGCGGTCGACGAAGACGTAGGCCTGTTGGCGCGCCTCCAGCGGGAAGTCGTGGCCGCAATCCGGGTGTAGCGCGACGAGTTGATCCTGGGCCTGGTGCAGCGCATAGACCGGGGCTGCGGCGGTCAGGCAATCCTGCACCCCCGAGAGCTCGAAGTTGCTGTCCCCCAACGGTGCATTGACGAACACCGCCCGCGGCGCGATGGCGCCGAGGATCTCGGTGAAGTCGACAGGCATCTCCCGTGCGTCGGCGTGGTAGACCGCGGCAATGCGCGGCATGTAGCCTTGGTGGGACCAGCCGGCCAGATCTCCCCCCATGTACTTGGCGAACGAGGTGAAGCCGCAACTGCTGACGGCGACCTTGATGCGCTCATCGAAGGCCGCCAGGAAGATCGTGTTGTGCCCGCCCAGCGAGTGCCCGATGCAGCCGAGGCGCGCACCGTCGACCTCGGGAAGGGACTGCAGCAGGTCAAGGGCGCGGACGTGGTTCCAGATGCCTTTCATGGTGGCGCTGACATAGCCGCGGGCATAGGGGTCGCAGACGTACTCGCCGTAGTTCGGGTAATCGGGGGCCAGGGTCACATAGCCGCGTTCGGCCAGTTCGCGGGCGTAGTGCAGGTTATCGAGGCCGCCCAGCCCGGCCGGCTCGCCCTTGCCGAGGCTCGTGGTCTGGTGCAGGCAGAGCACGGCGGGGACTCTGTCGACGGTTCTGGTCGGCAGGAAGAGGTAGGCGGGAACGCGGTCGTCCGCTTCGGTGGCGAAAGTGATCCGGCGGCGAGTGAAGGCGGCTTCGCGAACCTCTTCGGTCGTCTGTACATCCAGAGGCACGCGCTTCGACCCCGGAGGCATGGGCCCCGTCACCAGTTCCAGGTTGGCCAGGATGTGGCCGCGGCGCTTCTGCCAGTCGGCGAGGGTCTGCACCGGTCGTTCCCGGCCGGCCTCATCGCGGACGACCATCAGGTTGAGCTTGTCGGCGTAGAAGGGCGGCGGGACGGCCTGGCTGGCTTGGCCCATGGCGAGCAGGAGGGCGACGAGGTCGAGCATGGCGAGATCACCCCTTGATCCCGGTCAGGGTCACGCCTTGGATGAAGTACTTCTGGGCCAGGAAGAAGATGGCGATCACGGGCAGGGTCATGAGCAGGCTGGCGGCCATGGTCAGCGCCGGGTTATTGCCGACCTGGACCGAGAACGCATAAAGGCCGAAGGCGAGGGGGTAGAGGCGCTGGTCGGCGATGTAGATCAGCGGGCTCATGAAATCGTTCCAGGTGCCCATGAAGGTGAAGATGGCGATGGCGGCCAGGCTGGGTTTGATGAGGGGCAGGATGATATGCCAGTAGATGCGCAGGTAGCCGCAGCCGTCGATCAGCGCGGCGTCCTCGAGGTCGCGGGGAATGGAGCGCATGAACTGCCGCAGTAAGAAGATGAAGAAGGCGTTGCCGAAAGCGCTACCGAGCCAGAGTGGCGTCAGTGTATCGTAGGCGCCGAGGTGCTTCCAGATCAGGAAATGCGGGATCATGGTGACCTGTCCGGGGATCATCAGGGTGCCCAGCATCAGGAGGAAGCAGACATCGCGTCCAGGCCAGTTGAGGCGGGCGAAGGCGAAGGCGATGAGGGAGCAGGCGAAGACGGTGAGCACAACGTTGGCCACGACCAGGAAGATGCTGGTCCGCACGTAGCGCCAGAAGGGGATGTGGTCGAGGACGCGGTCGTAGTTGAGGCGGATCTTGCTGCACCATGCCTGCAGGGGTGTGCTCTTGTGCAGTTGCAGTGTCAGCCGCAGGCGGCCGGGTTCGTTGAAGGCGCCGGCGGTATCCTTGGCCTCGTTCAGCAGGACCCAGGTCTTGATCTTGGTCGACGTATCGTCGGGGCCGGGGAATTGCCAGGTGATCATGGTCCAGTTGTAGTTGGCCATGGGGACCCGGCGTTGCGCCACGTAGCGCCGCCCGTTCATCTCCAGGCTGAGATCCAGTTCGTGCCAGGTGTCATCGGGCTTGAGGTAGAGTTGCACGCGCTGCAGGTCGGCGGGGGCAAAGCCAGGCGCGTAGGCCCCTTCCAGGGTGATCTCCGAGCCCTGGCGGAAGTCGTAGTTGACCGAGGCGTACTGCAGGGACTTCTCCTGCTGATCGACCAAGCGGGCCACGCTCGGCGTGCGGTTGTTCCAGCGCTCGCTGAACGGGCGGTCGGCGCCGAGGACCGTCTCGGCCAGCCCCTGGCTGCGGACTCGCAACTGCCCCAGGCACAGGCGGCGGTGGACCGAGGTGACGACATCGGTGACCATGCGGTCGTTGACCACCTTGTCGAGCTGAGCGCGGAAGGTTGCCGGGTCCTCCCATTCCGTTCCCTTGAGGATGCGGGAGAGGCGGTCGTAGAGGCCGCGGATGACGCCCGCCTGCACGGCGGCCGGGTCGAGGTCGGCGGGCAGCGGCGGCAGCGGGTGTGTCTGCAGGATCTCGGCCAGCGCGGCGGTCTTGGCCGGGTCGAGGACGGCTTTGGGATCGCCGTAGAAGGCGTCGTCGATGTAGGGGCTCTGCAGGCGCGGGCGGGGGCATCGGGGAAGAAGCGCAGGCCGCCGGCGAAGAGTTCGCGGTCGACCTTGACGCTGGTGCCGACCATCCAGACGAAGGGCAGCGAGAAGAAGACCGCGCCCACGAGCAGCAGCGCGTAGGTCAGCAGGCGTGTGAGGCGGGATCCCTCGGGCATGGGTCAGACCATCCTTTCGGGCCGGCTGGGGGCCGGCTCAGGCTTCGTAGTACACCCAGCGTTTCGAGAGCTTCAGTTGGACGACGGTGACGCCCATGACCAGAACGAAGAGCACCCAGGCCATGGCTGCGGCATAGCCCATGTGGCCATAACGGAAGGCGTTGTTGAAGAGGTGATAGACATAGAACAGGGTCGAGTTGGCGGGTCCGCCTTCGGTCATGATGAAGGCCTGGCCGAAGACCTGGAAGGTGCCGATCAGGCCCATGACCAGGTTGAAGAAGATGTAGGGTGTGAGTTGGGGGATGGTGATGCTGATGAAACGCTGCCAGGCGTTGGCGCCGTCGATGCTGGCGGCCTCATAGAGATCGCGGCTGATGCCCTTGAGTCCGGCCAGCCAGATGATCATGCCGCCGCCCGAGCCCCAGAGGCCCATGAGGATGATGGCGGGCTTGCTCCATTCGGGCGACTGCAGCCAGCGCGGGCCTTCGACGCCGACCAGGCCGAGGGCGAGGTTGATGAGGCCGCCGCTGGGGTTGAGCATCCAGATCCAGAGGATGCTGGCGGCCACCATGGGCACGATGGCGGGGAGGTAGAAGAAGGTGCGCCAGACGGCCATGGCCCGGATGCTGAGGTTCAGGAGCAGGGCGATGCCGAGGCTGACGGCCAGGCCCAGGGGGATGCCGAGGACCATGAACAGGGTGTTGCGCATGGAGACGGGGAAGAGCTTGTCCTCGGTGAACATCCAGTGGTAGTTATGCAAGCCGATGAAGGTCGGCGGGTTGAGGATGTCGTAGTCGCAGAAGCTGATCAGCAGCGAGAAGAGCATCGGGCCGCCGCCGAAGATGACGAAGCCCAGCAGCCAGGGCGAGACGCAGAGCCAGCCGCTGCCCCACTGCTTGCGGAAATAGCCGCCGCCCGCCCCTTCGACGACGGCTTCGCCCTTGGCGTTGCCGAGGTGCAGCAGCCGTGCCAGTCGGCGGCGGACTCCGAGGCGGGTATCCCAGAGGTAGACCGCGACCGCAAAGACCACGATGAGCACGCCGTAGGTGATGAAGAACCAGGTCCAGCGCACCGGGCGTCCCGGCACCGGGTTGAGGATGCGGTCCAGGTCGCGCTGGACGATGGCGGTACCTTCGTCGAGGGCCTGTTGTGGCGTCATCTGGTGGTACAGCGCGGTTTCCATGGCGATGACGTGGCGGTTCCAGAGCAGTTGTCCGACCGGGGTCACGGGCCGGTACTTGGCGCCGGGCAGCAGCTCATTGAAGACGCGGCAGCCCTCTTTGATGGTGCGGGGCACCAGCGGGTTATCCTCGACGTACTTGCGGTAGCAGGCGTTATTGAGCTCGATCACGGGCAGTTGGCGGGGGATGAAGAGGCGGCCCTGGGCTTCGGCGATTTCGCGTTCGCTCTCCATCCAGATCATCAGGGCGCGGTCGCTGCTCATGTAGCGGATGAACTCCCAGGCCGCGTCCTTGTGCTTGGCGGTGGTGGGGATGGCGTAGGCCCAGCCGCCGTTCCAGCTCATGGCTTTGGCGCCCTTGGCCAGTTGCTGTTTGGGCAGCGGCGGCGGCGCCACGCCGACGTCGAGGTTCTGAGCGTAGGCCGCCAGGAAGGGCATCTGCCACGAACCGTCGATCTTCATGGCGACCTTGCCCTGGATGAAGGGGTCGAGTTCGCCGCCCTGGAAACCGGCTTCGAAGGCGCTGACCTTGTCATAGCCGCCGAGGGCATCGTAGACGTCCACCATGTAGGTCAGCCCCGCGACGACCCCCGGGTCATTCAGGGTACAGCGCCGACCGTCTGGAGACATGAACTCGCCGCCGGCCATCCAGCCGTACATATATAGCCAACTGTTGCCGAACTGCGGGGCGAAGCCGACGGCCGTGAGGCGTTTCTGACTGTCGAAGTCGGACAGTTTGAGGGCGTACTCCTTGAGTTCATCCCAGTCGGCGGGTGGGCGGGCTTCGCCCTTGGCGTCGACCAGACCGGCGCGGCGCAGCAGATCGCGGTTGTAGAGCAGGGCGCGGTCGTCGACCGAGGTCGGGATGCCGTAGATCTTGCCGTTCTGCTTCGCCTCGTCCCAGCAGGAGGCATAGAAACGCTCGGCGCGCGGGGTGTCGGTGCGGCCGGCCGCCAGATCGCGCTCGATGAACGAGTCCAGCGGCACAAAGGCACCGCGCGCCGCCCACTCGGCCACCGCGAAGCGGTCGAACCAGATCACATCGGGGGGGGTGCCGCCGGCGACGCTGATCAGGAAGCGGGTCGGGTCGGCGACCTGGTTGCGGGCCGCGTTCTGGCCGGAGACGATGCGGTAGACGGGCTGGCTGGGGTCGGCCGCGTGCGCCGCCTCGCTCTGGCGCTCGAATTCGCGGACGGCGTCGGCCATGGCGCCGCTGACGGGTCCGCCCGGGCCCATGTAGACGATCTCGATGACGCCGGTGTCGGCCACGGGCGTACGCAGTTCGCGGTGTGGGTAAAGCGCCAGCAGTGCCGCCAGGCACAGCGCCAAACCAGTCCAGACCTTCCAGGTGGTCACCAGAGCAACTCCTCGCTTGGCGGGCCTGGCGTGGCCATCGGCACACGCTCCAGCCCGTGAGTCGCTCACGATAGCCTGACAACGTCTTCCCGGCAATGCCGCGGGCGACGACAGAACGGGATACCGCCAAGATCCGGCAGGGCCGAGCGGCCGGCGGGCGCCAGGCAGTAATCCGCTGGAGATGCGGCGGGCCGCCGCCGCGCGCCCGAGCCGGGCGCATCCCCGGGAATACCGCTGGAGATGCGGCGGGCCGCCGCCGCGCGCCCGAGCCGGGCGCATCTCCAACGTCCAGGCCGACCACGGCCAGGACGGGATGGGACACGGGGGCGACGGACTCGTGCAGATGCCCATTTGCCTCCTCATCCCCCGAGTGATAGCTTCTTGCCTCAGGGACCGCATCTGGGCTGCCGCGAGGGACACACGGTGCAGGCACGGCGTTTCATCGTCCTCTGCGGACTGATGACGATGACGACGACGCGGCCGGCAGCCGCGCTGGGGAGCCGTTTACCGAGCCCTTCTTCGACCCGCCGGAACCTGGCCACGGCGACGATGACGACGACGATAGCAGTGACTGGGGCTGCAGCTACGGTCTCGACGTGACGGAGTCTCTGCGCACCGTGGCCGGACTCGATATGCCCGCTGGCAGCCGGGCCCATCTCAGTTCCATGGCCAAGTCAGCTTCGACGGGAGTCCCATCCTGGGGCTGCTGAAGTACCGGCTTGAGGAGCCTGCGGTCGGCGGTCAGCCGGTCGCGGGGTTGACCCAAGGCAGCCTGGCGCTGGCCGTGGGGGTACCGGCTGAGATCCCCCTGCCAGGGCCGAAGCCGCGCACGCTCCGTATGAGCCTCAGCGGTGTTCATCGGCTATGGTCCGGTCCCCTCGGACCGCGGCTGGTTACTGCTCTCCTGTCCGGCTGCGCGCCTGCCCTTGCTGCCGTCCGGGAAGCCGGCGCCAGACGAGCCCACGACCCTCGCCCAACTGCGCCGGCTCATCTACCGGGAGCCGATCGACTTCGGCCCGTGCGACCAGGCGTGGTACATCCCCGGTCTGGACTGCATCTACGCCCGCGGCCGGCTCGACTTCCGCCTCCGGCTGGCCGGCATCGTGGAGCGGGCCCTGCTGCCGCTGCCGAGTGCGGAGGCGCGCTGAGCCGGGGGCGGCCCCAGCCGATCTGACCGATCCGACGGATCCGACGGATCTCCCGGCCCCGTTGACCCGGCTGCGTTCCCGCTTACATTCCCGGCGCTATGGGCTACTCTCCAAGAGTCGACGAAGCGTTGCACGGGTTGCGGCACAAGTCACCGCTGTCGACATCGCTGCAGCGCTTGCGGCTGACGCGGGAGGCGTGGGAGCGCTGCCGGGAACTGCCGCAGCCGCTGTGTTTGGGGCAGGTGCTGGGGCATGTCACCCGGCATCTTGAGATCCCGGTGGCGCCGCACGACCTGCTGCTGGGCCGCATGCCGGAGAGCGTGCCGGATGCGGCCGAGGAGGCCTACTTTCAGGAGAGCTTGAAGCGGATGGGCTGTGCCTTGCCGCCCGGCTTCACCGATGGCGGCCACGAGACCTTTGACTGGGAGCGGTTGCTCGAGCTTGGGTTGCCGGGGCTGGCCGCGGCGGTCGAGGCCAGCCTGGCGCGGGAGCGAGTGGGCGCGGGGCGCGAGCCGCAGGTGGTCTTTCTCGAAGGCATGGTGCTGGTGCTGGAAGCGATCCGGGACTACGCCCGCCGTAGTGCGGAGTCCGCGACGGCCGCGGGGTTACCCGGGCCGGCCGCGGCAGCACAGGCGATCGCGGAGCGCGCTCCGGCGACGTTCCACGAAGCGCTGCAGCTCCTGTGGACGGTGGGCTTCGTCTACTGCACCCTGGTTTCGCGAAACCCGACGCTGACCTTCGGCCGGATGGACCAGTGGCTGTACCCTTTCTACCGCCGCGACCTCGATGCCGGTCGCCTGACGCCGGCACAGGCCGGCGAGCTGATCGAGGACTTCTACTGCAAGAACAACCTCATTCTCGGCCGCGGCGAGCACCAGATGAGTGGCGGCGGGGTGCTGTGCACGGGCTGGGAGCGCAATCTGACCTACGATGCACCGCAGTACATCGTGCTCGGTGGCGAGCGCGCTCCGGAACGGCCGGACTGCAGCGAGTTGACCGATCTATTCCTGGACCGGATCGTGCCGCGCTTCGAGAACCCGTACGTGGTCGTGCGCGCCTGGCCGGGGATGGCGGTGGGCACCTGGGAGCGCGTCTGCCGTCGCCTGCGCGAGAACGCGAGCATGATGGTCTACAACGACCGGGCGGTAATCCCGGCCTTCGAGCGCCTTGGCTTCCCCCGCGAGCAGGCCCGCGAGTACACGATGCACGGCTGCAACTGGCCCGACCTGCCGCCGAGCCAGATTCTCGGGCGCTGCACCTTCCATGTCCTGCCGCAGACGCTGCTCGCCGCCCTGAAGCAGGCCCCCGAGTGCGCCAGCCTCGAGGCGGTGTTGGCCGCGTTCCTGCAGGCCTACCGCGAGCGCATGCGTGCGGAGACCGACGTTTTTCGTCGGTGGCTGCAGGTGAGTCGCACCCAGGCTCCGGGACCGCTGGCGGTCGATGATCTTTTCCTGCGCGGCCCGATCGAGCGGGCCTGCGACAAGCGGCACGGGGGCGTGGATCATGTGACCATGGCCACGACCTTCGGCAGCTTCGCGACCTTGGTGGACTCGCTGGCGGCCCTTGACGAGGTCGTGTTCCGGCGCGGCCAGGTCAGCCTGGCGGACCTGCTGGCCGCCCTGAACGCAGACTTCGCGGGGCACGAGCCGCTGCGGCAGATGTGTCTGCAGGCACCGAAGTTCGGGTGCAACGACGAGCGCGCTGACGGCCTGGCGGTGCGGCTGATGCAGGCGATGCACGGGATTCTCGATGAGCTGGCCGTGGCGCCCGGTCAGGAGCCGCTCCTGATCTGCCGCTGCATTGAGACGGATACCTCGCACCTCAGCAGCGGGCGCGAAACCGGCGCCACGCCGGATGGCCGGCACGCCGGGCAGCCCCTGAGCGAGAACAGCTCGCCTTCGCGTTCCGTGGCGGGGGACGGGCTGACGTCGGTGTTGAGCAGCCTGGCGAAGCTGCCCATGGACCATTGCCACTCGGGGGCGCTCAACCTGCGCCTGGCGCCGGCGGCGTTCCGCGGCGCGCGCGGCCTGGAGGCGCTGAGCGCGGCCCTGCGCGCCTACTTCGAGCGTGGCGGCCTGCAGGTTCAGATCTCGATGGTCGACACCGGGACGTTGCGGCAGGCGCAGCAGCAGCCCGACCAGCACCGCGACCTGATGGTGCGCATCACGGGTTACAGCGCGGCCTTCGTCGAGATGACCACCGCCGCGCAGAATGAGATCATCGATCGGGATGAGGTGCAGTGATGAACCGTCTCTGGTACACGACGCCGGCCGCTGAGTACATGGCCGGCTTGCCGGTCGGCAATGGCCGCCTGGCGGCGATGGTGCTCGGCGACCCGGCCTGCGAGCGTCTGGCGCTGAACCACGAGTGGCTCTGGCGCGGGTGCCAGCGCTGGCGTGAGTGTACGCCGGCCGCGCACTTGTTGCCAGGCGTGCGCCAACTCCTGCTCAGCGGCGACCTCGCCGAGGGGACGCGGCAGGGCGACCTGGCCTTTGGCGGTCCGGGCGGCGGCCATCCCGAGCACGCGGAAAACCGCGTTGATCCCTACCTGCCCGCCGGCGATCTCTGCTTTCGGCCGGACCACGGGCCGGTGACGGACTACCGGCGCGAACTGGACTTGGACCGCGCCGTGGTGACCATCTCCTACAGCGCTGACGGCAACCGCTTCCGCCGCGAGGTGATCGCTGATTGCTGCTCCGGCGCCATCCTCCTGCACCTGAGCGCCACGCAGCCCTTCAGCGGCCGTCTGACCCTGGAGCGGAAGGCGGACCCGGAGTGCTTTCTGACTCGCCAGGTCGCGGACTCCGCGCTCGCGCTGGACGGGCAGTTCCACGGCGGCATCGCCTTCCGGGTTGAGGCCAACGTGCGGCCTGGCCGCGGCACAGTGCGGGTGGATGGCGACGGCCTGCGTCTGGAACAGGTCCGGGAGGTGCTGATTGCCATCGCCATCGGGACGTCGGTTGGAACCCGCAGCCCGGCAGAGGAGTGCCGGGACCAACGCCCTGATGCCGTGTCCTGGAAAGCTCTGAAGAAAGACCATGCTTGCGCCTGGCGTGAGGAGCGCGGCCGGGCCGAGGTCAAGGTGCGGGTCAAGGATCCCGGCCTGCCCACGGACGCCCGCATTCGGCAGGCCAGGGCCGGGCAGGCGGATGCCGGGCTGCCGCTGCTCTACTTCGAGTACGGCCGTTACCTCCTGCAGGCGTCGACGCTGCGGGGCGATCTGCCGCCGAATCTGCAGGGGCGCTGGAACGAGGACCTCAATCCGCCCTGGCAGAGCGACCTGCACCACGACATCAACCTGCAGATGAACCTCTGGCCCGCCGAGGCTCTCGGTCTGGAGTATGCGGCCGAGACGCTGTTCCGGCACATCGAGCGGCAGGTGCCGCACGGCCGCAAGGCGGCCCACGATCTCTACTGCTGCCAGGGCGTCTGGTTCCCGATCCAGACCGACCCCTGGGGCCGCTGTACGCCGGAGAGTTTTGGCTGGGCCGTGTGGATCGGGGCCGCGGCCTGGCTGACCCAGCACGTCTGGTGGCACTATGAGTTCACCCTCGACGTGGAATTCCTGCGTGACCGAGCCTACCCGATCCTGCGCGAGGTGGCTGCTTTCTACGAGAGCTACCTGGTGGCGGACGCCGACGGCGTGCTGCAGATCGTGCCCTCGCAATCGCCGGAGAACCGCATCGAGGGCGGCGGACCCTACCCGGTGACGCTGTGTGTCTCGGCGGCCATGGACGTCCAACTGGCGCAGGATGCGTTGAGCCGGGCCCTGCGCAGCGCCGAGATCCTGGGGGTCGACGCGCCCTGTCAGGCGCGCTGGCGGGCGCTGCTGGCGAAGCTGCCGCCGCACCAGGTCGGCTCGGCGGGACAGCTTCTCGAATGGAACCGCGAGTACCAGGAGGTCGAGCCGCAGCATCGGCACCTGTCGCACCTCTATGGGCTCTTCCCCGGCGACCTCTTCGACCCGGACCGCACGCCAGGGCTGTGGCAGGCGGCGCGGGTGGCGCTCGATCGGCGTCTGGCCGCCGGCGGTGGGCACACCGGCTGGAGCCGTTCCTGGGTGGCCTGTCTCTACGCCCGCCTCGGCGACAGCGCCAAGGCCTGGGAGCACCTGGTGCATCTGATCGGCGACTTCGCCACCGACTCGTTGCTCGACCTGCATCCGCCGCGCATCTTCCAGATCGATGGCAACTTCGGTGGTACTGCCGCGGTGTTGGAGATGCTGCTGCAAAGCTACCACGGGGAGCTGCATTTCCTGCCGGCCTTGCCGGCGGCCTGGCCGCAGGGGCAGGTCAGCGGACTGCGCGCCCGCGGGGGCTTCGTGGTCGACTTCAGTTGGCGCAAGGGTCGGCTCGAGGGTGCGCTGATCACGGCTACGGCGAACGGTCTCTGCACCGTGCTGCACGGCGCCGGGCGCTACCTCGTGACCGACGAGGAAGGCCGGCCCGTGCGCACGACCACAGTCGGGCACCGACTGCGCTTCCGGGCCAAGGCCGGGCGGAGCTACCTGTTGGCTGCCGACTCGCTGACTGCATAATGCTGTCAGGATCTTGACATTATTATGCTGTCACAGTATGGGTATCGCCATCGCCGCCGCCATCGAACTGGCCGAAGAGCACAACGTATCTGCCTACGACGCCCTGTATCTGGCCGTAGCCAGGCGCACCGGCGCCGTGCTGCTCACCGCCGACGAGGCGATGCAGCGGGTGGCCGACCGGCTTGGCCTCGGTCCGCTGTGAGGGTCGCGGTCAGCCAAAGCGGCGTCAAGCCGCCGCAGTCCAAGGAGTCCCGCCCATGCCGGGACTCAGTTCCACTGCGCTGGCTGCCATGCCGAGCTTTGGACTGTCGGCGGCTTGACGCCGCTTTCTCCCTGCCTCGGGCCTGGCCAGACGCCCGGCGTCTACTCCCGCTGCATCCGCTTGCCTACCGGCAGGTAGATCAGCGGCAGGCTGACGAGGGTCATGCCGTACTTGACCCAGAGGTTGAAGAAGAAGATTTGCCAGACGGTGGGCCAGGGCAGGTTCCAGGCGAAGGCACCGACGGCGAAGATGAGGTTGTCGGTGGGCACGCTGAGGCTGTTACTGAGCAAGACCCGGGCCCACTGGTGGCGGGTCGTGACGCGGGTGACGAACCAGTGGTAGATCTCGGTGTCCAGCAGTTCGCTGACGACTTCGGCGGCGATGGACGCGAGGACGATGCGCCAGACGGGGGCAAGGATGGCGGAGAACTCCTTGGCTAAGCCCCAACTCGGGTCGCCGGGCACGGTGGCCACCCACATCAGGTAGGCTGCCATGCCCAGGTTGATCACCCCGGCCGTGATCACCACCACCTGCGCATTGCGTTTTCCCAGTGCCTTATGCACCACGTCACGCAGGGTGAAGGTGAGGGGGTAGACGAAGGTTCCCATGTCCACCGCCAGGCCGAAGACGACGCCGATCTTGAGGCTGGCGATATCGGCCAGCATCTGCACGGCGATGTAGGCGGCCACCACGATGATGGCGATGGCCGGAACCGGTGTCGCGGCATCACCGTTGGGCGGGACGACAGGAAGGGCAAGGGGCGCGCTGGCAGAGCACATGGACACACCCTGTTTTGGTGAGGCGGGTGGCTGGGAGTGGCCCCCATCGCGGGAACCCTTCCGACGACCGCCGCAGCCCTGCACATCCGGTGGGCTGCACCCCGTGGCCGCGCATCCGTGCGGCGGCGGGTACTATAGGTGGGTGGACCGCCTTTGGCTCATGCCGTGCCGTCGTCCCCGTCGACACGGGCGTAGCGCGGCGGCTGTCCGGTCTTGGCCAGGAGCTGGTTCACCTCGCGCTTGAGCGCGATGACGCGCTGTTCGCGGCCCAGCGTGACCTCGTGCCAGCGTCGCAGTTCCGCGATCTGGTTGCCCATCTGCTCCTCGGCGCGTTTACGCTCCGTGATGTCGCGCCCCTCGGGCAGGAGCATGGTCACCCGTCCGCCCTCGTCGCGGATCGGTTTGAGGGAGAAGTCGATGATCGCCGTGGCCTGGCCCGCCCCCTGAATCTCCACCTCGTAATGGACGAATTCGCCGCGGGCGGCGCGGGCGATACCCTCGCGCAACTGACGGACTCGCGCCTCGTCACCGCGCCACCACAGCGTCTCCCAGAAAGGCCGATGCAGGGCTTCTGCGAGCGTGATCCCGGCGAAGTCGAGGACGCCCTGGTTGGCCTCGGTGACGATGCCGGTGGGTGTCAGCAGGCCAGCGAACTGGTAGCTGGAACTGAACACCGCCCGGAAGCGCCGCTCACTCTCCTGCAGCGCCACCAGGAACTGCGCCCGGGCCGCCTGATCCGCCAGGATCTTCCCGATCAGGACCGTCGCCAGGGGGTAGGCCAGCAGGACGGGCCAGCCGATGCGCTTCAACACCGGCAGGATCATCGCCGCGGGCAGGGCGACGGTCAGCGCCAGCATGGCCAGATGCACCACCAGGCCAAAGAGCAGAAGCGTGGTGGCCGACAGCTCCGCCGGTTGCCGCCGCCGGTGTAGATGAAGGCCCACCCCGAGTGCCGCTGAGACCAGGATGACCAGCACTCCCATCGGCTCCCCGGGCCCCCCTTGCGCCACCCGCAGCGGAATGGTCATCAGGCAGGCCACCGCCGCCGTCCAGGGCCCGAAGAAGAGCCCGGACAGGCTGATCATGACCGAGCGCCCGTCGAAGATCAGCCCCGGGGCGAAGACGAAGGGCCGCAGCATCCCGATCACCGCCGCGCCCCCGAAGACCACGCCCTGCAGGATCACGCCGAGCCGCGTGCTACGCTTCCAGCGTGCCTCTACGAAACCGCTGACCACGCTCAGCGCGACCAGCAACGCCAGATTGTAGATGAGGTCGATCAGGACCATGTCGCTCTCCTCGGAAGATCGCCGACGGGACCGTGAGCCTTCCGTACCGCGCGGTCAGCGACGCCACTCACGAACGTCATCCTATCGTGTGCTCAAAGGGAAGTCAAGCTCCGGTCCGGCGCCGGACCGCGACCACGGTCGCCACGGGGGTCGTCCAGGGTGGGGGTCGTCCCGCAATTCATCCCATGCGCCCATTGCTTTTGCGGGGAAACCAGACATATTAACCATAGGTTCGGTTAGGTAAGGAATAGCGGAGGGCAGGGTGCCATGAAGCAAGCGAGTCTGCTGTTGACAGCGGCGATGGCCTGTAGTCTGCTGTGGGCGCAGGGTGCCGCTGCCGAGGCGCTCCTGATCGATGGCTTTACCAGCACTGCCGTCCCGCCCGATGACTGGATCAGGAACCAGAATGGACCGTTCACCAACATGGCGCGCTACGACTCTGGCGCTCTCGGGGTGCCGGGCGGCTGGCGGGCGGTGTTGGCCACGAATCAGTCGGTAGGTCGGACGACGGTTGCCGTCGACGAGGGCGATCTGACGATCGGCAACCTCAACAACGCGCTGGGGCCGGTGACCTTGGAGTATGGCGTCTCCGGTGCGGACAGCGTCAACGGCCCGCGGACCCTTCTCGATCTCAACTACTCCCTGACCGGGCCCTCCGGCGACGGCTTCGGCTTCGGCATTGACTGGTACGTCTCAGAGTACCAGGATCTCCTGACCATCACTATTTGCAGCGGTCTGAGTCTCGCGACCGGGCTCTATGGTGCCACCGCCGTCTGGATTGGCTTGACGCCTGGCAGTGGTTCCGGAACCACCACGGCGGACTTCTCGAGGTTCACGAACTACGCGGCGGTAGACTGGGACAACGTCGACTACATCGGCATCACGCTGTTGCCGCGGGCGAACGCCGACTACTCCATCTGCAGTGTCTATGCCCATGCGCCGGAGCCGTCCAGCCTGGTGCTGTTGGGCCTGGGCTGCCTGACGGCGGGCTTGCGGCGCCGTCGTCGCGCTTGAGGGTTCTGGGTATCGGGGGTGGCCAGCGGGCAGCGCTCACGGTTGCTCCAGGCCCGGCTCCTCGCGGTGCTCAGCGCGGATCTTCTCCAGCAGGGCCGTCGCCGCTGCTGCCGCGCCGAATTCCGGGCCCATTGCCAGCGCTTGTTTGAGCAGGTCACGGGCCTTGGCGACTTCGCCCTTGCCGTACAGGGCTGCGGCCAGATGGTAACGGACGGTGGGGTTCTGCCGCATCTGCAGGGCGGCGACGACGAGATACTCCGCGGCCCGGTCGAACTCGCCGCGCTGGCAGTAGGCCCAGCCGAGGGTATCCGCCACCGCGGGATTCCCCGGCAGCAGTGTTGAGGCGCGCTGGGCCATCTCGATGGCGGGCCCCTTGTCCGCGCCGTTGTCCAGCATCAGGGCGGCCCGGTTGTTGAGGACCAGCGGATCGTCGGGGGCCCGGGTCAGGGCGCGGTCGTAGCACCTGGCGGCAGCCGTCGGGTCGCCCCGACGCAGGTGCAGGGCGCCCAGTTCGCTGAGAGGCACTGCCGAAGCCGGGAACGCGGCGGCCGCGGCCTCCAGAGTTGCCACCGCCTCTTCGCCCTTCCGCATTCCTTCGTGGCAGTAGGCCAGCATGACCTGCGCCTCCAGGTCTGCCGGCCGCTGCTCGAGTAGGCGGCGGACCTCCACGGCGGCGTTCGGGTAGTCGCCGGCGGCCAGGTAGGCGCGGACCAGGAGCTTGATGACCATGACCCGGCCGGGGTTCTGGGCCAGAGCCCGGCGGCAGTGTTCGCTGGCGAGGGTGGGAAAGCCGTTGCGCAGGAAGGTGTCGGCCAGGATGATATGGGCCGGACAGTTACCGGGGTCATCGGCGAGCACCTCCTGGGCGACGACGTAGCCGGCATTGGCCTGGCCGGCGGCCACGAGGAGTTCTGCCAGACGCAGGCGCCCGGCGTAGAACCCGGGTTGCCGGGTGCGCAGTGCGCGCAGCATGCTGATGGCGGTGGTGGACTTGCCGCGGGCGACGTGGACCTCGACCAGTTCCAGGGTTGCCTCCGTCGAGTCCGGGGTCTGGGCCAGCACATCGTTGACCTGGGAGATGGCGGCGCTGTACTCGCCGCGCCAGCGTAGGAGGCGCGCCATGCCCATCTTGGCGGCGGCCAGATCAGGGTCGAGGTCAAGGGTTTGGCGGTAGAGCCGTTCGGCGTCACTGAGGTTTCGGCGCGCCAGCGCCACCTCGGCCAGCAGCAGTCGAGCGCCCGGCTCGCGGGGGGTCTGTGCGCTCGCCGCCTCCGCCTGTTCGGCGGCATCATCGTAGTGTCCGGCGGCCAGATGGCAGTGTCCGAGTTCCAGTCTGGCCTCCAGGCTCTGCGGGTTCGCTGCCAACGCCCTCTCGGCATGCTCAAGGGCTGCGTCGAGTCGGCCCGAGGTCCGCTCGAGACGCGCCAACAGGAGGTGTGCCGGAGCGTAGTCAGCACGGAGGCGCAAGGCGCATTCGAGGGCCAGTTCGGCGTCCGTCCTGAGGTCGAGGGCGAGAGCGCTTTCGGCCAGCCCCATCTGGGCCTCGAGGTTGGTTGCATCCAGGTCGGCCGCGGCCTGGAACGCGACGCGGGCGTCGGCGGTGCGGCCGCTGGCGGTGAGTTGTCGAGCGGTCTGGAGGTGAACGATCGCCTGGATGCGCTGCCGGGTACCCTCACCGGCGTCGGGCGTCGGCGTCGCCGCCGTGGCCCGCGTGGCCCGCGGGGCCGGCAGTGCCGTGATCACGGCGGGCCAGTAGCGGGTACGAGTAGCGCGGCGGGCGGTCCAGCCGACGGCCGCTCCGACCACCAGGTAGACCGCCAGCAAGTTCACCCCGACCAACCCGAGGCGAATGGGCGAGACCGTGAACGCTTCAGAGCGCTCGCAGACGGCAGTGGTCCCAGCGGCGCCAGGAGTCCGGCAGATCTGGCACCAGGCGCAGAGGACGCTGTACAGCCACGGTGAGCCGTACTTGCGGGCCGGCCCGCAGAGCCGTGGGCCCTCCCGCGGGCCGCAGTGGAGCTGGCTCAGGGAACAGAGCTGGGGAGAGGGGTGGCGCCGGGAAGGGTTGCGCCGGCGCAGGACAGGACGGACCAGGAGGACCCAGAGCAGGATCCGCAGCGTATCATACCCCAGGAACAGCAGGTCAAGGGGGAGCCGCAGCAGGCGCACCATGGAAGCGAACAACACGCGCAGGAAGGCGACCATACGGGAAACCTCTCTGAGCCGTTTGTGCCGCCTGAGCCGGGCTCCGCACCTTCTTGCCGAACCCGCGCTGGGCTGATGCTATGTGCGCCACCGGAGAGACGCCTTGGGATTGCCCTTCGTTCCTGGAGGCAAATTAGCGCTGTTCAGCCTGTCGTCAAGTGCCTTTCCGCGGTAGGGTGCAGCGGAAGGTATCGGCACGACGCCGTCGCAGGGCTGTTCCAAGATCGCGGTTCCCGCTACGGGTGAGCGCGTGAGAACGTGAGAGCGTGGATTCGTGGCAGACGGCCGGCACACGCGCCGTAACCCTCACGCAATCACGCTCTCACGCTTTCACCGTGCCGGTGACCA